>NZ_JACEFC010000065.1 GCF_014180715.1 Nocardioides stalactiti | reverse complement strand
TGCTGACCCCGCGCAACCCGTCGCCGCGCATCAGCCGATGCACAGTGCACCGGGCGATCCGATGCCCGCGCCGGTTCAGCTCGGCGTGCATCTTGCGGACCCCGTACACGCCGTAGTTGTCGACATGGACGCGACGGATCATCTCCAGGCGTTGCTGATCGGCGACTGCGCGCGGGGACGGTGGCCGGGTCTTGGCGGCGTAGTAGCTGCTCGGGGCGATCTGTATCCCGGCCCGGCGAAGGATCCGGCAGATCGGCTCGACCCCGAACCGCTCGCGGTGCTGATCGATGTAGTCGACCACCACCGCGGTACTCACTTCAGCTTGCGGTCGAGCTCCGCCGCGGCGAAAAAAGCTGCGGACGTCCGCAAGATCTCATTCGCCCGACGAAGCTCACGGACCTCACGCTCCAACTCAGCGATGCGCTGGGCGTCCTCGCTGGTGACACCGGGACGGTGCCCCTCGTCGATCTCGGCCTGCTGGACCCAGTTGCGCAACGTCTCGGGATTGATCCCGAGCTGCTCACCGACCCGGCGCAGTGCACCGGACCTGGTCGCAGGGTCACGCCGGCAGATCGACTGCCATCCGAATCGCTCGCTCCCGAAGCTCGTCGGGATACTTCCTCGGTGCTGCCATGACTCTCATCCTTCCGTGGAATGAGAGCCTCCATCAGACCCGGCACGCGACAAACCGTAGGCGGCGGGGCTCGACAACGCCATGATGGAGAGCTTCTGGTCCTCGATGCAGATCGAGCTCCTCAACCGCCGACGGTGGAAGACCAGAGTCGAACTCGCCAACGCGATATTCGAGTACATCGAGATCTTCTACAACCGCCAACGACGCCACTCCTCACTCGGCTACCGCACACCCATTGAGTTCGAAGTAACCTCCGAGGACGACACCGCCAGCGCAGTCAATTAGCCACTAAATCTGGAACCCAAACGGTGGGGCACCTCAAGTTGTCACCTATCCGTGCAGCAGTCCCCAGTGCCGACCAACCCGAGGCTACTCAGATCCTAAGAGACGCGCCAGGGCGGGCTGGGCTTGGGAACCCAACTCTTCGCTAAGCGCCGAACTGACTTCCTGAGTCATCGCCCGCCGGAAAGCACTAAGGAAGCCTTGCACGGCCAAGGGACTGATGCGTGCATGGATCCCGCTGATCCGATGCCACTCCTCCTCGGGCAGCCCAGCCTCGATGAACTGCTTCCAGAGGCTGTCGCGGAACAAGTCAACGAAGCACTTGGCAACCTCCTTGGCTGAGCGCACCTGCAACTGCGTAGCCTCGGCGACTCCTTCAGGTGGCAGACCGACCCTCACAGCCTCGGCAGCGGCAGTAAGCAAACCAGGAGCGGTCACGGTCACGTTGCCCTCTGCATCAAACTCCGCACCAAAAAGGTCGCCAAACAGGCTCAAGGCTTCCGCATCGACGGGGACGCCGAACATGCCAGCAATGTGCTCCGGGGTGAAGGTGGTCGTCGGTTCCGCGTCCCACGGAGCCACAAGACCGCGAACGACGGCCAACATCGTTTCCCCAGCATCGTGCGGCACACCTGACAGGATCTGCTCGATACTCGCGAGACTGAAGCCAGCCGACTGCATCTCCTTGATGAAGTTCAGTCTCGCCAGGTGCGAGCCGTTGTAGTAGCCAACGCGACCCTTCATCGAAGGAGGTGGGAGCAGCCCCCGCGTGGCATGAGATCTCAACGTTCGCACGGTCATTCCCGAGGCATACGCCAACGAGTCGATCGTCATCAGGTCATTACCGCCGATACTCACAGGGCTATCATAGGCGGAACACCGTGATCGAACATGGAGGCAGTAGGTCTCCTCGGGACTGTCAGATTTCCGGTGTAACTGGCCACTGGCGTCTCTAGTTGTCCGAGGGGCTGATGCGTCCCTCGAAGGTGATGGCGAACGCGTTGAGCGCGGCCTTCCATCGGATGACCCATCGTGCCCGACCGGTGCCGGTCGGGTCGAGTGAGCGGGTCACCAAGTACAGGTACTTCAATGCGGCCGCGTCGTTGGGAAGTGTCCCCTCGCGCGGACCGCGCGCCGGTATCGGGCGTTCAGCGACTCGATCGCGTTGGTGGTGCAGATGATCTTCCGGATCTCCACGTCGTAGTCCAGGAACGGGATGAACTCGGCCCAAGCGTTGCGCCACAGCTTGACCGCGGCCGGGTACTTCCCGCCCCACCTCTCGGCGAAGTCGTCGAGCCGAGCCGCGGCCTGCTCGGCGTTGACCGCGGTGTAGATCGGCCGCAGGTCCTTGGCCATCGCCTCCCAGTCCTGCCTGGCGGCGTAGCGGAAGGTGTTGCGGATCAGGTGGATGATGCAGGTCTGAACCGCGGTGAACTCCCACGTCGTGGTGATCGCATCCGGCAGTCCCTTCAGGCCGTCGCAGACCGCGATCAGCACATCCTCCACGCCGCGGTTCTTCAGCTCGGTGAACACCGAGAGCCAGAACTTGGCGCCCTCACCGCCGTCGCCGGCCCAGATCCCGAGGATGTCGCGCTCGCCGGCAGTGGTGACGCCGATGACGATGTAGAACGGCTTGTTGGTGACCTGCCCATCGCGGACCTTGACCACCAGGGCGTCGATGAAGATCACCGGGTACACACGGTCGAGCGGACGGGTCTGCCATTCGGCCATCTCCGCGGTGACTTTCTCAGTGATCCGGCTGATCGTGTCCTTGCTGACCGATGCGCCATAGACGTCGGCGAAGTGCGCGGCGACCCCGCCGGTGGTCAGGCCACGGGCGGTCAGCGACAACACGATCTGGTCGACCCCGTCGAGCCGCCGCTGGCGCTTCGTCACGACCTTCGGCTCGAAGGTGCTGTCACGATCCCGTGGAACCTCCAGCTCGACTGGGCCTACATCGGTCAGCACGGTCTTGGTCCGGGTGCCGTTGCGGGAGTTGGCGCCGTTACGGCCGACCGGATCGTGTTTGTCGTAACCGAGGTGCTCGGCCAACTCCTCTTCCAACGCCGTCTCGAGCACGGTCTTGGTCAACCCGGTCAACAGACCCCCCGGCCCGACCAGGTCGACGCCCTGCTCCCTGGCCTGATCGACCAGCCGCTGCGCCAGCGCCTGCTTCTCATCCTCGTCGAGCTCCATGGGCTCGATCGTGTCGGTCATGATCCCTGCTTCCCGCCAAGCCACCGCTCGGCGTGTCAGGCCAGGGACCAGTTACACCGTTGATCTGACAGACCCCCACCAGGTGCCACGTCTTGTTGGTCGGCCCGACTCAGGACTTCCGTGCCATGCGGCGCGAAGGTCTCTCTTCACCAGTCATCTACATAACGTCATTTGACGGTACGCTTCTACATGATACTATTCCAACCGTCACAGACCATTTGGAGATGGAGACACGCATGCCTATCGAACTTCCCGCTCGCAGTCGCGTCGCCATCATTGGTAGCGGGTTCGCTGGCTTGGCCATGGCGGTGCGACTCAAGCAGGAAGGAAGGCATGACTTCGTCGTCTTGGAGAGGTCGAACGACGTAGGAGGCACATGGCGAGACAACGACTACCCCGGCTGTGCGTGCGACGTGCCCTCGAACCTCTACTCCTTCTCGTTCGCGCCCAACCCAAGGTGGAGCAGAGCCTTCTCCCAACAGGCCGAACTGCTCCGCTACCTTCGCGATACGGCCGTACGCTTCGGCGTCTGGCCGCACATCGCCTTCAATGCTGAAGTGCTTCAAGCAACGTGGCTCGAGAGCGACCAGGAGTGGGAGATCGAGACGCGCGCTGGCACCGTCCGAAGCCAGATCCTGGTCTCGGGCGCCGGGCCGTTGAGCGAGCCCTCATACCCGGATATTCCTGGCATTCAGGACTTCCAAGGGACGATGTTCCACAGCGCGGAGTGGAACCATGATCACGACATGACCGGAGAAAGGGTTGCGGTTGTCGGGACGGGGGCTTCTGCGGTGCAGTTTGTCCCTCACGTAGCGGATGCAGCGGGCGAGCTCACGGTTTTCCAACGCACTCCCCCGTGGATCCTTCCTCGCCCCGACCGCAAGGTGCCAGAACTGCAAAAGCAGCTGTACGGCAGCATCCCTGTCTTGCAAAAGGCAGTGCGCACCGCTGTCTACTGGCGACAGGAGGCAATGCTGCCGGGGCTGGTCCATCGACCCGGATTGCTCCGCGTGTTCGAGAAAATGGCCCTGACCCATATGCACTGGAAGATCAAAGACCCCGAACTGCGTCGCAAGCTAACTCCAGACTACAAAATTGGTTGCAAGAGGATCCTTATCGCGAACGATTTCTACCCGGCCCTTACCCGAGCCAACGTGTCGGTGAATACCGAGTCCATCGAGCGCATCAGCCCTCACAGCATCATCACGAGTGACGGCCGCGAGCACGAGATCGACACTCTCATATTTGGAACGGGCTTCCACGTCACCGACACCGCCATTTCGGATCGCGTGCGTGGTCGCGAGGCGGAGACACTCTCCGAACGATGGAAGGGAAGTCCACAAGCGTACCTGGGAACTTCGGTTAGCGGATTCCCCAACCTCTTCCTCCTAGTAGGACCCAATACCGGTCCCGGCCACACATCTGTTGTGTTCTACATCGAGTCCCAGGTCGCTTTCGTGCTCGATGCACTTCGTACGATGGACCGGCTTCATCTGTCGAGCATTGATGTTCACCGCGAAGTCGAGGAGGATTTCAACCGCGAGATCGACCAGCGGATGAAGGGCACCGTATGGACGACCGGCGGTTGTGGGTCATGGTACCTGGACGCGAATGGCAAGAATTCAACCCTGTGGCCCGGGTTTAGTTTCGAACTTCGCTGGCGCACCCGAAAGTTCGACATTCGCTCCTATGCGGCCCAACATCAGTAGACTTTCTACCTGGCGTTTCTGGGAGAAGAAGTCGAAAGGCCGATACCGTTCACGAGATCTTCTTCTGGCGAGACTTAGGTGGGCCGAAATCTCAACCCCGACGTATTTAACGATTCGAACATTTCGACTCCGCGCCGCTTGACTAGGCGACTGCAGGCGGAGTTTAGAGGTGACGTGGCCCGGCGGACTACTCAATGAGGTCGCGACGACCGAACCCATGAAGTTGCATATCCGTTCTGAACAACGACGCGCGGTCCGCGCTGATGGGATTTCAAATGAACTACTTCAGTACCAAGGTAGCCGCAGTTACGGGGGCCGCGTCGGGGATCGGTCGTTCCTTGGCGATCAACCTGGCTGGACAAGGGTGCGCACTTGCACTGTCTGACATCGACGGCACTGGTTTGGCCGAGACCGAGGCGCTGTGCCGCAGTGGCGGTTCGCTCGTGACGAGTGACATCGTCGATGTAGCTAGTCGCTCTGCCATGCACGAATGGGCTGACTCGGTCGTGAGCACTCACGGGAAGGTGAACATGATCTTCAACAACGCCGGAGTCGCTCTTGGCTCGACCGTGGAAACCATGACTTGGGACGACATGGACTGGCTGATGAACATCAATTTCTGGGGGGTAATCCACGGCACCAAGGCATTCTTGCCCTATCTAATCCAATCGGGCGAAGGTCACGTGGTCAACGTCTCGAGCGTCTTCGGCCTCGTCTCGATTCCCACCCAATCGGCCTACAACGCTTCGAAATTCGGTGTACGCGGATTCACTGATGCTCTCTATATGGAGCTGAAGGCTGCCAGACATCCAGTCTCGGCGACGACTGTCCATCCCGGCGGCATCAAGACGAACATCGTCAAGAACGCTCGACTCAACGATTCATTGGAAATTGCCACCGCCCAAGAGGCGGCACACAGCAGGTTCCAGACGATTGCCATGACCTCGCCGGACAGGGCGGCGCGGATCATCCTACGAGCTGTACGAGGCGGTCGACGAAGGGTCACCGTGGGGCCCGATGCTAAAGCGATCGATCTCTTGTCGCGGTTGCCTTCTCCCCTCTACCAGAAGGTCCTCGTCCTTGGAGCGAGGCGCGAGTTGGCTTGATCATTGACGGGTGTCAGACGTTGACTAGGCGCCGCAGCCGCGTCGTCGAAGTCTTTCCCACACGCTGCCGATGTCACTTTGGCCGGGCTTTCACGAGCAAAGTCACAGTGTCACCCTCATGCGACGCTCTACCAAACTACTTGGCGTTGCGTGACGACGGGTTTAGACTTGGAGTCTAAACTTGTAGGGCAAGCCCGAGAAGGTGGTCGTCATGCGTCACGTCCCCGCCCAGATCGCCGCTCGATTGACGGCCGCTGCCGAGCTGTTTGCTGATCGTGGCCTTGAGGACACCAAGGTTGAGGACGTTGCGACCGCAACTGGAGTGCCGAAGGCGACGCTGTACTACTACTTCGCCGGGAAGGAGCAGATCTTGGCGTTCCTGCTCCAAGAGACTCTTCAGCAGATGGCCGACGAGGTTGCGATCGCGATTGAGTCTTCTGACTCGGCCGCGGTCCGGTTGGCCGAAGTTGTGCGGGCTCAACTGCGGGTGATGGCCGATCAGCCCGCCGTCTGTCGAGCACTTATCGAGAATCTCGGTCGCGCGGGGCGCATGCCTGAGATCGCCAACTCCGTGACGGAGGCCTACTACTCGCCGGTCCAGCAGCTCCTCGACGAGGGGGTGCGCGACGGATCCCTTCGGGCGACGAAGGACCCAGCCACGACCGCGATGGTTTTGTTCGGCGCGGTCACGATGAGTGCGCTGGCGTACCTGGCGACAGGGCGTTCCTTGAGCCCGGAGGACTTGAGCCCTTCGATCCTCTCGGTAGTTCTGGATGGTCTTCGACCTGCGGATTCGGCGAACTAAGGCCTGCGGTGATGCATCCGACGCTGGGACGTCTGTCCTCGCTGATAGGCCCGACCGTCCGCCTGCGCCCTCGGCTCCGATCCAAGCCGGTCGCGGAAGGCGAGCGCAGGGATGCGACGGCGACCTCTGTCAAGCGGCGGGACTGAGGATGGCGGAGCGTCGAGTCGGCTGGCTTTCTCGGGCTTGTGAGGTCGGGATGCGTTTCCCGCGGCTCGTGGTCGTGGGGTGGCTGCTCGCGGCAGCCGCGGTGACGGTGGGGGTGCCGTCGTTGCCTTCGGTGGTTGAGCGCAGCAGCGCTGCGTTCGTGCCGGAGGACGCTCCTTCGTTGGCCGCGTTGCATCGAATGGATGAGGCGTTTGGGTCTGGAAGGACGGAGTCCTACGCCTACGTGGTGTTCAGCAACGACGCGGGCCTGAGCGCAGTGGACATCCAGGCTTACCGAGGTCTGGTCCGGGCCCTGGAGGGGCACGAGGAGCGGGTCTCCGATGTCCAGCACTTCGTCGGCAACAAGGGGGCTCGGCGTCAGCTGGTCAGCGAGGACGGTCAGGCCGCGTACCTGGTGGTCGGGCTGACCAGTGGCATCGGGTCGCCGAGCTCCGAGCGCGACGTGCGCTGGCTGCGTGACCAGATCACCGAACTGCCGGTCTCGACGGGCACCACGACCTATGTGACCGGCGACCCGGCGATGATCACCGACCTGACCAGCGAAGTGAATGCCGCGTCGGTGAGGATCACGGTGGTCTCCGGCGCGCTGCTGGTCGTGATCTTGCTGATCATTTACCGCCGGATCACCACGGTGGTGCTGACCCTGGTCACGATCGGCGTCGCGCTGGCCTGCGCGCGGGGAGTTCTCGCCTGGGCCGGCGAGCAGGGGATGGCGCTGTCGACCTACACCGATGCCTTCGTCACTGCCATCGTGCTGGGCGCCGGGACCGACTACTGCGTGTTCCTGATCAGCAGGTTCCGGGAAGCCTACGGACGCGGGGCCGGCCCGCTGGCGGCTGTCCAGGAGTCCGCGACCAGGGTGGGCCCGGCGTTGCTAGCCTCCGCGGGAACCGTCATCCTCGCGGCGATCTGCCTGGGCTTCACCCAGCTGGCTATCTTCTCCACCACCGGACCGCCAATGGCGATCTGCGTCGTGGTCACCGTCGCGGTCAGCTTGACGTTCACGCCAGCGCTGATGGTTTGGTTCGGTCCCAGGATCGGGCCGGCGCGCCCCCCAGCACCGACCTCTGTGTGGTCACGGGCCGGTCGGCTGGTGGCGCAGCGACCGGCTCGGGTACTGCTGGCCGGCACCACCGTGCTGCTGGCGCTGGCTGCGTTCTTGCCGACGATGGTGATCTCCTACGACCAACGCAACTCCCAACCCGAGGGCACCCCGAGCAACCAGGGGTTGGCGGTGCTGGAGGATCACTTCCCGCGCAACGAGACCCTGCCGGACTACGTGTTGGTGGAGTCCCCGCGCGACCTGCGCAACCCCAAAGACCTGGCCGTGCTCAACGAGCTCAGCCGTGCCGTGGGCAAGGTCGACGGCGTCACCGGCGTACGCAGCATCACCCAGCCCGCTGGTGAGCCGCTCGAACCGGCATCGATCGCCCGGCAGCTCAAGAGACTCGCCGATGGGTTCGGCCGCGCCAGCGACGGGCTGGAGGAAGGCCGGCCCGGACTGGAGCGCCTCTCTTCAGGAAGCGCCCAGTTTGCCGACGTGATCGACCAGGTCGCCAACGGCGCCGAGCGCGCCCGCGACGGCGTAGGGCGCCTGGTCAACGGAACCACCGACCTCTCCGACGGGCTGGACGAAGCAGCTGCGAACACCGACCGAGCAGCCCAAGGGGCCTACCAACTAAAGGCAGGTGCCGAGACCCTGACTGCAGGGCTCCAAACCGCGCACGACCAAGTCAGCATGGCTGTCGACGGCATCGACCTGATCGTCCAAGCCCTCAACCGTGACCTGCTGTGCACCACCGACCCGGTCTGCCGCCGCTCCCGGGAAGGGCTAGCCGAGATCCATCGCGGCCTGAAGAACGAGCTCCTCCCCGGCCTGCAGCGTGCAGCCGACGGCGCAGCACGTATCGCCCGCGGCCAAGGCCACCTCGCCGGTGGCCTCGACCAGCTCGCGTCGGGACTGGCCCAAGCAGAACGCGGCGCGAAGCGGATCGCACACGGACAGCAGCTCCTGCGCACCCGGCTCGGTCAGATGGCCGACGGCACCTCCCAGATCGCCCGGAACGCCGACGCCTTCGCGCCAGGCATCGAAGAGCTCATCGACCAGACCAACGCGCTCGCCGAGAACCTGCAACGCTCAGAGTCCTACCTTCGCACGGTGAACCGACAGGCCGACACCCCCGAGGCCGGCGGCTTCTACCTACCCGCCAGCACCCTGCGCGACAAGCGGTTCGCGTACGCTCGCGAAGTCTTCCTCAGCCCAGACGGACGCATCGCGCGCATCCAGGTCACCGGCGACACCGACCCCCTCAGCCCAGACGGACTGCGCCGCTTCGAGGAGGTGCAGAACACCGCCGAAACCGCGCTCGAGCAGACCCGCCTCGCCGAGGCGACGGTCAGCGGCACCGGCGCCGCGGGCCTCGGCGCCGACCTGAACCGCTACCTGCTCGACGACGCCAAACTCGTCGTGGCAGCCGTGCTGCTGGTCGTCCTGCTCCTGCTCATCATCACGCTGCGCTCGCTGGCCGCGCCCCTGTACCTGCTCGTCTCGGTGGCACTGTCGTGCGCCGCGGCACTCGGCCTGACCACTCTGGTCTTCCAAGACATCCTCGGCCACGACATCCAGTTCCCCGTACCAGTGATCACCTTCGTGCTACTGGTCGCTGTCGGCGCCGACTACAACATCTTGCTGATGAGCCGGATGCGCGAGAACGGCACCGCCCTCACCCGCGCCAAGGTCGGCGAAGCCGTCACCCTCACCGGCCCCGTGATCACCTCCGCAGGCATCATCTTCGCCAGCACCTTCGTCGCCCTGCTCGCCTCCCCAGTGATCACCCTCGCGGAAACCGGATTCGCAGTCGCCGCCGGGCTGCTGCTCGACACCTTCGTCGTCCGCAGCCTCATCGTCCCCGCCTGCGCGGCCCTTCTTGAGGACCGCAACTGGTGGCCGGCCCAGATGCGGCGCCACGGGCCAGTGGAGTGACGGGCCGCTGCACCAATCCACTGGACGGGCCTCACCACCATCGACTTGGGCCGCAGAATCGGCGCTCAACGTGCTCGAATGATTCGGGGCCACCCACAACCCCTGCCCGAGACGATGCGGCCTCGAAGCCGCCCGCCCACGGCGGCGACCTTGACGGCACCGCTACGTCCGCCGCTGCACCATCAGCATCAGGACGATCACCCGCGCAAGAACCCCATTACTGCGAAATCTATCGTCGTCGCCACCGACGGCCGCGCACCTCACTAGTTTGCGACGCTCGAAAATCGCGGGTTCCAAATGCTCAGCCACGCGCTACGGTGTTACAAACCCGGTACAAAAGGCCGGGACATCGCGACGTTTGCGCAGGTCAACATGGGTCAGCCAGTCAGTACTACGACATCTGAGGCAGACAATCGCTTGACCGGGTCACGGACTTGGTGAAGGTGCTGACCTGCGAACTCGTCGAGGACGACCGACTGTTTGTATCGAGTTGAGCCTGAGCCCGACTTGCACGGACGTCGATGGACTCAATCCGCAGGACCGCCGGATTTCAGGCCCAGCCACGGATGTCCACACGCATCCATGTTTGGCCCAATGAGCCCTCCGACGGCGGCTCTTGCGGACAAGTTGCTGACAAGCGGCAACGCAGAATGCCAAAGGCGGTTCCCGGATCTCTCCGGAAACCGCCTCTGACCTGGTGTTTCTCTTTGTAGCGGGGGCAGGATTTGAACCTGCGACCTCTGGGTTATGAGCCCAGCGAGCTACCGAGCTGCTCCACCCCGCGTCGGTGAATCCAACGTTAATGCATCGGGTGAAACCGCACCAAATCGGTAGCGGCGGTGCGGGTCACTCCCCTTCGCCGGTGCCGTCCGTCGCGGTGTCGGTGGCGTCGTCGGAGGGGTCGTCCGTCGCCCCGTCGGTCGCCTCGTCGCCCGTGCCGTCGGTCGTGTCGTCGCCCGCGGCACCACCGTCGCGCTGCTCGATCAGCTCCAACGCCTGCGAGAAGTGGTCCTGGGCCTCGTCGACGAGGTCCGCCCACTCAGCGATGTTGCCGGCCGCCCGCGCCTCGTCCGCCGCGGCGAAGGCCTCGTCGGCGAGCCTGAGCTGGTTGGCGATCCGCTCCTCGAGCGACTTCGGCTCCTTGGGGTCGTCCGGGTCGTCGGGGTTGTCCGGGTCGTCGGGGTTGTTGTCCGGCGGGTTCGTCCCGGTGTCGGCGTCCTCGAGCCCGAGCGCATCGCCGAGGGCCTCGGCGAGGTTCTCGCCGATCCCGACGCTGCCGTCGTAGCTGACGATGATGAACTGGAGGATCGGATAGGCCGAACCACCGGAGCGCACGGCATAGACCGGCTCGATGTAGATGAGCCCGTCGTTGATCGGCAGCGTGAGCAGGTTGCCGTAGATCGGCGGCGTCTGACCGGAGTTCGTGTAGGGCAGCAGCGCCTCGCGGACGTCCTCGTCCTGGCTCATCTCGTTGGCCACCTGGCCGGGCGCGGGAGCGTTGGCGTCGTTGAGCTTGAGCAGGCTGATCGACCCGTAGCCGCTGTCGCCCTCGTCCGTGGCGTCCGAGTTCACCGACGCGAAGGACGCGACGGTGTCCTTGCCCCGCGGAGTGAAGACGGAGGTCATCGACCACTCGCTGCTGCCGTCCGGCAAGGGCGTGAACACGCGGTAGGGCGGCTGGAACGTGTTGGTCACGTTGGGGTCCTGGGCGACCTCCCAACGGTCGCTGCCCTGGTAGAAGTCGTCGGCCTTCTCCACGTGGTACTTCGCGAGCTGGTAGCGCTGCACCTTGAAGTAGTCCTCCGGGTAGCGGAGGTGCGTGAGGAGAGACTCCGGGATCTCCGACTTCGGCTGCACCGCGTCGGGGAAGGCCGACATCCAGGTCTGGAGGATCGGGTCCTCCTCGTCCCAGGCGTACAACGTGACCGTGCCGTCGTAGGCGTCGACCGTCGCCTTCACCGCCGAGCGCATGTAGTTGATCTCGTCGGTGGGGATCGTCTGGAGACCCGTCTCCTCCTGGAGCGCGTCGTCGATCATCGACTCGAAGGACTCGCGCTGGGAGTTCGGGTAGCGGTCGCTGGTCGTGTAGCCGTCGATGATCCACTGGATCCGGCCGTCGATCACCGCGGGATACGGGTCGGAGTCGACCGTCAGCCACGGCGCGACCTTCTCGACGCGCGTCACCGGGTCGCGGTTGTAGAGGACCCGCGAGTTCTCGTTGACCCGGCCGGAGAGGAGGAAGTTCGTCTCACCGAACTTCACCGCGTACATGAGCTGGCGGAAGGTGCTGCCGACGTCGACGCCGCCCTCGCCGCCGTACGTCGACTCCTCCTCCTTCGCCTCGTCCTCGGACGCCGCGTCGCTGGGCAGGGTCAGCCCCAGCTCGACGTCGGGGTCGTCCTCCTCGGCCTTGCCGACGATCGAGTACGACGGGCTCTGCTCGCCGTAGTAGATGCGCTCCTCGAAGCCCTCCCCCTCCGACAGCGCGTCGTCGCTCTGGATGCCCTCGGCCCAGGCGACCTTGCCGTTGAGGTCGCTGTCGCTGGTCTCGATCTGGTTGGCGTAGGCCGCGATGACGCCCTCGCCGTGGGTGTAGACCGTGTGGAGGTTCGACCAGTTCTGGTCGTCCTCGTTGATGCCCGACTGGTCGAGCTCACGCACGCCGAGGACGAGCGGCTCGTCGCGACCGTCGATCTCGTAGCGGTCGACGTCGAGCACCGGCGCGACCGAGTAGTACGCGAACAGCTGCTGGCGCTGCACGAAGGTCTGCCGGACCTGCTTGGGGTCGACGACCGGGACCTGGAGGAGCTGGCCGTAGAGCTGGTCGAACGCCTCCTGGCGCTCCCGGTCGGATCGGGTCTCGCCGACCTGGTCGTCCGGCACGCCCGCGTACGGCTCCGGTTTCACGTCGGCGATGCCGAACGCCTCCCGGGTCGCGTTGATGTTCTCCTGGATGTAGGCCTCCTCCTTGTCCGCCTCGGTGGGCTTGACCTGGAAGTTCTGGACGATCGCCGGCCAGATCATGCCGAGGAGGATCGCGGACAGGACGAGCAGTGCGAGACCGACCGAGGGCAGCTGCCAGGTGCGGCGCCAGATGTTCAGGAAGAAGAGGATGGCGCAGATGACGGCGACGCCCATGAGGATGTTGCGCGCGGGCAGCAGGGCGTTCTCGCCGGTGTAGTTCATGCCGGTGAAGAGGCGGTTGTCGTCGGTCACCAGGTCGAAGCGGTCGAGGTAGTAGTCGACGCCCTTGGCGAGCACGAAGATTCCGAGCAGCACCGAGAACTGGACCTGGGCGGCGCCGGAGAGCCGGTCGTGCGGGACCTGGAGGCGGATGCCGCCGTAGAGGTAATGGACGATCGCGGTGGCGATCACCGCGATGATCGCGGCGGCCATCACGAAGTCCGTGACGTAGTGCCACCACGGCAGCTTGAAGACGTAGAAGCTGATGTCCTTGTCGAAGTACGCATCGTTCTGGTCGAACGGCTGCGCGTGCCGCCACAGCAGGTAGGTACGCCAGTGGCCGAGCGCGGAGGTGCCCGCGAAGAGGCCGACGACGAGCGCGACCCCGGCGAGCAGCCAGGTGCGGATCGGGGTGACGGCGTCGCGGTAGCGGTCGACGCTGGCGTCACCGCCAGGCATGCGGAAGAGCGGCCGGAAGCGGTAGGCGAGGTACATGTTGACCGCCACCGCAGCACCCATGAAGACGCCGAAGACCAGGAACAGGCCGATCCGGGTCCACAGCATGGTGCTGAAGACCTGCCCGTAGCCGACCTCCTCGTACCAGAGCCGGTCGGTGAAGATCGACGCGAACGTCGTCAACAGGAAGAAGCCGATCACCAGCGCGACGCCGGTGATCACGAGCGCGCGGGCGCGGCTGCCGGGACGTCGGGTCTCGACGTCGCCGGGCTCGTCGTCGAACAGGTCGCTCACGGTGTGTCCCCTGACTCTGTGGCCGATGGATCTGCGGCCGTTTCCTCGGACTCGTCCTCAAGTGTCGCTCGCAGCAGGGCGAGCAGGCTCGGTACCAGGTCCGGGCCGCCCAGCACGGCCGGGTCCTCGTCGTGCGCGCGCAGGCGCATGGCGCAGTACGACGCGCCGTGGCGGGTGACGCCCGCGACGATCCGGACCTCCTGGCGGTCCGGGTGCTCGCGAGCGAACTCGACGGCCTCGGCCGGGTCCTCGGGGACCTGGCCGTCGGCCGCGGGCGGCAGCACCAGCCTCTCCACGACAGCCGCGCACCCGATGACCGAGGCGGGCCAGCTGATCGAGGGCAGGAAGCCTTCCAGCTGCTGGTCGGCGGCGAGCTCCTCCTGCTCGATCGGCGTCAGCGAGCCGCGCTCGCGCGACTCGTCGAGACCGAGCATGGCGGCCAGCGCCGGCTCGTGCGCGACCAGCGAGGCGGTGTCGACGAGCGCGTAGAGGCGCGCCGGCTGGTCCCAGCCCGCGGCTGCGTGGTGCTTCTCCAGCTCCAGCACGGCAGCGGCCAGGGCGGGATCGATCTCGAGCTCGAAGTCCATCTGCACTCTCTCGGTCAGCAGCTCGGAAGGTCGGCGTCGCGGTCGGCGGCCCACGCCTCGAGCGCCTCGAGCGCCTCGTGCATGGTGGTCGCCTTGACGAGCGTCAGGTCAGGGTCGAGCCCCTCGACGTCGCCGCAGTTGTCCTGGGGGACGAAGAAGAGCTCGGCCCCGGACTCCTCGGCGCCGGCGATCTTCTGCTCGATGCCGCCGATCGGGCCCACGGTGCCGTCGTCGGCGATCTCGCCGGTGCCCGCGACGACCGCGCCATCGGTGAGCGAGCCGGGGGTCAACGTGTCGTAGACCGCGAGAGCGAACATCAGGCCGGCGCTCGGGCCGCCGATCGACGGGTCGACCGCGATGGTGACGTCGAACGGGAAGTCGTAGCCGATGCCCGGCACCACGCCGATCCGCATCTTGCCCTCGTCCTCGCGGGGCTCGATCTCGACGGTGAGCTCCTTGCGGTTGCGCTCGATGAGGAGCACGACCGGGTCACCGGGCCCGTGCTCCTGCACGGCGTCGACGAGCTGCTGGGCCGGGTCGGCTCCGGGGCTCGTCGCGTCGAGCGGCTCCCCGTCCACCTCGAGGAGCTTGTCCCGCACGCGGAGCTCCTTGAAGGCGGGCGTCCCCTCGGTGACGAACGCGACCTGGAGGACCGGGTCGACATCGATGCCGAGCTCGCGCATCGCGTTGGCGATCGCGGTGTCCTGCGAGGTGACCATCGAGACGGCGCCCTCGACCTCCTCGTCCTGGGCCGTCTTGTCCGGCGGGTGCGCGATGTCGTAGGGGATGACCGCCCGGTCGTCGTCGAACCAGGCCTGCATCGCCTCGAGCAGCGTCTTCTTGTCGTCGATCGCCGAGGAGCTCACGGTCGTGAACCGGATCTGGCCCTCGTCGCGATAGCTCTCGTGGCCGACCACCTGGATGATCTCGGCCTCGTTGCCGTCCTGGGCAAGGATGTCGAACGTCGGTCCGGGGCTGTAGACGGAGTACGGCAGCGGGACCAGCATCGCCACCGCCAGCAGCAGCACTCCGAGCCCGCCGGCGCAGAAGAACGCGATCCAGCGCTGGGTGGTCGCGCGCGCGTCATCCATGGCGTTACCTTCTCACCCGCGCCCAAGGCGCCCCGGACCGGATCTCAGGAGCGGCGTCAGGACGCGCGGCGGTCGTGCTCCGGCACCGGATCCGACACTGGATCCGGCACCGTCCCTGCGGCCGGCTCAGCCACGGGGTCGACAGCCGGCTCAGCAGCGGGCGCAGCGACCGGCGGGAGCGCCTGGGGCCGAGGCGCACGGAGCGCGACACCGGTGCTGCGGTCAGGCGCCCGGCGCTCCACGGCGTAGCCGGGACGGCGCTTCTGCTCACGGGTCAGGGCCTCCCCGAGCCGGCGCGCGGCCGTCTCGCGGTCGATCTCGCCGCGGCCCTCGCGACCCCACCAGGCGACCCACAGCATCGTCACGAGCGTGACGACGGCCGCAGGTACGAGCCAGAGCAGGATCTCCACCTCGCGAGCGTACGGCGGCGGAGCGGCCGGTCGGCTACGGCGCGCCGACCCACTCCTCGGTGCCATCGACGAAGAGCTGGTGCTTCCAGATCGGCACCTCCGCCTTGAGGGTGTCGATGAGCGCCCGGCTCGCCTCGAACGACGTCCCGCGGTGGGCCGACGTCGTGGCGACGACGACGGCGAGGTCGCCGATGGCGAGGTCCCCGACCCGGTGGACGGCGGCGAGCCCCGCGACGTCGTACTGCTCGGCGACCCGGTCGCAGACGTCGGCCAGCCGGTCGAGGGCGCTGGGGTGCGCGGAGTACTGCAACCCGGTGACGCCCTTCCCGCTGTCGTGGTCGCGCACCCGGCCGACGAAGAGCACCAGCCCGCCGGCGGCGTCGTCGTCGAGGCTGGCGAGCACGTCGCCGACGGAGAGGGGCTCGTCCTGGATGCCGACGAGACGGACGGCGGGGTGGCTCACACGCGCAGAGTACTTTGGACGCATGGCGAACGACCCCGAGCCCGACCCCGCGGACGACGCAGGCGCGGGCGAGCCCAACCCGTTCAAGGGCACGCCCTTCGAACAGTTCTTCGGCCCTGGCGGGCCGCTCGGCGGGATGGCCGGGCTCGGCGGACTGGGCGCCCTGGGCGGCGCCGGAGGCTTCGACCTCAACCGGATCATGAGCCAGTTCAAGGCGATGATGGAGCCGTACGACGGCCCGCTGAACTGGAAGGTCGTCGACGACCTCGCCCGCGCCGCCGTGGCCGAGCAGCCCGACCCCTCCCCCGGGCGCCGCGACCAGGACCGGGTGGCCGACGCCGTCCGCCTGGCCGACCACTGGCTCGACACGACCACCGCGTTCCCCTCGGGCGTGACGTCGACCGCGGTGTGGAGTCGTGCCGAGTGGCTCGTCGAGACCCGCGAGGCGTGGAAGGTCCTCGTCGAGCCGGTCGCCGCCCGCTCGGTGAGCGGACTCGGCAACGCCCTTCCACAAGAGATGCAGGCGACGGCCGGTCCGCTGCTCGGCATCATCGGCCAGGCCGTCGGCGGGATGATCGCCTCCCAGATCGGCCAGGGGCTCGGGGCGCTCGCCGGCGAGGTCCTCACCGCCTCCGACATCGGCGTCCCGCTCGGCTCCCCCGGCAAGGCCGCGCTGGTCATGAGCAACGTCCGTGAGTTCGCCGGCGGCCTCGACGTGTCCGAGGACGACGTCCTCCTGTATCTCGCCCTGCGCGAGGCCGCCCACCAGCGGCTGTTCGCCGCCGTCCCGTGGCTGCGCGAGCACCTCGTCGGCGCGGTCACCGACTACGCCCGGGGCCTGGAGCTCAACGTCGCCCAGATGCAGGAGCGGCTCGAGGAGCAGATGCGCAGCATCAACCCGATGGACCCCTCCTCGATGCAGGGACTGCTCGAGGGCGGCCTCTTCGAGCCGCCCGTCTCGCCCCAGCAGGAGGCGGCGCTGGCGCGCCTCGAGATCGCGCTGGCACTCGTCGAGGGCTGGGTCGACGAGGTCGTCGGCCAGGCGACCGAGACCCGGATGCCCCCGGCGGCCAAGCTCCGTGAGGCCGTACGACGACGCCGCGCGGCCGGCGGTCCCGCGGAGCAGACCTTCGCCGCGCTGGTCGGCCTGGAGCTGCGACCGCGTCGGCTCCGTGACGCCTCGACCCTGTGGGGCGGCCTGCGTGCCCGCTCCGGCACCGAGGCCCGTGACGGCGTGTGGATGCACCCCGACCTGCTCCCGACGGCCGCCGACCTCGACGACCCGTTGTCCTTCCGTGCCGAGGCCACCCAGCCCGACACGTTGACCGACGACGCGTTCGACGAGGAGCTGCGCAAGCTGCTCGACGGCGAGTCCGGCGAGACCGGCAGCAGCGAGACCGAGTGACGCTGCACGCCGACGCGCTGGCGTCGCTGCGCGCCTGGAGCGCGCCGGACGCCGGCCAGGAGCAGCTGCGCGCCCGCTTCGTGGCACACCTGGAGTCGACGGCCGACGGCATGTGGCGCTCGTCGTACCCCGACCACGTGACCGCGGGTGCGCTCGTCATCGACAGCACCGGCGAGCGGGTGCTCCTCAACCTGCACGGCAAGGCGCGGCGGTGGTTCGCGTTCGGAGGTCACGCCGAGCCGGGCGACCCGACGCTGGCCGGCGTCGCGGACCGCGAGGCCCGCGAGGAGTCCGGGATCCCCGACCTGCGGCTGATCACCACGCCGGCGCAGCTCGACATCCACCCGGTGCCGTTCTGCGACCCGCGAGGTCCCGAGTTCACCGTGCACCACCTCGACGTGCGCTACGTCGCGGTCGCCCCGCCCGCCGCCCGTGAGGTCACGAGCGAGGAGTCGCTCGACGTGCGCTGGTGGCCGGTCGACGCGCTGCCCGAGCTGGAGCCGAGCATGGTCGAGCTGATCGGGATCGCCCGCTCGCTCGTCTGATGCGACGTCAGTCGGCGTCGCCGAGCGGCAGCCCGGTGGCGGCGTCCGGCGGCGCCAGCCTCGCGGCGTCGGACCAGCCGAGCAGGTAGCCCTTGGCCTTGGCTGTGTGTGGGTAGTGGCCCACCCAGCCCCAGAAGGCCTCGTTGTGCCCGGGCTCGATGAGGTGCGCGAGCTCGTGGACGATCACGTAGTCGACGACCCAGTCCGGCAGCCGCTGGAGCCGCTCGCTCAACCGGATCGTCCGGTCCTTCGGGGTGCAGGAGCCCCAGCGTGCCCGTTGGTTGGCGACCCAGGTGACCGACGACGGCTGCGCGAGCCCGCCGAGGTACTGGTCGCTCAGCGCGCAGGCACGCCGCAGCAGGTCCTCGTCGGTACGACGCGCCCGCTGCTCGCGCCGCTGGAGCCGCGCGACCATCTTGCGGACCCAGTCGCGCTCCTCGGCCTTCGACAGGTTGTCGGGCACCAGCACGACGATCCGGTCGTCCTCGACGTAGGCCGACACCGTCCGCCGACGGCGGCCGGACCGGCGTACCTCGACCCGCGGCGTCGGCTCCGACCTGGACACGGGCATGGACCGAAACTACCGCGCGGCCCACTCCAGGAGCCGCTCGACGGGCCACGTGTTGACGATCCGGTCGGGCTCGATCCCGGCCGCCTCGGCCCGCTCGCAGCCGTAGGCCAGGAAGTCCAGCTGACCCGGCGCGTGGGCGTCGCTGTCGATCGAGAACAGGCAGCCGGTGTCCCGCGCCAGCGCCAGGAGGTCGGACGGCGGGTCGCGACGCTCGGGGCGTGAGTTGATCTCGACCGCGACGCCGTGCTCGGCGCAGGCCTCGAAGACGGCTCGCGCGTCGAAGCGGGACTGGGCGCGGGTGCCGCGGTTGCCGGTCACCAGCCGTCCGGTGCAGTGGCCGAGCACGTTCATGCGCGGGTTCTGGATGGCGGCGATCATCCGCCGGGTCATCGGCGCCGGATCCATCGCGAGCTTGGAGTGCACGCTCGCGACCCGGACCTCGAGCCGGCCCAGCATCTCCTCGGACTGGTCGAGCCCGCCGTCGTCGAGGATGTCGACCTCGATCCCCTTGAGGAGCCGGAACTCCCCCGGTAGGGCCGCGAGGTGGCTGTTGACCGCGTCGACGACGTCGAGCTGGCGGGCCAGCCGCTCGGCGCTCAGGCCGCGCGCGACCTTGAGCCGCGGCGAGTGGTCGGTGAGGACCAGGTAGTCGTGGCCGAGCTCCATCGCCGTCATCGCCATCTCCTCGATGGGCGAGCCGCCGTCGGACCAGTCGGAGTGGGAGTGCAGGTCGCCGCGCAGGTCGGCGCGCAGTCCCTCACCGCCGGCGACCTCGAGCACGCCGTACTGGCGCTCGGCATCGGCGAGCCGCTCCGGCATCCGACCTGCGACAGCGTCGCCGATCACCCGCGCGGTGCTGGCTCCGATCCCGGCCAGGTCGGTGAGGCTTCCGGCAGCCGCGCGAGCCGCGACCTCCTCGGCCGGGAGTGGCAGGATCGCCGCCGCCGCCCTGCGGTAGGCCTGGACCTTGTAGGTGTCCGCGCGGCCGCGTTCGAGCAGGAAAGCGATCCGGCGCAGCGCCGCGACGGGACTCCCGTCGTACGAATCGCCCGAATTCACGCCGACACCCCGAAGAACGGGCCAGAAATGTTTTGTCCACAGGCGGTGGACAAGCGGGGGATCGTCTTTGTGCTGGTCATCGGGTCATTCGACCTGCTTCGGCGTCCATGCTTCCTACCTTTTCCACAGGCGTTTCCCAGGCCTGTCCACGGGGCTCGCCCGTCATCCACATCTTTGTCCACAACCTCATCCACAGGGTGGCGTCGCGGCGGATTGACCGCCCTCCGTCGGCTGCCTAGCGTTGCACCCAGATGGGACCCCCGAGGTCGCCACCGCCGTTCGCAAGGGGAAGGCAAACGGCGCGAAGCGTTTCGGGGGTCTCCTCATTTTTGGCTGTTCCCGACCCGGTCATCGGCCCTCGAAGACCGCGGCACGGCGCTCCTGCGCGGCGCTGATCCCCTCCAGCAGGTCGGCTGTCGCCAGCGTGATCGGCTGCGCGAGGGCCTCCCACTCCAGGCACGACTCCAGGCTGGCGTGCGGCCGCGAGAGGGCGATCTTGGTGAGCCGGGTCGCGATCGGGGCCGCCGCCGCGATGTCAACGGCCGCCGCGACCGCCTGCGCCCGGAAGTCCTCCTGCTCGAGCACCCGCGAGACCAGCCCCAGCCCGAGCGCCTCCTCCGCCTCGACGATCCGACCGGTGAGCAGCAGGTCGCGCGCCGCCGACGGGCCGACCACGTCGGGCAGCAGGTATGTCGTCGCCATGCCCGGGTGGATCCCCAACCGGGTGAACGGCACGCCCATCTTGGCTCCGCGGGCCGCGACGCGCAGGTCGCAAGCCAGCGCCATCGCCAGCCCGGCTCCGATGGCCGCCCCGTTGATGGCGGCGATCGTCGGCACCTCGAGCCTGCGGATCGCCAACCAGGACCGATAGAACGGCAGCATCCGCGAGCGGAGGTCGTCGACCCCGGCGTCCGGCTCGCTGGCGAGCCACGACAGGTTGCCGCCGGAGCAGAACGCGCTGCCCTCCCCCGTGACGACGACCGCCCGCACCGACGGATCCGCGGCGAGGTGGTCGACGGCCCTGACCCAGGACGCGGTCATCTCGTCGCTCATCGCGTTGCGGAGCTCCGGGAGGTCCAGGACCAGCATCGCGACCCCCGCCGCGGGCCGTTCGAGCCGCAGATGGGTCAAATCACGGATTTCAGACATGCGGGGCACGCTACTGCTCCCGCTGCGTGCCGTGCCGTAGGGTCAGAGAGGTCCAACGCCCGGTGCGGCGGACCCCGGCGGGCTTCCCCAGACCCTCCCGTCGCGACGACCGAAGAAGAAATGATCAAGGAGGCCGTCATGGCGGAGACCTGGAGCGGTGAGTTCTACTGCGTGAAGTGCAAGGCGAAGCGCGAGGCGAGCGGCGAGGTCAAGGTCAACGACAAGGGCACGCGCATGGCGAAGGCCACGTGCCCTGAGTGCGGGACCAACCTGAACCGGATCCTCGGCAAGGCCTGAGCAACTTCCCCAGCCTTTACGCAGCGGGCGGCCCACCTCACGGTGGTGCCGCCCGCAGCCATTTCCCGGGCGACAGCCCTGTGGAGGACGCCTGCGGCGTCGCGCGCCCCGTGCGAGCCTTCACGGATGACGACGACCGAGCGGCTCGCGCTCCGACCCGGGGTCCCGGTGCTGCGGCGCGACAGCGACTCCCTCCAGGTGGGCCTGCACCCACCCCTGGCCGTCCGGCTCCCCGACGGACCGGCGGTGCGCGCGCTCCTCGACGCCCTCCGCAGCGGTCGGCCGACCGGGCCGCTCCATCCCACGGCCCTCGCCGCCCTCGACCGGTTACGCGCTGCGGACCTGCTCTGTCCCACGGGACGCACCCCGACGCCGCGCCTGACCGCGGCGCAGGCCCAGTTCGGGAGCGATGCGGCCCGCCGCCTCGCCGCGCGTGACACCCTCCGGGTCGGCATCCGGGCGGCGCGGGCCGCGCGCGCGATCGTCGTCGAACTCCTGGAGGTCGCCGGGCTGCGGGCGTCGGAGCGCGACCCGTCGGTGTGGCTCGTCGTCGCCGATGGCGAGGTGGAGCGCGAGAGCCTGGACCCGCTCGTCCGGGCCGGGACGCCGCACCTGGTCGTCGCCGGCTCNCCGGGCCGGGACGCCGCACCTGGTCGTCGCCGGCTCCGCCGCGGGCCGCCGCATCGGCCCGTTCGTCGTCCCCGGCCACACGGCCTGCCTGCGCTGCGTCGACGCCCACGAGGCCGACGCCGACCCGAGACGACCGTTCCTGCTCGAGCAGGCGGCACTCACCGCCGTCCCCGCCCCGGTCGATCCGGTGCTCGACCGCATCGCCTTGGGATGGGCGGTGCGCGACCTGTGCCGCTCGGCCGAGGGCGACGAGCCCAGCACGTGGTCGACGACGGTCGACCTGGGGCCGACGGGCACGCCCGACGTCGTACGACGTCTGCGTCACCCGCACTGCGGCTGCGCGTGGGACCTCGTGCTCGACACGGGCTGAGGAGCGGGCTGGGGTCCGATCGGGCGTCCTACCACCACTCGGCGTCGAGCTTGCTCTCCATCGCCCGCAGGTGGACCCGGGAGCAGTCGGAGCAGAACCGGCGCATCCGCCCCCGCTCGACGGAGGTGCTCCAGGCCAACGGGATGGCGCCGTCGGGGGTGTCGGGGTCGGTCCGGCCGCAGAAGTCGCAGGTCACTGCCACGTGTCCAGGTTAGCGAGGGAAAAGCACGAAGGGCCGGAGGACGACGGGTTGCGTCGTCTTCCGGCCCTTCTCTGTGTCACCCGCGATCAGGTGTCCGGGAGGAGGTCCTCCCAGGTCTGCCTCTCGATCAGAGAGCGCGAGCAAGGGCGAGGCGAGCCTGCTGCGCTGCGCGCTCAGCCTTGCGGCTGACGCGACGGGCGCGGGCCATCTTGGCCTCGCGCAGCTGCTGCGCCTCTCCCAGGCGCGCGACCATATGCGCGCGTGCCAGGTCTTCGTTCATGACGTTCATCTTGTTGCTCCAGTTCAGGTTCAGGTTCATCAGGTGATGGTTGTTTCGGTTGCGGAGGTCTGCTGTCATGCCGCGGTGGCGTCCTTGCGGGGCCGGCCACGGGGCCGCTTGCGCGGGATCACCGCTCCCTGCAGGAAGAGCTCGCCGCCCCAGACACCCCAGGGCTCGCGCCGCTCGAGCGCTCCGGACAGGCACATCTGCTGGACCGGGCAGTCCTTGCACAGCTCCTTGGCGAACTCCACGTCGTGCGGGGACTCTGCGAACCACAGCTCCGGGTCGTTGACCCGGCACGGCAGCCGGTCGGTCTCCTGCTCGGCGTAGCCCTCTGCCTCGTCGTGCAGGTTGCTCAGCGTCGGCTCGAGAACACTGGTCGTCATGTTTCACCTCCTCGTCTTTGACCTGATCGCGTTGGTCGATTCATCGATCCGGGTCTGCGGCGATTCCTGTTCGTCGTGGGCGGATGCCCTGGAGAAACAGAAAGGCCGCGGATCCCGGTTCGGGTTCCGCGGCCTGGAGGCTGCCGATGCTGAGTCTTGTGGACTAGATCGGTGGGCTCCAGGTCAGTGAACCCGGGACGGTGCCGGTGGCAAAAGCGATGTGCTTCGTGCCGACGTGTCCCATGCCGGTGGTCGGTGCGGTCACGCGAACGCGAACGCGCTGCGCCCAGAAATCGGCGCCGAGGACGGCGGCCGGGGTGGCGCACGTGTACGCGAGCGCGCGAGCAGACTGCGGCGCTGCGACGTTGATTCGCATGATGTTCTCCACGGGTGCCACCTCCTTCGATGCGTTGGGCGCGGGCTTTGTCAGGGCCCTGGTGCGCAGGTCTTCAGTACGTGAGGAACACGCTAACCGCGGTTCCATGTAATGAGCAAACCATTTTATGACTATTTCGCAGATTTCTTTGCGAAAGGTCTGGACCACTCCCTCGGAGGCCCTCAGCCCAGGCTGTTGACGAGCGCGAGGACGTCGTCGCCGTAGCGTTCGATCTTGCTCGGCCCGACGCCGTTGACAGCGCGCAGCGAGCGCTCGTCCCCCGGCTTGTGCTCCGCGATGAGCTCGAGCGTGGCGTCGGTGAAGACGACGTAGGCCGGCACCTCGTCGTCGCGGGCCCGCTCCAGGCGCCAGGCCTTGAGGCGCTCGAACAGGTCCTCGTCGTAGCGCACCGGATGGTGGGCGCACCGGCCCCGCTTCTTCTCGGCGGCCGTGCCGAGCGGCTGGCTGCACTCGCGGCAGCGGGCGACCTTGCTCCGGGCGCGGCCGCCCGGTGCGGCCTGCTCGCGCTCGGGCAGCAGTGGCGTGAGGAAGCGCGAGGGCTGCCGTCGCGCCGCCTGCCCCGGGTTGCGGGCTGCGGACCAGGTGACGGTCAGGTCGTTGCGGGCCCGGGTCACCCCGACGTAGAGCAGCCGGCGCTCCTCCTCGACGGTGGCGTCGCGGTCGGCGTAGGTGATCGGCACCGTGCCGTCCTGGACCCCGGCGCAGAACACGGCGTCCCACTCCAGGCCCTTGGCTGCGTGGAACGTCGCGAGGGTGACGCCGTCGGCGGCCGGGGCGTGCTGCTCGGCCACGCGGCGGTCGAGGTCCTCGACGAAGGCCGCCAGGTCGGCGCCGGAGGGCTCAG
>NZ_JACEFC010000064.1 GCF_014180715.1 Nocardioides stalactiti | reverse complement strand
GCCTCCTCCACCTCAGCGCGCGACCGGCAGGTCGCACCGACCAGCAGTCCGGGCGCGATCCGGCGGGCGGCCCGGACCGGCAGGTCGGTCGCACCGAGGTGGACACCGTCGGCACCGGCCGCCAACGCGACGTCGAGGCGGTCGTTGACCACCACCAGGGCGCCCGCCGGCCGGGCCGCGGCGATCACGCGCTCGGTCAACGCGGTCAGCGGGCGACCGCCGAGCGTCTTCGCCCGGACCTGGAACGCATCGACGCCGGCGTCGACCAACGCCGGCAGCAGGCCGAGGTCGTCGAGGTCAGAGACCAGGCAGGTCAGACGGGGAACGGACTCCACACGGCCCATGGGGGCTGCTCCTTCGCTTCCTTCGCCGGCATGACCCGGATCAGGTTCGACGGTCGGAGCGGCTCCAGCTCCCTCTCAGTCCACTGCCGCGGACTCCCGTGCTTGATGAGTGCGACCACCGTAGCCCACCGACGAGTCGCCCCCCCTTGCGGCCCCGACTCGCCCCCCTTGCGGCCCCGACTCGCCCCCCTTGCGGCCCCGACTCGCCAGCAAGCTGGGCGACTCGAGGGCGCACGGTGGGCAACTCAACCCAGCAACAGGGGCGATTCGGCGAGGTGGCGGCGTACGGCGGTGGCGGCGGCGCGACCAGCCCGGTTGCCGCCGATCGTGCTCGCCGAGGGTCCGTATCCGACCAGCTGCACCCGCGGGTCGACCGTCGAGATCACGGCGGTCTGCACGTCGCGACCGACGGAGGTGAGCGCGATGCCGCCGAGCGGGGACCGCAGGTGCAGCGGCGCCAGGTGCGCCACCGCCGGGCGGAAGCCGGTCGCCCAGAGGATCACGTCCACGTGCTCGAACGACCCGTCCGCCCAGCGCACGCCGTCGGGCTCGATCCGGGCGAACATCGGCCGCCGGGCGTCGTACACGCCGCGCCGCGCGGCCTCCTGCTCCTGCGGCCGCAGGCCGAGCCCGGTCACGCTCACGACGCTCGCGGGCGGCAGCCCCCGCGCGACCCGCTCCTGCACGAGCGTGATCGCGTCGCGGCCGGTCTGCTCGCTCCAGTCNCGGCCGGCCTGCTCGCTCCAGTCGTCACGCCATACCGGCGGCCGACGGGTCGCCCACAGCACGTCGGTCACCGGCGCGAGCTCCCCGAGGAACTGCACGGCGGACGCCCCTCCCCCGACGACCAGCACCCGCTTGCCCACGAGGTGCTCTGGCCCCGGGTAGTCGACCGTGTGCAGCTGCTCGCCGACGAACGTCTCCGCCCCCGGGTACGACGGCACGAAGGGCCGCGTCCAGGTGCCGGTCGCGTTGACGAGGGTGCGGGTGGTCCAGGCCCGCTCCCCGGCACGTACGACGAGCAGGTCCCCGTCGCTCTCGACGCGGTCGACCCGGACCGGCCGCACGACCGGGAGCCCGAAGGTGCGTTCGTAGTCGCCGAACCAGCCGGGGATCACGTTGTTGGCGCGGTCGCCCCCGCGTCCCGGCGCCGGACCGTCGGGCAGGTCCGCGACCCCGTGCACGTCGTCCATCGTCAGCGTGTCCCACCGGTGCTGCCAGGCGCCGCCGGGCCTGGCGTCGGCGTCGAGGACGACGTGGTCGATGTCCAGCCGACGGAGGTGGTAGGACGCCGACAGGCCCGCCTGGCCCGCTCCGATCACCACGGCGTCGTACAAGTGCATGACACGTCAACCAACTCCGGACTCCCGCTATGCCCAGCCGGGCACGCGCGTATCCTCGGACACCGTGGCTGACGCAGAGTTCCGGTACTCCGACCTCCTCCCGACCGGCAAGGACGACACTCCTTATCGCCTGATCACGACGGAAGGCGTCTCGACCTTCGAGGTCGATGGCCGCACCTTCTTGAAGGTCGACCCCGAGGCGATCCGGCAGCTGACCGCCGAGGCGATGCACGACATCAGCCACTACCTGCGGCCCGCGCACCTGACGCAGCTGCGCAAGATCATCGACGATCCCGAGGCGTCGGGCAACGACCGCTTCGTCGCGCTCGACCTGCTCAAGAACGTCAACATCTCCGCCGGCGGCGTCCTCCCGATGTGTCAGGACACCGGCACGGCGATCGTGATGGGCAAGAAGTCCGAGGGCGTGCTCACGGGCGCCGACGATGCCGAGGCGATCAGCAAGGGTGTGTACGACGCCTACACCAAGCTCAACCTGCGCTACAGCCAGCTCGCGCCGCTGACGACCTACGACGAGAAGAACACCGGCACCAACCTCCCGGCCCAGATCGAGCTCTACTCGACCGCCCAGGGCGAGAAGGGTCCGGAGTACAAGTTCCTCTTCATGGCGAAGGGCGGCGGCTCGGCCAACAAGTCGTTCCTGTTCCAGGAGACGAAGGCGATCCTCAACCCGAAGCGGATGCTGACCTTCCTCGACGAGAAGATCCGCTCGCTCGGCACCGCGGCTTGCCCGCCGTACCACCTGGCGATCGTCATCGGCGGCACGAGCGCGGAATTCGCCCTCAAGACGGCGAAGTACGCGAGCGCGCACTACCTCGACAACCTCCCGACCGAGGGCTCGATGAGCGCGCACGGCTTCCGCGACCTCGAGCTCGAGGAGGAGGTCTTCAAGCTGACCCAGTCGTTCGGGATCGGCGCCCAGTTCGGCGGCAAGTACTTCTGCCACGACGTCCGCGTGGTCCGGCTTCCCCGGCACGGCGCGTCCTGCCCGGTGGCGATCGCCGTCTCGTGCTCCGCGGACCGCCAGGCGCTGGGCAAGATCACCGCCGAGGGCGTCTTCCTCGAGCAGCTCGAGACCGACCCGGCGCAGTACCTCCCCGACACCGAGGAGCAGCACCTCATCCAGGGCGGGGAGGTCGTCGAGATCGACCTCACCCAGCCGATGAGCGACATCCTCGCGACGCTCTCGCAGCACCCGGTGAAGACCCGGCTCTCCCTGACCGGCCCGCTCGTGGTGGCGCGCGACATCGCGCACGCCAAGATCCAGGAGCGGCTCGACGCCGGCGAGGACATGCCGCAGTACCTGAAGGACCACCCGGTCTACTACGCCGGACCGGCGAAGACGCCCGAGGGATTCGCCTCCGGATCCTTCGGACCCACCACCGCTGGCCGAATGGACTCCTACGTGAAGTCGTTCCAGGCCGCAGGAGGCTCGATGGTGATGCTCGCCAAGGGCAACCGGAGCAAGCAGGTCACCGAGGCGTGCAACGAGCACGGAGGCTTCTACCTCGGCTCGATCGGTGGCCCCGCCGCACGGCTGGCCCAGGACTGCATCAAGTCGGTCGAGGTCATCGAGTACCCCGAGCTCGGCATGGAAGCGGTCTGGAAGATCGAGGTCGAGGACTTCCCCGCCTTCATCGTGGTCGACGACAAGGGCAACGACTTCTTCACCGACCCCTCCGGCGCCGTCAACGTCCCGATCAGCGGGATCCGGGTCCGCTCCGCCGAGTAGCCGAGCACCCGACGACAGAGCAGCCGATGACCGTCCTGGTGACCCCTACCGGGCAGCCTCCTGCGTGGGTCCATGCGGTCCCCCGCTCGATCGGCTGGGCCACGGTCGTGATCGGCACCGCCGTGCTGCTCGGCTGGTCCGCCGACGTCACGGTCCTCAGCGCCATCGACCCGTCGCTCCCCGCGATGAAGCCGCTCTCGGCCGTGGCGGTCATCGGTGCGGGCGCGACGTTCCTGGTGGCGCGCACCCGCCGACCCGCGCTGTGGTGGACCACGGTCGTCGTACCGTTCCTGATCGGCGCGGGTGTCCTGGTCGAGTGGGTCACCGGCGCCGACCTGAGGATCGACCAGCTGCTCTTCGACGACGACACCGAGTCGCGCTACCCCGGTCGTCCCGCACCGCAGTTCTCGATCGCGGTCCTGCTGTTCTCGCTGGAGCGGGCGCTGTCCGGTGTCGGACGGGGATGGGCCCGCCAGGTCGACAAGATCGCAGTCGCCGGGTTCTGCCTGATCGTGCTCGCCGTGGAGACGGGCTACGCCTTCGGCGCCGAGGAGCTCACGAGCACGTCCGAGGTCATCGGCATGTCCGCCCCCTCCGCCGTGGCGCTGGCCCTGCTGGCCGTCGGCGTCCTCGCCTCCCACGCCGACCGTCGCCCCCTCCGGTACCTGTGGGACGCGGGCGCGACCGGCCAGCTGACCCGAAGGCTCCTCCCGACCGTCGTCCTCGCACCCCCACTGCTCGGCATCCTCGCCCTGACCGGCGAGCAGGCGGGTTGGTACCAGCACGAGCTCGCGGTCGCACTGATCACGGGCGCCATGGTCGCCACCCTCGCAGGAGTGGTGAGCGTGACCGCCGAGACCGTGCGCGCGACGGCCGACGACCTCCGCGCCTCCGAGGAGCGTTCGCGACACCTCGCCGACCACGACCCGCTCACCGGGCTGCTCAACCGCCGCAGCTTCGAGGCGGCGCTGGAGGCCCAGCTCGCGGAGGTCCGTCAGGGGAGCCGTACCGGCGGCCTGCTGGCCATCGACGTCGACCACTTCAAGGAGGTCAACGACACCCTCGGCCACCACGCCGGGGACGCGGTGCTGGTCGCCCTCGGCGCCCGCATCCAGGAGCACCTCCGCGAGGGCGATGCGTTGGCCAGGCTCGGTGGCGACGAGCTCGCCGTGCTCGTCCGGGCCGGCGACGAGGCGGGGTGTGCCGCTGTCGCGGAGCGGATCCGGCTGGTCGCGCGCGAGGCGGGCCGGTCGCTCGCCGTGTCGCCCGAGGACCCCCGGCACCGCGTCTCCGTCTCGGTCGGCCTGGTGCCGTTCGCCGCGGTCGACGCGGGCGACCTGACCGCCGCGAAGGTCCTCGTCTACGCCGACCTGGCGTTGTACGGCGCCAAGGGGGCCGGACGGGACCAGGTGTCAGGCCCGCCGCCGGGAACCGTCGCGGACCTTCCTCCGTTGGAGCAGGAGTAAGCCCCCTACGCCAGGAGAACGCATGCGCTGCCCGATCGACGAGTCCACGCTGGTGATGAGCGACCGCAACGGGATCGAGATCGACTACTGCCCCCAGTGCCGCGGAGTGTGGCTCGACCGGGGTGAGCTCGACAAGATCATCGACCGGTCGGTCTCGATGCCCCAGCCTGCTGCGGCTGCCCCGCAGCAGGCCGCACCGCCCCCGCAGCAGTACGACCGGTACGACGAGCGCCGTCCGCAGCAGCAGTACCCGCCGCAGCAGGGCTACTACAAGAAGAAGAAGCGGGAGAGCTGGCTCAGCGAGATCTTCGACTGAGCCCGTCCCGGCGCGGCGCCACGGGTGCCATGCTGGGCCGGTGGCACTGCACGACGAGCTGGCTGAGCTCCGAGCCGAGGTCGGCCCCCACGTCTTCGCCGACCCGGTCGCGTTTCGCGCTGCGTTCGACGACTTCATCGCCGAGGGCGCCGCGACGACCGGTGAGGTGCGTCTCCTGGTGGACGCGATCGCGACGGGGTCGCTGCAGCGACTCGTCGGACAGCTGGATCTCGGCGCGGATCCCGCCACCGCGCTGACCGCCGAGAGCGAGCGGCTCGCGCGCGACCGCGGCACGGTCGAGACGGCCGGGGCCCGCTGGGCGCTGTCGTCCCTCCTCTTCGCCCGCGGCATGGTCACGAACGCCGACCTCGTCAGCACCCGGCCGACCGCGTTCAGCAGCTCGTCCGACCCGCGCACCCCGACGGACGAGCAGCCACCGGACACCTCGGAGACGCGGTTCGCCCCGACGGCCGGCGCTCCGGTCCCCGCACCACCGCCACCGCCCCCGGGGAGCGTCCCGACGGCCAGCGGTGCGGCGGCAGCCGCCGCACCACCTCCTCCGCCACCACCTCCTCCCCCACCGGCCCCGACGCCTGCTCCGGCACCGGTCCCTGCCGCGACCCCGGCGTCCGCGCCGGCCCCGGCTGGACGGAGCAAGGGCCCCGCGCTCCTGGCGACCGCTGTCGTGCTCGCCGTCGTCACGGTCGGAGCGGTGGTGCTGCTCGGTCGCGACGACGACCCGGACGACACGGCCCGCGACACGACCAGCGCCGACGTGTCCGACGACGGTGGGAGCGACGACGGTGGGATCGACGACGGCGGGGACGCCTACCCCGACCCGCCCGCCGACCTCGCTTCGGCGCCCGAGGGCTTCCCGGAGACCCTCCAGGTCGTCGTCCGGCTTCCGGCCGAACGGTGGGGCGAGGTCGGTGCCCACTTCGGTGACGACGTGGCCACCGAGGTCTTCAGCGGCGGCGACCCGCTGGAACCAGGGGTCCAGGCCTCGACCGGGCCCGAGCCGACCGCCCGGACGGTCGCGGCCCTGCTCGACAGCGGCGTGCCCGCTCGCGTGAAGTACTACGCGCTCCAGCAGGTCGGCCAGGGCGGCGGCAACGTCGGCGAGGACGAGCTCTTCGAGGTGCTCGACGACGACGAGCTGATGTCGGCGTACTGGACCAACGTCCGCGACCTGCTGGCCCGCCTCGGCGACCTCGACGCACCGGTCGACCTCGTGGCCGAGTCCGACCTGCCGGGCCTCGTGCTGTCGGCGTACCCCGACGCCACCTCGGTCCCGACCGCCGTCGGCCGCACCGGTGTCCCGGGCCTCGACGGCCTGCCCGACTCCTTCGCCGGCTGGGCGCAGGGCTGGCTGGCCCTCCGCGACGAGCTCGCGCCCCGGGTCCGGATCGGCCTGACCGTCTCTCCGTGGCAGGTGGGCAACGACTTCCTTCCCGACGTGCCGAGCGCCATGGAGGTCGAGATGTGGGCAGCCGCGTTCGGCGACTCGTACGCGACCCTCGGTGCCCGCTACGACTTCCTCGACACGATCCTGACCTACGCGGAGGCCGGCGCCCGGGGCCCGCGGTACCTCGCCGGCCCGGACTTCTTCGACGTCCTCCTGACCTGGGTCGGCGCGATCTCGGCCGCGACCGACACCCGGGTGGTCCTCGACAACGTGCCGGTCGGCAACGGCGTCTACGCCACGATGGACGACTCCCCGTACCACTACCGCGACAGCTGGGTGGAGTGGCTGCTCGGAAGCGACGACTTCGCCGGGCTCGTGGCGCTGCGCGACGCTGGCGCGATCGGCATCGTCTTCGGCGTGGACATCGAACCGTCGTCGATGACCTGCCCGTGCGACGCGGCCGAGGACGGCGTGACCAACGGTGGCCGGGGCAACGAGGCGACCTCGCCGGACGACGACGGCGGCTACCTCGCCGAGCGGCTCCAGTACTACAGCACCACCGGAGGCGTGCCCCTCTGACATGCTGTGCCCGTGGCACTGCACGACGAGCTGGCCGAGCTCCGGGCCGAGGTGGGCCCCCACGTCTTCGCCGACCCGACGACCTTCCGCGCTGCGTTCGACGACTTCGTCGCCGAGGGCTCCGCCTCCACCGGCGAGGTGAGCCTGCTCGTCGGCGCGATCGCCGCCGGCTCCCTCCAGCGGCTGACCGACCAGCTCGCGATCGGTGCCGACCCGGCGACCTCGATCGCCGCCCAGGGCGACCTGCTCGCCCGTGATCGCGGCACCAGCGAGTCGAGCGGTGCCCGGTGGGCGCTGTCCGTGCTGGCCTACGCCGTCGGCGCCGTGCCCGCCGAAGTGGTGCTCCCCCGGCCACCGCGCCCGGACTCCGTGTCTCCTCCCGAGCACCCCGCCGTCGCCTCGTCCCTCGGCTCGTCCCACGAGACCAAGGTCGTCACTCCCGACGACACCACGCCCCAGCCGCCGGTCTCCGAGGCGACCCGGGTCACCAGCCTGGATCCCCCGCCTCCCCCTCCGCCCCCGCAGGCCGGTGCGAGCGCGACCCGTCGCCGCAACCCGCTGCTCATCGGTGGCGTCGTCGTCCTCCTCGTCGTCGCCGTGGTGGTCGCCGCGCTGATGGCGCTGCGCGACGACGGCGGCGACGACGGCGACGGCGGCGACGACCCGAGCGCCGACGCGTCCGAGGGCGGGACCGACGCGGAGGAGCTCTCCAGCGTGGCGGTCGTCGAGGACGGCATCACGGCGGAGGTCCGCCTCGTCCACGACGGCACCGCCGCGTCCGTCGTACTGCTGCTCGAGAAGGACGGCGAGCTGGTCGAGGTGGACCGCAAGCCGGTCGGCTGCCCCTACACCGACACCGCCTTCAACGCCGGTGTCGCCTACCAGGGCGACCTCCAGCTGTTCTGGGGATGGAGCTACGAGGGCGACGGCAACGGCTTCGGCCAGTACGGCGCCGTGGACCTCGACGACGAGATCATCGAGGCGTTCGACCTCGGGGACGACGAGCTCTGCGACGAGGGCCCCTGACCGACCCCCGTGGGTACTGTCGAGTCCATGAACGACCCTGACTTCCGCGTCGAGCACGACTCCATGGGCGAGGTCCGGGTCCCGGCCTGGGCGCTCTGGAAGGCCCAGACCCAGCGCGCCGTGGAGAACTTCCCCCTCAGCGGCACGCCGTTGGAGCCGCGGCTGATCCGCGCGCTCGCGCTGGTCAAGGCGGCCGCGGCGACGGCCAACCAGGACCTCGGCGTGCTGCCGGCGGACCAGGCGGAGGCCATCGTCGCGGCGGCGTCCCGCATCGCGGCCGGAGAGGACGGCGAGCACTTCCCGGTCGACGTGTTCCAGACGGGCTCGGGGACCAGCTCGAACATGAACATGAACGAGGTGATCGCCAGCATCGCCGCGCTCGGCGGGACCGAGGTCCACCCCAACGACCACGTCAACGCGAGCCAGTCCAGCAACGACACCTTCCCCACCGCCATCCACGTCGCCGCTGCGCTCGCGGTCGTCGAGGACCTCGAGCCGGCGCTCGACGTCCTCGCCCGGTCGCTGGAGGCCAAGGCCGCGGAGTTCGCCGACCTGGTGAAGTCGGGGCGCACCCACCTGATGGACGCCACCCCGGTGACACTCGGCCAGGAGCTCGGCGGCTACGCAGCGACGGTCCGGTACGGCGTCGAGCGGCTCGCGTCCGTCCTCCCGAGGGTCCAGGAGCTGCCCCTCGGCGGCACCGCGGTCGGGACCGGGATCAACACCCCGCCCGGGTTCGCCGCGCGCGCCATCGCCGTCCTGGCCGAGGAGACCGGCCAGCCGTTCACCGAGGCCCGCAACCACTTCGAGGCCCAGGGCACCCGCGACGCGCTGGTCGAGCTGAGCGGCGTGCTGCGCACGATCGCGGTCGGACTGACGAAGATCTGCAACGACCTGCGCTGGATGGGATCCGGGCCCACGACCGGCCTCGCCGAGATCCACCTGCCGGACCTCCAGCCGGGCTCCTCGATCATGCCCGGCAAGGTCAACCCCGTCCTGCCGGAGGCGACGCTGATGGTGTGCATGCAGGTCATCGGCAACGACGCTGCCGTGGTTGCGGCCGGCGCCAGCGGCAGCTTCGAGCTCAATGTCGCCATGCCCGTCCTCGCCCGCAACCTCCTCGAGTCGATCCGACTGCTCTCGACCTCGACGACCACCCTCGCCCGGCGGTGCATCGACGGGGTCACCGCCGACGCCGCCCGGATGCGCCGCTACGCCGAGTCCTCCCCGTCGGTGGTGACCCCGCTCAACCGCCACCTCGGCTACGAGGCGGCGGCCACGATCGCCAAGCAGGCACTGGCCGACGGGGCCACCATCCGCGAGACCGTGCTCGCGATGGGCTACGTCGACCGGGGCGAGCTCACCCTCGAGCAGCTCGACGCGGCTCTCGACGTCGACGCGATGACCGGGCGCGGCTGACGCTCAGAGCGCGTAGGGGTGCGTGCGCCGCTGCGTCTGACAGGGCGCGAAGGACACCACCGCGACCAGCACGAGGACGACCACGGCGGTCACCGCGACCGCTGCCCCTGCGACGTCCCAGCCCGGGTCCGGGCCGACCGGACCGCCGAGGATGCTCGTCAGCAGCTGGCCGACGAGCACCACGGTCGCCAGCCCGCCGATGGCGAGCCGCGCGTCGTAGGAGTCGGAGGACCACAACCGGACGGCCGAGACCAGGGCACCGACGACGACCGCGCCGACGAGCGCAACGGCGTAGCGCTCGACGGACGCGGCCGTCGCCAGCTCCCCTGCGACCATGCCCGCGAGGACAGCGGTCAGCAGGGCCGTGATCCGCGGCAGGGCAAGTCCCCACTCGTGTCTGCCGCGGATCACGGCGTTCCCTCCCCGGTCGCCCGTTGGTACGGAGGCACCCATCAGAACTCCTTGTCGAGCGCACCGCGCTCGCTGACGGGGGCGGTGGAGCAGGCGCGGCCCTCGAGGTCGAGCGCACCGGCGCCGGGGGTCCAGACCATCGTCGAGGTGGCGCCGGGGGCGCGGACGCTGCCGCCGCTGGCGAGGGTGCCGATCGTGATCGTGTAGACGGTGGCGGTGGTGCCGTCGACGGTGGTGGTGGCGGCCGTGAGCGTGGCGTTGAACTGGGCGGTCTTGTTGTTCTTGATGTAGTTCTGCTTGAGGTTGATGCTGCCCAGGGGCAGGGCGGTGCCGCCGGCGGTCTTGAGGACGTCGATGGTGTCGTTGTTCCCGCTGGAGCCGACCAGGAGGGCGTCGCGCAGTCGGAGCACGACGGCGAGGCTCGTCGTACCGTTCCAGCCGGTGCTGATGCTGCCGGGAGCGACCTGGTCGGTGTAGGTCAGCTTGAGGGTGTCCCCTGTCCCGAGCTTGAAGGCGGTCGAGCCGCCGTTGGCCGTCTGGACGTCGTAGCCGCGGAGGGGGCTGTTGTCGACGCGGCGGTTGGTCAGGGTGGTGGAGGTCGTGACGCGGTTCTGGGGGTCGGTCAGGACGGCGCGGAGGTCGTAGAGGCCGTCACTGACGGTGGTGGTGTCCCAGGTGCAGGTGTAGGGGCTGGTGGTGTCGGTGCACAGGGTCGTCCAGGTGGCGGTGCCGACGGGGGCGCGCTCGATGCGCACGTTGATGATCCCGGAGCTGGAGGAGGCCGAGGCGGTGACGGTGACGGTGCCGGCCAGGAACGCGCCGGGGTCCTCGACGGCGACGGCGGCCACGGTGTTGTCCACGACGCGGCCGGTGATCGCGGTGGAGGTCGTGGTGTTGTTGATGGCGTCGGTGGCGATGGCGCGGAAGGCGTAGGTGGCGTCGGCGAGCTGGTTGGTGTCGTAGCGGCACGAGTAGGGCTCGGCGGACAGGGTGCAGAAGGTGGTCCAGGTGGTGGTGCCGGTGCGCTGGTACTGCAGGGCCACGGTGGTGATGCCGGCGTCGGCGTCGGTCGCGGTGGCGGCGAAGGTGGTGGTGCCGCGCAGCGGGGTGCCGGGGTCGGTCATGGTCACGGTCGGGGCGGTGTTGTCGATCATGACCTCGGTGACGGTCGCGGAGGTCGTGGTGGTGGTCCCGATGGTCGCGACGGCGCGCAGGTCGTAGGACTCGCCCTGGGTGAAGGTGGCGCTGGTGGTGTTCCAGGTGCAGGGGTAGGGCGGGAGGAGCAGGGCGGTACAGACGCCGAGGGTGCGCCAGGTGGTGGTGCCCGCGAGGGCGTACTCGACCTTCACGCTGGGCACGGCCAGGCCGGCGTTGTAGATGGTGGTGGTCAAGGAGACGTTGCCCTTGACGATGTCGCCGGGGTCGGAGAGGACCACGAGGAGGTTGTTGGCGATCTGGGTGGTGACCGGGTCGCTGGTGGTGGTGTAGCCGGCGTTGTCGGTCGCGATCGCGCGCAGGCTGTAGGAGCCGTCCGCGACGAGCTTGGTGTTCCAGCTGCAGGTGTAGGGGCTGGTGGTGTCGGTGCACAGGGTGGTCCAGGTGACCGCGTTGGGGGCCAGGTACTGGACCACGACGTTGTTGATCCCCGAACGGGCATCGGTCGCGTTCGCGGTGATCGTCACGGTGTCCTTGATGACACTGCCCGGGTCGTTGACCGAGACCACCGGTGCGGTCCAGTCGAACGCTGCGGCGACGGTCGAGGTCGCGTTCTGGGTGGTCGCGGTGAACGTGGCGGAGGAGAACGACGGCATCCCGAACAACGCCACCACCATGACAGCCCCCAGGGCCATCATCAGCTTCAGCGGTCGGCGTGCCATCAGGAGTGCTCCTCGGATCTGGTTTCGGTGCGGTTCGGTGCGGGTGCAGTCGGCTGCGGTCCCGGTGCGATTGCGGCGCCTCCAACGCTAGGCAGGACCAGACCACGGCCCGGCAACAGATGCCGGGCCGTGCCCCACAACTCGGTAACAGTCGGCTGGTGCGGGTCGGCGGGGCTCAGGCCGGCTGGAGGGCCGGGACCTCCGCAGCAGGCGCGCCAGCCTGCTGGTCGGTGGCGCCGTCGACGGCGTCGTCCTGGTCGTCGTCCTGGTCGTCGTCCTGGTCGTCGTCGCTCCTGCGGAGGCCGCTGAGGAGCTGGCCGAGGGCGAGCAGGGCGATCAGGGCGGCGGGTCCGCCGATCAGGGCGATCCGGACCTGGCGGTCGGCCAGCGCGATGAACGCCCAGCCGGCGTGGGGGACGTGGAACTGGACCACGGGCTGGTCCTGGTCGACCAGCTTGAAGTGCCACGGGTCGGGGTCGGGGTTCGCGTCGCCCTGGGTGGTGAACAGCACCCCGCCTCCCTCGGCGGGCTCCATCGCCACGATCCGGTGGGTCACCAGCGAGGTCGTGCCCGCCCCCGCAGGCGGCTGGTAGGTGATCACGTCACCGACCTCGAGGTCGTCGACCCCGACCGGCTTCTCGAAGACCACCGAGCCCTTCTCGATCGTCCCCGACATCGAGCCACCGGTGATCACGTAGCGGCTGTACCCGAACGCCGAGGGCGCCAGCCACGCCAGGCACACCAACGTGATCGCCAGGATCAGAGCGTTCAGGCTCCACCCCATCACACGCCGGGACAACGGCGTGCGGGTGGTGTGACGGTGCTTGCGGGACATCGGTGGCTCCTGGCGGGTCGGGCGGTTCAGGTGCTGGCGTCAAGCGCTGCGGAACGACCGTGGCGAGGCGCCCCCCAAGAGCGCCCCGCCACCGTCAGATCAGTGATGATCGGTTCGGATCACTGGTTGTAGGTCTGGCCGTCGAGCTGGACGGAGTCCCACTTGTAGACCGCGTTGGCGGTCTTGCCCTGGTCGGCGTTCGGGGTGTCCTGGTTGAGCTTGACGGTGAACTTGAACGCGTGGGCAGCACCGGCGGCCCAGGTGCCCAGCTCGTTCTTCGCGCCGTCGGCCAGGCCACCGAAGGAACCGGAGTAGACCGTGGAGCCCGAGGTGGTGTCCACGATGTCCAGGGTCAGGTTCGAACCGGTGAACCCGTTGGAGGAGGACACCTCGGTCAGCGAGAACGCCGCCGGCAACGACCCGGTGTTGGTCAGCGTCAGCGTGCCGTTGAGCGTGTCGCCCGGCTTCATGTTCGTCAGGTTGAAGATCGCCTGGTCGGCCTTGGAGTTGGAGTGGGTCAGGGTGCCGGCCGTGACCGCGCTGATCGTGTTGCCCGAGGTCGAGGTGAACGTCGCACCCGAGCCCACCGCGATCGCGCCGGCGGCAACGAGGGTGGCGAGCGGGACGAGCAGCTTGCGGGTCTTGTTCTTCGTGGCCATGACTGGTTCTCCTGAGTTCCGGACGCCCGATCCGGGCTATTCCTGGTGGTCTGTGCGGGGTGTTCTTCCCGATGACCAGAACGCTACGAAGCCCAGGACCACAGAAAGGCAACGCGAGATCCTCAGAACGACCACACCTCGGAACCGTTCGCAAAACTCCCCACGAGCGCAGTCGGCCTGCTCGCGAAAACCCGGCCGGCGAGGCGCTACGGCCCCGCCCGACGACCTCAGCCGCCGACTACGTCGACTGCGCGCCCGGGCGGTGTCGCACCGTCTGCGACACGCTCGGGCCATTCAACTCAGTACCAGCCGACGGCTTCGGAGTGGCCCCAGGCGGAGCAGGGGCTGCCGTAGCGGTCCCGGATGTAGCCGAGGCCCCAGGTGATCTGGGTGACCGGGTTGGTCGCCCAGTCGCTGCCGGCGCTCGCCATCTTGGACCCGGGGAGCGACTGCGGGATGCCGTAGGCCGACGAGGTCGGGTTGTCGGCGTAGACGTTCCAGTTGGACTCGCGGGTCCAGAGGGCGTCGAGGCAGCCGAACTGCGACTGGCTGAAGCCGAAGTCGCCCATCAGCGCGCGTGCGATGTCCTTGGGGTCGGAGTCGGAGAGCTGCTCGGACTCGGTCACGGCAGCGGCGTCGCCCTGGACGAGCCCGGCCTGCTTGGCCGGGTCGGCCGCACCGCGGTGGTCGTCACGGGAGACGACCGGAAGCCGGGTGCCGGTGTCGGCGACCGGGACGTCGATCGTCAGGTCCCCGACGGCTGCGTCCAGGTCGGCCGTGATGCCCGGTGCCTTCGCCTCGCCCTTGCCGAGGAGCCCGCCACCGATCGTGATCCCGGTGACCGCGAGAGCGACGCCCGAGAGGACCACCGTGTTGCGGACAGCCTTCTTGGGGGCTTCCTTGAGGTGGGCGTGCTTGGGCGCACCGCGATGCCGGGGGGCCGGCTTGGCGTGGTGGGTCAAGAGCGAGATCCGTGGGTAGACGGCAGGAGGTCACCTTCGCGGGACGACGACGATGTCGTCTCGGTCACAGGGCAACTCGGGACACAGTGCCTGACTTGTCCGCCGGTCGCAAACCGACGCACCAGGGGGTGGACGGCGGGTGCGGCCCCGCTGATCACAGGGGCCACACCCGCCCCACATCTGGCATCTCGAGCCGACAGGAGGTCGACTCGTCAGACGACGACGTTCTCCAGCATCTCGGTCACCAGGGCGGCGATCGGGGAGCGCTCGGAGCGAGCCAGCGTCACGTGGGCGAAGAGCGGGTGGCCCTTGAGCTTCTCGACGACCGCGACGACCCCGTCGTGGCGGCCGACCCGGAGGTTGTCACGCTGGGCGACGTCGTGGGTGAGGACCACCTTGGAGTTCGCCCCGATCCGGGAGAGCACCGTCAGCAGGACGTTGCGCTCCAGGGACTGTGCCTCGTCGACGATCACGAACGAGTCGTGCAGCGAGCGGCCGCGGATGTGGGTGAGTGGCAGCACCTCGAGCATCCCGCGGTCGAGGACCTCCTCGATCACGTCGGGCGAGGTGAGGCCCCCGAGGGTGTCGAACACGGCCTGCGCCCAGGGCGACATCTTCTCCGACTCCGAGCCCGGCAGGTATCCGAGCTCCTGGCCACCGACGGCGAACAGCGGACGGAACACGACGACCTTCTTGTGCTGACGGCGCTCCATGACGGCCTCCAGCCCGGCACACAGGGCCAGCGCCGACTTGCCGGTGCCGGCTCGCCCCCCGAGGGAGACGATCCCCACCTCGGGGTCGAGCAGCATCTCCAGCGCGATCCGCTGCTCGGCCGAACGGCCGTGGATGCCGAACGCCTCGCGGTCACCGCGGACCAGGTGGACCTGCTTGTCCGGTCCGACCCGGCCGAGCGCGGTCCCGCGGTCGGAGAGCAGCACGAGGCCCTGGTGGCAGGGCAGGTCGCGGGCCTCCTCGAGGTCGAGCGTCCCGTCGTCGTACAGCTCGTCGAGGTCGGCGGCCGCGACCTCCAGCTCGGCGAGGCCGGAGTAACCGGTGTCGGAGTCGTTGACCGTCTCCCACCGGTACTCGTCGGCGGCCAGCCCGACCGCGGACGCCTTGATCCGCAGCGGCAGGTCCTTGGAGACCAAGGTGACGTCGAAGCCCTCGTCGGCGAGGTTGCGCGCCACCGCCAGGATCCGCGTGTCGTTGTCACCCAGCCGGAAGCCGGACGGGAGCGACGTCGCGTCGGTGTGGTTGAGCTCGACCCGGAGGGTGCCGCCCTCATCACCGACGGGGACGGGCGTGTCGAGCCGTCCGTGGCTGATCCGCATCTCGTCGAGCATCCGCAGGGCGCTGCGGGCGAAGTACCCCAGCTCGGGGTGGTGCCGCTTGCCCTCCAGCTCGGTGATGACCACCACCGGCAGGACCACCTCGTGCTCCTCGAACCGTCGCAGCGCGCCGGGATCGGCGAGCAGCACGCTGGTGTCGAGCACGTAGGTGCGTCGGCCCGGAACGGGCACGACCTCCGCGTGGTCGGGGCTGGCAACGGCGCGTGACTTCGATTTCGGCACTTCGCACCTCACCGGACCGCACGCGTCTGTCGCGCCCGGCCCTATTCGTTGAAGAGGGACCGGGGTGCACAGCCGTGGTTCGTCACGTCGGGCCTCCCGATGTGGCGGGCTTCCCCACCCGCCAGTGCTTGCGAAGGTACGCCGCTCCGATGCCCGTTCCGGGCGACACGCCCGAACGCGGGCGTGAACACTGTGTGACCGGAAATCCTCCGGTCCGGACCCGACCACGGGCCAGACTGGGCCCCGTGCACCCCAAGGACCTGTGGGACTTCGACGACCCCGCCGGCTCGGAGCAGCGGTTCCGCGTCGCGGCCGACGCAACGGCCGACGACCATGAGCGGGCGGTGTGGCTCACGCAGGTCGCCCGGGCGCTCGGGCTCCAGGGGAAGTACGCCGAGGGGCACCTGCTGCTGGACCGCCTGGCCGGCGAGCGCGACCCCGAGGTCGTGACCCGGGTGGCTCTCGAGCGCGGCCGCCTGCACCGCTCGGCGGGCGACCCGGCCGCGGGCCGCACGGAGTTCGGGCGGGCGGTGCTCCGCGCCGCCGACGCCACCCTCGACGAGCTCCACGTCGACGCGCTGCACATGCTGGCCCTGGTGAGCGAGGGTGCCGAGCAGATCGCCGTCACCGAGCGGGCCCTCCAGGTCGCCGAGGCCTCCCCCGACCCCCGCGCCCGCGACTGGGACGCCTCGCTCCTCAACAACCTCGGGATGGCGCGCGCCGACACCGGCGACTGGGACGCCGCCCTGGCGTCGTTCCGGTGGGCGCTGCGGGCCCGGGAGCGGATCGGCGACCCGGCCCAGACCCGGGTGGCCCGCTGGATGATCGCCTGGGCACTGCGCAACCTGGGCCGCACCGACGAGGCGCTCGCGATGCAGCGCACGCTCAAGGCCGAGCTGGTCGCCTCCGGCGAGGAGGACCCCTACGTCGACGAGGAGATCGGGCTCCTCGAGGCCGTTACCGGCGGCGATAGGTGAGGTCGGTGATCGACCGGCCGGCGGCGACGCCCTTGCGCTCGAACTTGGTCACCGGCCGCTCGTCCCAGCGCTCGGCGACGCCGCCCTCGAAGTCGGGATCGGCGTCGAGCACCTGGACCATCTGGTCGGCGTAGTCGGCCCAGTCCGTGGCGAGCCGCCAGAGCCCGCCGGGACGGAGCCGGGTCGCGACCAGTGCGGCGAACGCCGGGGTCACCAACCGGCGCTTGTTGTGCTTCTTCTTGTGCCACGGGTCGGGGAAGAACGTCCACAGCTCGGCGATGCTGCCCGGCGCGAGCAGGTGCTCGACGGACCACACGGCGTCGACCCCGCACATCCGGACGTTGGTCGCCCCGACCTCGTCGAGGCGGCCGAGCGTGTTGGCGACACCGGGCTTCCACACCTCGAAGCCCAGGACGTCGTACGTCGGACGCGCCGCAGCAAGGGCTGCTGTGGCCTCCCCGACGCCCGAGCCGATCTCGACGACGAGGCCGTCGCGCTCGTCCGGTCCACGGCCGAACCAGGTGTCGAACGAGAACCCCGGCTGGTCGACCGCCTCGTCCGGGATCACCCACTCCTCGTGGCGCGCGTCCCAGGCAGCCGCCTGCTGCGGCGTGAACCGGCTGCCGCGACGGCTGTACGTGAGGACCTCACGCATCCGCCGCCCGTCGTCGGTCAGCTTGTGGTGCGGACGCGCGGGGAGAACACCCCCACGGTCCTCGGTCACGCGCTGGCGCCGATCGCGATCACCACGACGACGAGGTAGAGGATGAAGAACAGCAGCCCGAGGATCATCAGGACCGTGCCGACGATGCCGAGGATCCAGCCCACCGTCACCTGGCTGCTGCCGGCGTAGCGGCCGCCCGACGCCTCGATCTCCTTCTTGACCCGCGATCCCATCACCCAGGCGACCGGCGCGAGGATCTGGCAGACGGCCATGCCGAGGATGCCGAGGATCAGCACCGTCGTGGCCTTGGGGTGGTCGGGCACCCACATCGGCGCACCCGTGGCGCTGTAACCCGGCGTCGTCCCGTAGGGCTGGTACGGGTTCTGCGGGGGGACCTGCGGGGCCGGAGGCGGCGTCCCGTACTGCGGGGGCTGCTGCGACGCGGACGGGTCCTGCGGGTGCTGCTCGCTCATGGCTCAGATCTTCCCATCGTGGGGTGGTCGGGAAACACGACGGCCCCGGACCTTGCGGTCCGGGCCCGTCGAGCGACTGTCAGGTCAGATCAGGAAGTGGTTCACTTCGTGATCTTGGTGACGCGACCCGCACCCACGGTGCGGCCACCCTCACGGATGGCGAACCGGAGGCCCTCTTCCATGGCGATGGGCTGGATGAGCTCGACGGCCATCTCAGTGTTGTCGCCCGGCATGACCATCTCGGTGCCCTCGGGGAGGGTCACGACGCCGGTCACGTCCGTGGTGCGGAAGTAGAACTGCGGACGGTAGTTGTTGAAGAACGGCGTGTGACGGCCGCCCTCCTCCTTCGACAGGATGTAGACCGACGCGTCGAAGTTGGTGTGCGGGGTGGTCGTGCCCGGCTTGATCACGACCATGCCGCGCTCGACGTCCTCGCGCTTGGTGCCACGGAGGAGCAGACCGACGTTCTCACCGGCCTGGCCCTCGTCGAGGAGCTTGCGGAACATCTCGACACCGGTGACGGTGCTCTTCTGCGAGGTCTCGCGGATGCCGATGATCTCGACCTCCTCGTTGACCTTCACGATGCCCCGCTCGATACGGCCGGTGATGACCGTGCCGCGACCGGTGATCGTGAAGACGTCCTCGACGGGCATGAGGAACGGCTTGTCGGTGTCACGAGCCGGCGTGGGGATGTAGTCGTCCACGGCCTGCATCAGCTCGGCGACGGAGTCGCCCCACTTCGCGTCGCCGTTGAGGGCCGGGAAGGCCGCCACGCGAACGACCGGGATGTCGTCGCCCGGGAACTCGTACTCGGAGAGGAGCTCGCGCACCTCCATCTCGACGAGCTCGATGAGCTCCTCGTCGTCGACCATGTCGCACTTGTTGAGCGCCACGACCAGGGCCGGCACGCCGACCTGGCGGGCGAGCAGCACGTGCTCACGCGTCTGCGGCATCGGACCGTCGGTGGCGGCGACGACGAGGATCGCACCGTCCATCTGGGCCGCGCCGGTGATCATGTTCTTGATGTAGTCGGCGTGACCCGGGCAGTCGACGTGCGCGTAGTGACGCACCTCGGTCTGGTACTCGACGTGCGCGATCGAGATGGTGATACCGCGCTGGCGCTCCTCGGGAGCCTTGTCGATCTGGTCGAACGCCGAAGCCTCGTTGAGGTCCGGGTGCTTGTCGTGCAGCACCTTGGTGATCGCCGCGGTCAGCGTCGTCTTGCCGTGGTCGATGTGACCGATGGTGCCGATGTTGACGTGCGGCTTGGTCCGCTCGAACTTCGCCTTAGCCACTGGGGGCTCCTCCTGATTGGTGTGTTACTTGACTCGTACTAAAGGGGTGGTGCGCCGAGGGCCGGGTCTGTAGTCGGATGACTACTCGCCACGAGCCTTCTTGATGATCTCGTCGGCGATGTTCGTGGGAACCTCGGCGTACGAGTCAAACTCCATCGAGTACGAAGCCTGGCCGGAGGTCTTGGACCTCAGGTCGCCAACGTACCCGAACATCTCGGACAGCGGCACGAGGGCGCTCACGACGATGTCGCCGTGACGCTCCTCCTGCGCGCGGATCTGTCCGCGACGGCTGTTGATGTCGCCGATCACGGTGCCGAGGAACCCGTCCGGGGTCGTGACCTCGACGGCGAACACCGGCTCCAGCAGGACCGGCTTGGCCATGCGGGCGGCTTCCTTGAACGCCTGCAGACCGGCGATCTTGAACGCGAGCTCGGAGGAGTCGACGTCGTGGTAGGCGCCGTCCTCGAGGGTGAACTTCACGTCGACCATCGGGTAGCCGGCGAGCACGCCGAACTCCATGGCCTCCTGGCCACCGTGGTCGACCGAGGGGATGTACTCCTTCGGCACGCGACCACCGGACACGTTGTTGATGAACTCGTAGCCCACGCCGAGACCGGTCTCCGGGTCGGTGTTCGGGCCGAGCGACACGACGACCTTGGCGAACTGGCCCGAGCCACCCGTCTGCTTCTTGTGGGTGTAGGAGTGGTTCGTGACGTCCTTGCGGATCGTCTCGCGGTAGGCGACCTGCGGCTTGCCGACGGTCGCCTCGACCTTGAACTCACGCTTCATCCGGTCGACCAGGATCTCCAGGTGGAGCTCGCCCATGCCGGCGATGATCGTCTGGCCGGTCTCCTCGTCGGTCTTGACGACGAAGGTCGGGTCCTCGTCGGAGAGCCGCTGGATCGCGGTTCCGAGCTTCTCCTGGTCGCTCTTGGTCTTGGGCTCGATCGCGACCTCGATCACCGGCGCCGGGAACGTCATCGACTCGAGGACGACCTGGTTGCTCGGGTCGCTCAGCGTGTGACCGGTCTTGGTGTCCTTCAGACCCATCACGGCCACGATCTGGCCGGCGCCGACCGACGCGATCTCCTCACGCTTGTTGGCGTGCATCTGGTAGACCTTGCCGATCCGCTCCTTGCGGCCGTTGACCGAGTTGACCACGGTCGAACCGGCCTCGAGCTTGCCCGAGTAGACGCGGACGTAGATCAGCTTGCCGAGGTGCGGGTCGGTCGCGATCTTGTAGGCGAGACCGGAGAAGGGCTCGCTGTCGGACGGCTGACGCGTGACCTCCTTCTCCTCGTCGCGCGGGTCGTGACCCACGATGCCGTCGATGTCGAGCGGCGAGGGCAGGTAGTCGACGACCGCGTCGAGCAGGGGCTGGACGCCCTTGTTCTTGAACGCGGTGCCGCACAGGACCGGGTTGAGCTTGTCGGCGAGGGTCGCGCGACGGATGGCGGCCTTGAGGGTCGGGACGTCGAAGACGTCGCCTTCCTCGAGGTAGACCTCCATGATGTCGTCGTCGGCCTCAGCGAGGGTCTCGACCAGCTTCTCGCGGTACTCCGCGGCCTGCTCCTGCAGGTCGGCCGGGATCTCCTCGATGGCGTAGTCCTCGCCCATCTGGGTCTCGCCGCGCCAGACCTTGGCCTTCATCTCGACCAGGTCGACGACGCCGATGAAGTCGGACTCGGCACCGATCGGGAGCTGGAGGACCAGGGTGGTGGAGTTGAGGCGCTCGACCATCATGTCGACGCAACGGAAGAAGTCCGCGCCCGTGCGGTCGAGCTTGTTGACGAAGCACATCCGGGGGACGGAGTACTTGTTGGCCTGACGCCACACGGTCATGGTCTGGGGCTCGACACCGGCGACACCGTCGAACACCGCGACCGCGCCGTCGAGGACGCGCAGCGAACGCTCGACCTCGGCCGTGAAGTCCACGTGGCCGGGGGTGTCGATGATGTTGATCTGGTGCTTCTTCCACCAGCAGGTCGTCGCGGCCGACGTGATCGTGATGCCGCGCTCCTGCTCCTGCTCCATCCAGTCCATCGTCGCGGCACCCTCGTGGACCTCACCGATCTTGTAGGTGATGCCGGTGTAGAAGAGGATGCGCTCGGTGGTGGTGGTCTTGCCGGCGTCGATGTGCGCCATGATGCCGATGTTGCGGACGACGTTCAGGTCCGTCGTGATGTCGACTGCCACGTGAGTCAGCGTTCCTTAGGAAGTAGTGGGCAGGTGAGTGCCGGGACGGGCAGCCCTGTGGGGCGCCCGTCCCGACCAGGTCACCAGCGGTAGTGGGCGAAGGCCTTGTTGGACTCGGCCATCTTGTGGGTGTCCTCGCGCTTCTTCACAGCGGCACCGAGACCGTTGGAGGCGTCGAGGATCTCGTTCATGAGGCGCTCGCTCATGGTCTTCTCGCGGCGGTCCTGGGCGTAGCCCACGAGCCAGCGCAGCGCGAGCGTGGTGCCACGCGTGCCCTTGACCTCGATCGGGACCTGGTAGGTCGCGCCACCGACACGGCGGGACTTGACCTCGATGGCGGGACGCACGTTGTCGAGCGCACGCTTGAGCGTGATGACCGGGTCGATGCCGGTCTTCTCGCGGGTGCCTTCGAGAGCGGTGTAGACGATGCGCTGCGCAACCTGCTTCTTGCCGTCCATCAGCACCTTCGACACGAGCTGGGTGACCAGCTGCGAGCCGTAGACCGGGTCGACGTCGAGGGGACGCTTCGGCGCGGGGCCCTTGCGCGGCATGTCAGCTCTTCTCCTTCTTGGCGCCGTAGCGGCTGCGAGCCTGCTTACGGTTCTTCACGGCCTGGGTGTCCAGGGCGCCACGGATGACCTTGTAACGGACACCGGGCAGGTCCTTCACACGACCGCCGCGGACGAGCACGATCGAGTGCTCCTGCAGGTTGTGACCCTCACCCGGGATGTAGGCGGTGACCTCGACGCCACTGCTCAGGCGCACACGGGCGACCTTGCGGAGGGCGGAGTTCGGCTTCTTCGGGGTGGTGGTGTAGACGCGGGTGCACACACCGCGTCGCTGGGGCGAACCCTTCAGGGCAGGCGTCTTGTTCTTGGACACCTTGTCCTGGCGGCCCTTGCGGACCAACTGATTGATGGTGGGCACCTGGTGGTTCCCTTTCCTCTTGACTTTCACGGTCCGGCGACCTGCCGGGCACGGAGAACTGCGGTGAAGCTGTGCCGGTGAGCGCACCCGTCGTCCGAAGGACCGGACCGAGGGCGCGCGCGACGTGCCTGGGACCCCAGACACAAGGAACGAGGCTACCGGCCGCTCACAGGGGGGTCAAAATCGATGGGCACTCCCCTGGGACCCGGGTTCTCAGGTGACCCAGTCGGTCAGGGGATGGATCGCGAAGTAGACGACGAAGAGGCCGGCGATCACCCAGAGCAACGGGTGCACCTCACCGACCTTGCCGCGCACCAGCTTGAGGAACACGTAGCTGACGAAACCGGCCCCGATGCCGACCGAGATCGAGTAGGTGAACGGCATCAGCACGATGGTCAGGAACGCCGGCAGCGCGATCTCCAGGTCGTCCCAGTCGATGCCCTTGACCTGTTGCATCATCAGGAAGCCGACCAGGACCAGTGCCGGTACGGCCGCCTCGTTGGGGATCACCGTCACCACCGGCGCCACGAACATCGCGACCAGGAACAGCAGGCCCGTGACCACGCTCGCCAGGCCGGTCCGCGCGCCCTCGGCGACACCGGAGGCGGACTCGATGTAGGAGGTGTTGGACGAGACCCCCGCCGCACCACCTGCGGCTGCGGCGATCGAGTCGACGAGGAGGATCCGCTGGGTGTTCGGTGGGACGCCGTCGGCGTCGAGGAGGCCCGCCTCCTTGCCGATCGCGGTCATCGTGCCCATGGTGTCGAAGAAGTCCGAGATCAGCAGCGTGAAGATGAGCAGGCACACCGTCACGAAGCCCGCGTTCTCCCACGAGCCGAGCAGGCTGAACTCCCCGAGCAGGCCGAGGTCCGGCACGTCGACGACCTTGTCGGGGAGGACGGGCACGTTGAGGTTCCAGCCGTTCGGGTTGACCCCGGTGGCGGTGAAGGTCGGGCCGATGTCGGCCACCTTCTCGACGATGATCGCGACGACCGTCGTCACCAGGATCGAGATGAGGATCGCGCCGGGCACCCGACGGGCGTAGAGGGCGATGAGCAGCGCCAGGCCCAGGCAGAAGACCCCGACCGGCCAGCCCTGGAGCTGGTTGGCGACCCCGATCTGGACGGGCGGCGCCGCGAGCCCGGTGCTGCGCACGAAGCCCGCGTCGACCAGCCCGATGATGGTGAGGAAGAGGCCGATGCCGACCGCGATCGCGACCTTGAGCTGGGGCGGGACCGCGTCGAAGACCGCCTTGCGGAACCCGGTCAGGACGAGCGCGAGGATGATGAGGCCCTCGATCACGACCAGGCCCATCGCGTCGGCCCAGGTCATCTGGCTCGCCACCGAGTAGGTGACGAACGCGTTGAGGCCGAGCCCGGTCGCCAGCGCCATCGGGAAGTTCGCGACCACACCCATCAGGATCGTCAGCACCCCGGCGACCAGGGCGGTGGCAGCGGCGATCTGGGCGCCGTCGCCCCCGGCCAGACGTTCGCCGTCGATGTCGATGCCGCCCAGCAGGATGATCGGGTTGAGCACGATGATGTAGGCCATCGTCAAGAAGGTGACGAGTCCGCCGCGGACCTCCCGGCCGACCGTGGAGCCGCGCTCGGAGATGTGGAAGAACCTGTCGACGCCCGAGGTGGCCGAGGCCTGCCCGCTGCTCATGAGGGCACTGTGCCAGAACCACGACGCCCCGGCGAGGACTAACGTGGGCTCCGTGGAACTGCGCGACGAGCAGCCGACCCAGCACGAGATCGGCAACCGGACCTACCTGATCGCGCCCGTCGAGCCCCTCGACGTGGACGGCGTACGGACCGTCCAGGTCGGCACGGCGCTGTTCCTGCTCGGCTTCGTCGGACTGCTGCCGTTCTACGGTCGGCTCGAGGAGTCGGGCAGCACCTGGCTGCTGTGGATGTGCCTCACCGGCGTCGGCCTCGGCCTCCTCGGCATGGAGTACTGCAAGCGCCGGCGCCGCTTCCGGGCCGAACGCGACGCGACGGATGCCTGACCGGCCCTCCCGCTGGGAGCTCGGCGGGGAGAGGAACACGGGCTACGCCCGCCGCTTCGCCCAGCTCGTCGAGGACGGCGTCGACGTCGACGGCGAGGGGCGGCTGGCCGACGCCCTCGTCGGG
>NZ_JACEFC010000063.1 GCF_014180715.1 Nocardioides stalactiti | reverse complement strand
GGGTTCGGCGACCAAACCTTGCGGGTTCGTGGGCTAGAAGAGGGCGTCCTGACGCTCGAGGTCGAGCAGGGTCTGCTTGCGGTCGAGGCCCCCGGCGTAGCCGGTGAGGGTGCCGTTGGCGCCGATGACGCGGTGGCAGGGGATCACGATCGGGATCGGGTTCGAGCCGTTGGCGAGGCCGACAGCGCGGGAAGCCGCGTTGGTCTTGCCGAGCCGGGCGGCGATCTCGCCGTACGACGCGGTCTCGCCGTAGCCGATCTTGACCAGCTGGTCCCACACCGACTGCTGGAACGCGCTGCCGCCCGGCGCGAGCGGGAGGTCGAAGTCCTGCAGCTCACCCTCGAAGTACGACGTGAGCTGGCGCGCGGCCTCGCGCAGCAGCGGGTCGGCGTCGTCGCGCTCCCCGCGCGGCCGGCCGTCGGAGTCCCGGAACGGGGTGAACTCGATCTGGGTCAGGGCACCGTCGCGGGCGACGAGCCGCAGCGCGCCGATCGGCGACTCGATCACGGTCCAGGTCATGACTTCTCCTCCAGTGAGGTCCACAGGTGTAGCAGGGCATAGGAGCGCCACGGCGCCCAGGTGGCGGGATCGGCGTCGGCGCCACCCAGTGCGGCGAGCGCGTGGCGCACGCCGACGTCGGTCGGCAGGAACACGTCGGGGTGCCCGAGCGCGCGGAGCGCGATGTAGTCCGCCGTCCACGGGCCGATGCCGGGCAGCTCCAGCAGCGCCTCCCGTACGACGCCGCGGTCGGGCCCGCGGTCGAGCGCGAGGTCGCCGGACGCCAGCGCCGCCGCGAGCCCGGTCAGCGCCCGACCCCGCGCGCGGGGCATCGGCAGTCGCTCGGGGTCGATCCCGGCGATCACGGCCGCCGAGGGGAAAAGGTGGGTGAGTCCGGGGAGGTCGGTCGGGACCGCCCGCCCGTGCTCGGCGACCAGCCGCCCGGCGACGGTGCGCGCACCGGCCACCGAGACCTGCTGCCCGAGCACCGCACGCACCGCGACCTCGTCGCCGGAGACGTGCCCCGGCACACGCAGGCCCGGCCGGCGCCGTACGAGCGGCCCGATCAGCCGGTCGCCCGAGAAGTGGTCGGCGACCGCGAGCGGGTCGCAGTCGCCGTCGAGCAGCCGCCGGACGCGGGCGACGGCCGCGCTGGTGTCGCGCAGGTCGTGGAGCACGAAGCGGGCCGGCACCAGTGCGGTCTGACCTGCGTCGAGGACGTCGCGCAGCTCGACGCGCACCGTGCCGGGACCGTGGGGGAGGTCGAGCGTGCGGGCGTACCACCCGTCCCCTGCGACCTCGACGCCCTCGACGCACCGCATCGCCAGGAACCGCAGCAGGGCCGCTCCGGCGAACGGCGTCCGGACGGCGAGCCGCAGCTCGATCGCCCCGGGCGTCCGCACTCCCCCGCGTCGTCCCCGCAGGTCGGTCGGGGTGGCGGCGTAGACCTCCCGGACGGTGTCGTTGAACTGTCGCACGCTCGCGAACCCGGAGGCGAACGCGATGTCGGCGAAGGGCAGGTCGGTCGTCTCGACGAGCACCCGGGCCGTCTGGGCGCGTTGTGCCCGCGCCAGGGCGAGCGGCCCGGCGCCGAGCTCCCCGGTGAGGACCCGCGACAGGTGCCGCGCGGTGTAGCCGAGGCGCTGGGCGAGGCCGTCGACGCCCTCGCGGTCGACGACACCGTCGCCGATGAGCCGCATCGCCCGGCCGGCGACGGTGGCGGCGACGTCCCAGTCGGGGCTGCCGGGTGTCGCGTCGGGGAGGCAGCGCTTGCAGGCGCGGTAGCCGGCGGCCTGCGCGGCGGCCGCGCTGCGGTGGAAGCTCACGTTGGCCAGCGCCGGGGTGCGCGCCGGGCACGACGGGCGGCAGTAGATGCCGGTCGTCCGGACCGCGATGTAGAAGACGCCGTCGAAACGCCGGTCCCGCGACTTCACCGCGGCGTAGCAGGACTCGGTGTCGAGCCCCGGGATCCGCGCGGCGGTCGCGGTGATCGGCGTCGTCATGCCTCCATCCTGGACGACGCCGCCGACATCTTCTCGCGGAAATCGGACATCGCCGCTCGCGTGCAGCGACCGGAGCACGACGACAAGACGTGACGCGATGTCCCGCCTATCCCGGCCCCCGTCTGCCACGCTGTCGCCATGGTGGACAACCCGATCGACCTGCTGATCAAGTCGCAGCAGGTGGCTCTCAAGCTGGCCGGCGACACGCTCCGCACGGTCACCAACGCTGCCGTCACCGGAGTGACGGCTCCCGATGAGCTCGTACGCCAGGTCGGCGACCTCGCCGGCGCCGTCGCGAGCATGGCCGGCGCGATCACCGGGCTGGCCGGCGCCACCGCCCAGCCTCTCCAGGACTTCATCGTCCGGCAGCGCGAGCTGGCCGACACCGTCGCCACCCTGGCCGACGCCCAGGCCGAGCTCGCCGGCGTCGTCGCCAAGCTCGCCGAGCGGCACGCCGACGCAGTCACCGCGCTGGAGAAGGTGACGGCCCCGATCTTCGCCGTGGTCGGCACCGACCCGACGCCGCCGAAGACCCGTGCGGCCCGCGTCCGCCAGACCGAGGTCGCGTCGGCGACCTCGAAGGCGCGGACCCCCGCGACCAAGGGCACGACCAAGGCCGAGCCCGCAGCCGCCCCCAAGGCGCGCACCAGGAAGGCCACCCCGGCCAAGGCCCCGAAGCCGAAGCCCACTCCCTGACACCTCGACCCTGCAGGACTGGCAACTCGACCCCGCAGGAGTGGCAACTCGACCCTGCAGGAGTGGCAGTTCGTCGTCAGCGGACGCTGCGCGCGCTCCGTCGTACGGCGACGAGGCCGAGGCCGGCTGCCAGCGCGGCGATCGCCACGATCGCCAGCAGGTCGGTGTTCCACTGGCCGGCGTCGAACGCCTGGAGGGGGTCACGGACGGCGTCCTCGACCCCGCGCCGGGTCCGGCCGAGGTGGACGCTCGCCGCTGACGCGGCGTAGGCCCAGCGCGAGGGCGCGAGCCACGCGACCTGCTCGAGCAGGGGTCGTCCGGCGACGCCGACGATCGCACCCGACAGGACCAGCTGGACCATCACGAGCGCGACCAGCACCGGCATCGCGTGGTCGGCGCTGCGCAGGCACGCGGAGGCCGCGAGCCCGACGACCGCCATCGCCGTGGCGAGGGCCGCGACCGGGAGGGCGATCTCCCACCATCCCCAGCCGTGGACGCCGTCGCGGTCGGGACCGGGCAGCCCGGTGGTCGCGAGCCAGGTGAGCAGCAGCCCCTGGAGGAAGCAGGCGCCGCCGAGCACGATCACCTTGCTCATCAGGTAGGGCCCCGGCGAGAGCCCCACGGCGTACTCGCGTCGCAGGATGCCGCGCTCCTTCACGAGCTCCCGGATCGTCATCGCCGCGCCCATCAGTGCTGCGGCGACCACGAGGATCGTGAGCCGCTGGGTGACCTCGGAGCCGTCGAGGAACCTGCCCTCGCGGGTGAGGTGCAGCGAGAACCCGGCGTCGCCCTGGACGACCCGGCTCAGCCCCGCGAGGGCGAGCGGCAGCAGCACCAGCATCGCCATCAGCGCGCGGTCGGCCCGAGCGACGGCGACGTCGCGGGCGACGAGTGTCCCGAGCTGACGCCACCGGGACGGTCGCTGCGGGGGTACGACGGAGCGCGGCACGGCGGGCAGGCTGCCGGTGTCGGTGGTCCCGGCGGAGCGGGGACGCGGTCGAGCGGAGTCGAGCTGCTGGAACAGCGCCGGGTAGTCGCGGACCTCGAAGTGGGCGAGCAGCTCCTCGGGCGGCCCGACGTAGAGCGCGCGTCCGCCCTTGCCGAGCACGACCACCTGGTCGCACAGGTCGAGCGCCAGCACCGAGTGGGTCACGACGACGACCACCCGGTCGTCGTCGGCCAGCCCGCGCAGCTGCTCCGTCACCGACCGGTCGAGCCCGGGGTCGAGCCCGGACGTCGGCTCGTCGAGGAACAGCAGTGGCGGCGCAGTCAGCAGCTCGGTCGCGATCGAGACCCGCTTGCGCTGCCCCCCGGAGAGCTGCCGCCCGATCCGCAGGTCGCGCTGAGCGTCGAGACCGAGCTGCGCGACGACCTGGTCGACCCGGCGCTGCTGCTCGGCTCGGGTGGTGTCGGGTGGGAGCCGCAGTCGCGCCGCGTAGCGCAGCGCGTCGCGCACGGTGAGCTGGGGGTGGAGGATCTCCTCCTGCGGCACCACCCCGATCTGGAAGCGCAGCTCCTCGTAGTGGCGGTAGAGGTCGTGCCCGTTCCACAGCACCCGCCCACGCCCGGCCGGGACCAGTCCGGTGAGCGCGTTGAGGAGCGTGGTCTTGCCGGCACCGGACGGCCCGATGATCGCGGTGAGGCTGCCTGCCTCGAGCTCGAGGGAGACGCCGTCGAGCAGCCGCACCAGGTCGGGAGTGACCGTGCTGAGACCGTCGGCCACCAGCATCCGGCGGGCGGTCCGGCGCGGCGGGGCGAGCCGCCGCCCGTCCCACTCCAGCGTCTGGGCCCCGACGACCACCTGGTCGCCCTTGGCCAGCTCGGCCGCGGTGACCCGCTCGCCGTTGACGAAGGTGCCGTTGAACGAGTCGAGGTCGCGCAGGACCGGCGGGGTCGTCAGGTCGACGGCCGCGTGGTGCCGCGACACCAACGGGTCGTCGAGGACCAGGGTGTTGCCGGCACCGCGGCCGATGGTCTGGACGGCGGCCGAGGCGGATGCAGGCCGGACGGTGGCAGGCCGGACGGCGGCAGGCTGGACGGCGGCCGGGACGGTGTCACCCGGCGTCGGCTCCGGTACGACGGGCAGCACCTCGAACAGCAGCGTCGGGCCGTCGGGGGCTCCCGCCGCGAGCCGCACCGGCCGACCCGGACGGAGCGCGAGCCGGCCGATCCGGCACCCCTCGTGGAAGACCCCGCCCTCGACTCCCCCGTCGACGACGCTCCATGCCCCGTCGGCTCGGACCATCCGCAGGGCACCGACGGCCGCGGCGTCGTCGTAGTCGACGCTGGTCTCGTCGTTGGTCACGCGCAGGCGCGTCTCGGCGCCCGCCCGCTGCAGGGTCCCCATGGCACTTCGAAACTAGGGCGTGCGGCCGCTCCCCTGGCGGCACCACGCCGCTCCCGGGCGAGGGTCGACCGCGGTGCTCGACAAGGGAACGGCTACCCGCAACACTCCGGCCATGACGCAGCCGAGGCCATCGACGAGCATGCTGGGTCAGGCGGTGCGCCTGGCGCTCTCGGCCGTCAGCGCGCGGCCCCTCGAGCCGAAGCCGCAGAGCGCGTTCTACACCGAGCCGGACGTGATCCCTGACGAGCCGGGGACGATCCTGCGCAGCGAGCCGGCCCGCTTCTACATCGACCCCTTCCGCCTGGTGCCGGCGCCGGCGCGGGTGGAGCGGATCATGTTCGTGAGCCGCAACCGCACGGGGGCGCCGATCGCGGTCACCGGCACCGTGCTGACGCCGACCCGGCCGCGCACGAAGCGGGCCGACCGGGGGCTGGTGGCCTTCGCGGTCGGCACCCAGGGCATGGGCAGCCAGTGCGCCCCCTCGCTCCAGATGGCGGTCGGCCGCGAGTACGAGAGCGTGTTCATCAGCGGCCTGCTGGCGCGCGGCTACAACGTGGTGGTGCCGGACTACCAGGGCCTCGGGATGCCGGGTGTCCACACCTACATGAGCCGCCGGGTCCAGGGGCACGTGGTCCTCGATGCACTGAGGGCCGCCCAGAACTTCGACCACCCCGACATCCCGCGCAACGGCCCGGTGGCGATCACCGGCTACTCCCAGGGTGGTGGGGCGGCAGCCAGCGCGGCAGAGATGTGGCACGAGTACGCACCCGAGCTGGACGTGAGGGGAGCGGTCGCCGGCGCGGTGCCGGCGGACCTGGAGCTCACCGCGTGGCTCCTCGACGGCGGCCCCTACTTCGGGTTCCTCGGGTATGCGATCGCGGGCATCGCCACCGACTACGGCGTCGACCTCCACGACTTCCTCAACGACAAGGGTCGCGAGGTCATCGCCCGGATCACCGAGCAGTGCCTGTTCGAGTCCCTGCGCGCCTACGCGTTCACGAAGTCCGCGACGCTGACGGCCGACGGGCGCCCGCTCGGCAAGCTGATCGGCGAGGAGCCGTTGGCGACCCTGGTCCGCGAGCAGCGGCTCGGTGAGGGCGCGTGGCCGCGGATGGACACCATGCTCGTCCACTCCCGGCTCGACGACGTCGTCCCGTTCGAGGCCGGCCGGGCACTCGCAGAGCGCTGGGTACGACAGGGCGCCCGGGTCCACTTCGCGCCGGGCGTCGCCCCGACCCACGCCGCCGCGGCGCTGACGTCGTACTCCGCCGCGTTCCGGTTCCTCAACGCGCGGTTCGCCGGCAGGCCGATGCGCGCCAACACCGCGCGCTACCTGTCGACCCTCGCGGGACCCGAAAACGGCTGAGACCCGGGCCCAAGGGACCCGGGTCTCAATCTGTACCCCCGACCGGATTTGAACCGGCGTTACCGCCGTGAGAGGGCGACGTCCTAGGCCGCTAGACGACGGGGGCAACGTGTTGTCCGGTCTGCCAGCTTCAGCAGGCCTTCGCAACGGTGAGAACTTTAGCGATTCCGTTCCTGGCGGGCCAAATCGGGCCGTTCAGGGGCTGTTCACGCGAGTACTCGCTGGTCTACTAGGACTCGAACCTAGACTAACTGGACCAGAACCAGTCGTGCTGCCAATTACACCATAGACCACTGTCGTGCTGTGTTCGGTTCCCCTTCGCCGCAGGTCCGGGGGCCGACGAGAAACCTTACACGCGGGGTTCTTGCCGATCCAAAACGGCCTGGCCTGTGACTCGCTCGACCTCCCTGCGCCGAGCCACCCAGGTGACGAGCACGAGGTAGGTCAGCGACTGCGCGAGAGTCCCGGGGAGCAGCCACCAGGTGCCCTCGACCGGCGCGAGGGCGTCGGAGATGTCCCCCACGACCAGCGCCAGCCCGAAGTAGACGAGGTTGTTGAGGACGTGCATGGCGATGCCCGCCTCGAGCCCGCCCGTCGCGACGACCAGTGCCCCTGCGACCAGGCCGAAGGCGAGGCGGTCGATGAAGACCGGCGGGTCCTGGACGCCGTGCGCGAGCGCGAACAGCAAGGCAGGGAGCACCACGGCGAGGACGGTGCCGACCCGGCCGCCGGCGAGGCCGCCGACGGCCTGCGTGAGGTAGCCGCGGAACGCGAACTCCTCCCCCGCCGCCTGCAGTGGGATCAGCAGGACGATGATCAGCGCGAACGCGACCGTCCGGTCCGTCACGTCGTTGACCGAGCCCGACAACGACGCGCCGCCGCCGTCCTCCGGGAGGAACGACGCGAGCACGAGGGTCGCACCCACCGCGACCACGGCGAGGCCGGAGCAGGTGGCCAGCCACGCCCACCGGATCCGGCCGAGGACCGACATCAGGACCCGGCCGGGGACGTGGTGGATCGCCACGGTGAGGCCGGCCGCGACGAGGGTCATCGCGGCGAGCGCGACGCAGGTCATCGCGAGCCCGGCCGGCGTCAGCGGGTCGCTCGGCGACCAGACCGGAAGCACCAGGACGACCGGCAGCAGGAACAGCCCGACCACCAGCCCGCACGCGCCGAGCAGCGCCCAGCCCGGGCCGCTGCGGCCGAGCCGGTGCAGCCGCTCGTAGGGCAGCCCCGCGCCGTCAGCCGAGGGCACGCTGCAGGCGTCCGAGGCTGCGGTCGCGGCCGAGCAGCTCCATCGACTCGAAGAGCGGCGGGGACACCCGCCGCCCGCTGACGGCGCCCCGGACCGGCCCGAAGGCGACCCGCGGCTTGGGGCCGAGGTCGTCGACGAGCGCGGCCTGGAGGGCGGTCTGGATCGCGTCGGTCGACCAGGGGTGGAGGTCGACGAGCGCGTCGTGCGCCGCCTTGACCACGCCCTTGCCGGCCTCGTCGAGGAGCTTCTCGGCGTCGGCGGGGTCGACGGAGAACGACTCCTCGTCGACGAAGAGGAAGCCGAGCATGTCGGGCGCCTCGGCGAGCTTGTTGATCCGCTCGGCGACGAGCGGCATCGCCAGCTCGAGCAGCTGGGCGTCGGCGTCGTGCACCGGGTCGCCGACGACACCGGCTGCCTTGAGGAACGGCAGCGCCCGGTGGGTGATGTCCTCGACGGACAGCAGGCGCATGTGGGAGGCGTTGATCGCCTCGCACTTCTTGAGGTCGAACCGCGCAGGGTTGGCGTTGACGTCGCCGATCTCGAACTTCTCGACCATCTCCGCGAGCGTGAAGACGTCGCGGTCGGCGGCGATCGCCCACCCGAGCAGGGCCAGGTAGTTGAGCAGACCCTCGGGGAGGAAGCCGTTGTCACGGTAGGCCAGCGCGTGCGCCTCCGGGTCGCGCTTCGACAGCTTCTTGTTGCCCTCCCCCATGACGTAGGGCAGGTGCCCGAACTGCGGCGTGAAGTCGGTGATCCCGAGATCGATGAGCGCCGCATAGAGGGCGACCTGTCGCGGCGTCGACGACAACAGGTCCTCGCCGCGCAGCACGTGGGTGATCTCCATGAGTGCGTCGTCGACCGGGTTGACCAGCGTGTAGAGCGGCTCCCCGTTGGCCCGGCACAGCGCGTAGTCCGGCACGAACTCGGTCTCGAACGTGATCTCGCCGCGCACCAGGTCGTCCCACGAGACCGAGCCGTCGGGCATCCGGAACCGGACGACCGGCTTGCGCCCCTGGCCCTCGAACGCCGCGACCTGGTCGGCGGTGAGCTCGCGGCAGAAGCCGTCGTACCCCATCACCTTGGAGCCGGACGCCTTGCGGCGTGCATCGACCTCGTCGTTGTTGCAGTAGCAGTCGTAGGTGTACGACGACGCGCGGAGCTTGTCGAGCGCCTCGGCGTAGAGGTCGGAGCGCTCGCTCTGGCGGTACGGCGCGTGCGGGCCGCCGACCTCGGGGCCCTCGTCCCAGTCGAGGCCGAGCCACCGCATCAGCTCGAGGATCGCGGTGTAGGACTCCTCGGTGTTCCGCGCGGTGTCGGTGTCCTCGATCCGGAACACGAAGGTCCCGCCGTGGTGGCGGGCGAAAGCCCAGTTGTAGAGCGCCGTGCGGACCAGGCCGACGTGCGGGCTGCCCGTCGGGGAAGGGGCCATCCGGACCCGAACATTTCTCATCTGCTTCGTCAGCCTCTCTTCGCGACGGTGTTGGTGAGAGCGCCGAGGCCTTCGACGAAGACCTCGATCTCGTCGCCGACCTCCATCGGGCCGACCCCCTCGGGTGTACCGGTCAGGATCACGTCGCCGGGCAGCAGCGTCATCGCGGAGGAGATGTACGCGATCAGGTCGGGGATGTTCCACGTCATGTCGGCGGTGCTGCCGTCCTGGACGACGTCGCCGTTGAGGAACGTCTGCACCTTGCAGCCGTCGATGAACGCCTGCGGGTCGAGGTCGGTCTCGATCCACGGGCCGAGCGGGCAGAACGTGTCCATGCCCTTGGCCCGCGCCCACTGGTTGTCGGTCTTCTGGAGGTCGCGCGCCGTGACGTCGTTGGCGATGGTGTAGCCGTAGATCACGTCGGTGGCCTGCTCGGCGGGGACGTCGCGACAGATCCGGCCGATCACGACCGCGACCTCGCCCTCATAGCTGAGGTGGGAGGTCTGCGAGGGATAGAGGATCGCATCGTTCGGGCCGATCACGCTGGTGTTGGGCTTGAGGAACAGCAGCGGCTCCGCGGGCTGGTCGCCCCCCATCTCCGCCGCGTGGGCGGCGTAGTTCTTCCCGACGCCGACGACCTTGCTGCGCGGCAGGACAGGCGCGAGGAGCTTGACGTCGGCGAACCGGTGCTCGCGCTCGAGGACCTTGATGCCGACGTACATCGGGTCGCCGGCGAGCTCGACGATGACCGCGTCCTCGGCGGGCTGGCCGAACGGGTCGAGGTCGCCGGTGACGACGCCGTACGCCGGGTCACTCTGTCCGTTGCCGGCGGCCGTGAATCTCGCGATGCGCACCCGGCGAGCCTAGATGATCGACTTCGTCGGCTCGCCGGGTGCGCCCCGCTGGTGCTGCTCAGTACCCGGGCGTCAGGCTGGACGTGAACGACATGTCGATCTCGCCCTCGTAGGCGCTGAACTCCGCGGAGCCCGCCCCGACGCTCACGCTCGGCCCGACCCGCCAGCCGGCGTCGACGAGCTCGCCCTGCTGGTTGACCTTGATGTAGACGCCGGACTTGAAGGTGGCCTCCACACCGGTGTGGGTACCACCGCCCTTGGAGCCGGCGAACACCGAGACGTTGCCGGTGCGGAAGTCGAACTTCACGTCCACGAACGCCTCCAGCAGCGGGAGCACGGGGAGGGCGAAGCCCTGCTCGATGCGCTCGCAGCTGATCTTGACCGTGCTCGGGCCGAGCGTGGCCCGCAGGTTCATCGCCTTGAGGGCGCCCTCGCACTTGGTGCCGGACTGGATGTCCGGGTTGGCCGGCGGGTTGAGGATCTCGGCGGGGAGCGGCTCCACGCAGTGGTCCCGGGCGAGGTTGACGTTGTGCGACCAGAACTGCGCCTGCTGCACCAGCAGCGCGTAGACGTCCCTCTCCAGCCCGTCGATGTGGGTGAACGCGAGCCGGTGCGCCTCCTCGTCGGCCAGGTTGGCGGCGTAGCCGGTCATGAGCTTCGACCAGACCTCGAAGTAGTGGTTGGCCTTGTCCTGCGCGGCGAGGATCCGGGTCCGCCAGCGGATGTGCTGCTGGTTGAGGGCCGGGCGGCACCGGGTGTTGATCTCGCGGGTGAAGCAGGTGTCGTAGTCCTCCTCGGAGCCGGCGCACGCGTCGCTGGCCTCCTCGAGGAAGCGGCCGTAGGTGTACTCCACCTCGCCGGTGCCGCCGCCCCAGAACTCCTCCTTGATCTCGGTCAGCTTGTTGATCTCGTCGTACAGCGCCTGCTGGGCGTCCTCGACGTCGCCCTCGAGGTGGGTTCGGTAGAGGAGCACGAGGATGTCGTTGCGACGGTCGATCTCGGCCCGGGTGCGGGCGTCGTCGGTGTCGCGCAGGTGCTGCTCGAGCCGGTTGGCCTCGTCGATGTTGGCCTGGATCTCGGCCTGGAAGCCGTTGGCGATGCCGTAGTAGACGGGACGCATGTCCGCGGCCTGGGTCGGCGTCTCGGCGATCGGCAGCTGGCGCAGCGGCACCGCCTCACCCCGGGTGATGTCGATCTGCGGCGTCGGCTGGACGGGCGTCTGGGTCGGCGGGGTCGTCGGGACCTCCTCGTCCGAACGGACCCGGCTGCGCGCGATGTAGCGCTTCGCGAGGGCGTCCTGTCCCTTGCAGGCCGCGACGGTGGCCAGGCCGGCGTCGGCCTCGGTCAGCAGCGGCGCGAGCTGCTTGGCGCTGCTGAACAGCTTCTGGGCGGCGTCGGAGCGGCCGGTCATGACCAGCGCCTGGCCGCGGACGACAGCAGCGGTGGCCTCGTGCGGGATGCCGAACGGGGCGCGCAGGAACTCGCGACCGATCGCCGCGTCCAGCAGCGCGATCGCCTCGTTGGGCAGACCGACCGAGGTGGCGAGCGCAGCTGCGTTCACCAGGTGCGTGCCGCGGGTCGGCTGGAGCCGGTGGGCCTCCAGCAGGGCCGCCAGCGCCAACCCGGGCGATCCGCCGGCGAGCGCCGTCGCCGCCAGCTCCTGCGCCTTCTCCGGCGTGCTCGCCTGGCCGGACGCCTTGAGGTCCGCGATCCCACCCGGGGCGTTGGCCTCCAGGAAGGCCCGGACGCTGTCGATGGCGCCGCCGAGCGTGTACCTCTTCACCGGGTAGGTGCTCTTGCAGAAGATCTTGAGGAAGCCCAGGGCGTCGTCCTCGTCGTCGGGCCACACCGCGGCCTCGTCGAAGGACTGCACGACGAGGTCGTCGCTGCCGGGGTCCTCGCTCACGGCGAGCCTGCCGGTCGCGGCCAGGCAATTGTTGGCCTCCTCCGACTCGCCGACCTTGCCGAGGTCGTCGGCGCAGACCAGCACCCGATAGGTCCCGGCGGGGACGCCGACCGGGACGGTGAACGTGACCGAGCCGGTCGATCGCTTGGCCCCGGGCCGGATCGCCTTGACGGGCGCCTTGCCGACCAGCCGGAGGTCGGTCAGCGAGGTGCGCGGGTTGGTACGGCTGGCGCGCCGCTCGGCGAGGCTGGCCTCGACGTCGGTCGTCAGGTAGACGCGGGTCGTCGAGGCACCCGCCTTGCGGCGGCCCTTGTTCTGCACGGTGTGGGTGACCGTGACCTTCGCGCCCTCGACGACGGCCGTCTTGTCGACCGTCGCCGCGGTGACCCGGAGGTCGGCCTTGGTGGCGGCCTCGGCCGTACCCGGCGCGAGGGAGAGCAGGCTGCCTGCGACGGCGGTGACCAGGCCGGTGGCGAGGACCGCGCGGTAGCGCGATCGGGTGGAACGGGCGTTCATGGTGGGATCTCCAGGAGTGGGGGGAGAGCGTGCGTGACCGTCGCCGAGCCGGGCACGAGCGCTGAGACAACCAGATCAGTCCCGCGGACGCACCGAAATAATCGTTCCAGGGCGGAATCGGCGCGGAGAATCGTTCCCAGGAATGAACGGGCCACCGAATCGGTGGTCCGCACCCGGATCCTTAGGCTGGGCTCCGTGGACGTGCAGCAGGTCGAGGCTGTGCCGGCAGCCGTGTGGCGCCCGGCCGCCGCCGCGCACGCCGACCGGGTCGACAGCTACGTGGCGCCGCACCTCGAGCGCCGCGAGGCCCGCATCCAGCACCCGGTCCACGACTTCCTCTTCACCTACTACTCCTACCGGCCGGCCCAGCTGCGTCGCTGGCACCCCGGCTACGGCGTCGTCCTCGCCGACGCGCCCGAGCACGCCACGCTCAAGGGCTACGAGCAGGGTCCGCACGGCGTCGCCGTCAGCGCGTCGTACGTCGCCGCGCAGCGGCCGCTGGTCGAGGCGCTGCACCGGCTCTTGGTCGCGACCGCCGGCCGGCCCGGGAGCTTCGGCTGCTTCGGCCTCCACGAGTGGGCCATGGTCTATCGGCTCGAGGAGGACGAGACCCGGCACGCCTCCTGGCCGCTACGGCTCGGCCCGGCCGGGACCGACGCTGTTGTCGAGGGCCACCGGATCGCCTGCACACACTTCGACGCCTACCGGTTCTTCACCCGTCCGGCCGTGCCGCTCAACACCCTCTCCCCCGGCCGCGACGACCGCGCCGCCTTCGAGCAGCCCGCGTGCCTGCACGCCGGCATGGACCTCTACAAGCACGCGTTCCGGCTGTCCCCGATGGTCGGCTCCGACCTCGTCGCCGACTGCTTCGAGCTGGCGTGGGACATCAGGGTCATGGACATGCGGGCGGCGCCGTACGACCTCGCCGACCTGGGCCTGGACCCGATCCGGATCGAGACCCCCGAGGGCAAGTCCGACTACGTCGCCGCCCAGCGCACGTTCGCCGACCGCGGCGCTCCGCTGCGTCAGCGGCTGATCGAGGAGTGCGCGCGACTCCTCGACGTCGCGGGCGCGTCAGTCGCCGACTAACGGGCCGTGCAGACCAGCGACAGGATCCGACAGCGGGCTCCGCACTCGTCGTTGGCGCGGCGTCGCGCGACCTCTCGGGAGTCGCCGATGCCCCAGGTGATGCGGGAGAGCGAACCGTCGGCGCGCCGACGCACCGAGACCGCGGCACAGCCGTTGCGGACCCACACGATGCCGCGGCAGCCGCTCTCGGTCTGGCGGATCCGGCACTCGCGGCGCGCGCGGTCCTCCGCCCCGTCGCGGGTCCGGTAGTCGAACGAGTAGCCGTAGGTCCCGTCGTTGGCGTTGACGGCGATCGCGGCGAAGTAGTTGCGGCCGCGCTCGCTCGATGCCTGTGCGTCGGTCGTCAGACCGAGCACCGCTGGCAGCACGAGAAGCAGTGCCGGCAGGAGTTTCAGAGGCATCTCGAAAAAGTACTCCGGGCCGGCCGATGCGTCACGAGAACGATCGAACCGGCCCGGAGCCTTCGGGGAGGCGGCCTGACGGGAGGGGGTGTCAGGCCGAGACGGGAATCCGTACCTCCGCCGGTGTCGCCGGCACGGCCGGCTCAGGTGCCGCTCTGCGGACGGCCACCGCGGCGAAGACCGCGAGGCCGGCGACGGCCGAGGCCAGCACCTGCCCGGTCGTCACCCGGTCCCACTCGCCCAGCAGGATGATGAAGCCCGGGACGGTGCAGGTGGTCACCGACTGGACGATCGTCAGCCAGCCGGCCGCTGCGGTGAGTCGGGTGACGCCGAGAGCCAGCACCACCCAGAAGACCGACCACAGCACCGCCCACTGCAGCCACAACAGGCCCGACGGGGTGTCGTCGAAGCGCACGATGTTGACGACCCCGAACCCGGTCGCGACGACCGCGACCCACAGCGAGTACCAGCCCAGGCCGTTGGCGTCGTACCCCTTGAGGTTGCCGATGCCGACGTAGAGGTAGGTGAACCCGAACAGGAAGATCCCCGCAGCGCCGAGGATCTCGTCCGGCGTCGTCGCGCGGCTGATCAGCCAGAACGGGATGGCCGTCTGGAGGGCCCCGACGAACAGGTTGAACACACCGGCGCTCTTGGGGTCGACCTTGCCCAGGAAGAGCAGGCCGTTGACGAAGAGCACCGCGCCGACGAAGAGCAGTCCGACTGCAGACATGTCCGGGCTCCGATCAGAAGTAGGCGTTGGCCGGGAAGGCGGTGCCGTCGACGACGTGGGCGCCGATCGCCGACGCCTTGAGGAAGGTCGGGTTGTGCGTGGAGATCGTCCGCACGTTCCGCCAGTGCCGGTCGAGGTTGTACGCCGCCTGCGTGGCCGAGGTCCCGCCGACGTCGAAGAGGCGCGCGGCCGTGGCGTAGGAGAACCGGTCGACGGCGACCTTGGCGTGCGCCGCTGCGAGCTGGGCAGCCTCTGCCGCCTCGGCGGTCGGCACTCCGTCGACGACGGAGTCCGCAGCGACCTGCAGTGCTTCGGCGGCCCGGAGCACGATCGCCTCGGCGGCGAAGGCGTCCGCGGAGATCTCACCGACCACCTGGAGCACCTGCGGGTCGGCCGCCGGGCTCTGGGGTGCATTGGCGTGGCTGTAGCTCCGGGCGCGCCGCTTCACCAGTGCGACCGCGTCGTCGCGGACGCTGCGCAGGATGCCGGCCGTCACCGCCTGGAGGTAGAGCTGGAGGAACGCTCCCTGGTAGCCGGGCACCGGCTCGCCGTCCGGCTCCCCGAGGTCGAAGATCTCGTCCGCCGCGACGCGGACGTCGTCGAGCTGGGTGGTGCCCGTGCCTGTCAGGCGCTGGCCGAAGCCGTCCCAGTCGTCGAGGATCGAGACACCCTCGCGGTCGACCGGGATCACGGCCCCGGCGATCCGGCCCTCCGGCGCCGCCGCCCAGATCTGGGTGTAGTCGGAGTAGATGCTGCCGGTCGAGTAGAACTTCGTGCCGTTGAGCCGGTAGCCGCCGTCCGCACTGGCGGGGTCCGGGGTGAACGCCGTCTCGAAGTACAGCCCGACCGGGAGCTTGCTCTGCTCGCTGAACCCGTTGCCGACGAGCTTGTCGTCGACCGCCAGCGACAGCCGCGCGCGGAACGCCGGGTCGTTGCTGCCCTGGAGGTGCTGCTCGACGAACCAGTAGTGGGTGCGCAGGATGTGTGCGGCGTTGGAGTCCGCCTCGGCCAGGTCGATCAGGGCGGCGAAGAGCTGCGGCAGGGAAAGGCCGGCGCCGCCGTCCGCCACGGGGATGCGGAGCCGTCCGACCCCGGCCTCCTTGAGCCAGCCGATCACCTCGTGCGGCGCGGTGCGGTCCCGTTCACGTTCGCTGGCTCCGGGGCGGATCCGGTCGAGCAGCGCGGTCCAAGCGGGGGTGCCGGGACGGACCACCTCGGTGGCGGGTCGGGTCTGGACGGTCATGGGTGTCTCCTCGTTGATGACAGGTGATGCGACGGGTGATGCGACGGGTGGTGCGGCGGGTGGTGCGGCGGGACGGGTCACTCGGCCGAGACCGGCGCGAGCTGGCCGGCCAGGCTCGGGTCGTCGTTGGTGGCCAGGTACTCCTGGACGCGCGGGTCGAAGAAGATCTCGCGGAGCTTCTCGACCTGCGGGTCGTCGAGGTACGCCGTGCCGATGACCAGCTGGCCGGCGAACTCCAGCGGCGCGGCGGGCTCGTAGATCCGGTACTCCTCCGGGGTGCCCGCGTCGACGAACGACATGTTGTAGTCGATGACGGCGTCGACGGAGTCGAGGGTGCGGGGGCCGGCGCCGTACTCGATGTAGGTGAACTCGTAGCCGCCGATGTTGTCCTCGATGTCGTTCTCGGTGGCCGCCCACGGGTCGACGCCGTCCTTGAACGTGAGCTTGCCGGCGCGCTCCAGGATCCATAGCGCCTGTGCCGTGTTGGCCGGGTCGTTGAGGAGCGCGATCTCGGCGCCGTCGGGCAGCTCGTCGATCGATCCGTACCGGGTCGAGTAGAGGGAGTAGGACCACTGGAAGACCGGGCCGAGAGCGGTGAGCTCCATCCCGGTGGCGTCGGTGACCTGCTTGAGCCAGTGCTTGTGCTGGTAGATGTTGGCGATGTACTCGCCGTCGGCCGTGGCCTGGTCCAGCTGGTTGCCGTCCTCGATGCCGACGGGCGTGATCGTGATCCCGTGGTCGGGCGCGATCTCGGCGTCGAGGTACTCCAGGAACGCGAGCTCGCTCGCGCTCGAGGCCTGGTAGGCGATCTCGAACTCGTTGCTGAAGTGGCTGCCCTCGACGGCCTTCTCGTCGTCGCCACCGCCGAGGGTGACGAAGAGGGCGACACCGATCGCGATGACGACGGCGCCGACGACCAGGGAGATCAACCAGCCGCGACTGCCGCGGCCGAGGTCGATCGTGTCGCGGTGCTCACCGCTGGTCCGATCCTGCTGGGTGGTGGACATGGTGGTCCCTTTCGTTCTGGTGATCAGGGGATCAGGGGGGTTCAGTGGGTGAGGGCGCGGACGACGCGGTCGCCGCTGAACTGGATCGCCTGGACCATCGCGATGAGGACCACGATGCAGGCGATCATGATGTGGTCGTCGAAGCGTCGGTAGCCGTAGTTGACGGCGAGGTAGCCGACGCCTCCGGAGCCGATGGCCCCGGCGATGGCGGAATACTCGATCATCGCGATGACATTGAGCGTCACGCCCGCGGCGAGACCGGGCAGCGCCTCGCGGAGCTGGATGCCGCGCATGATCTGCCAGCGGGTCGCGCCGGTCGCGAGCCCGACGTCGAGCAGCTCACGGGGCACCTCGCGGACGGCGTTCTCGGTGAGCCGCGCGAAGAAGGCGACACCGGCGACGGACATCGGGAGGAGCGCGGCCTGGTAGCCGATCGTGGTGCCGAACACGAGCTTGGTGACCGGGATGATCGCGGCCATCAGGACAAGGAAAGGCAGCGACCGACCGAGGTTGGCGATCCAGCTGATCGACACGTGGACCACGCGGTTCGGCGTGAGCCCGAGCGGCGAGGTGTTGAAGATGAGCAGTCCGAGCGGACCGCCGAGCAGCACCACGACCGTCATCACGATGCCGACCATCCGGACGGTCTCACCCAGCGCGGGCACGAGCAGGTCGTCGACGTCGGGCCACGGGGTCGCGAGCAGGGCCGTCATGCGGCGGGTTCCGCCTGCCGGGCCCGTCGCTCGTCCTGCCGCTCGTCGGCGACGGCGCGGAGCGCGGTGGCCGGCTCGGCGGCGACGCCGTGGTCGGCGAGGACCTCGACGACCCGCCGCTCCTCCAGGCGCGGGTCGAGCCCGACCGTCAACCGGCCGACGGGCGCGTCACCTGAGCGCTCCACGAGCGCGGCGAGCACCGCCACCTCGCCGAGGTCCCGGCCGACGCGGCTGAGCCAGGTCGGCGCGACCTGGTCGCTGCGGTAGCGCAGGGTCCACGTCCGCAGGCCCTCGGCGTCCGGCGCGGGCGGCATCGGCAGCAGCGCGCGAGACAGCGCCGAGTCGGAGCGTCGTACGACGTCGGCCACTGATCCCTGCTCGACGATCCGGCCGTGGTCGAGCTGGGCCACCTGGTCGGCGATCCCGCGCACCACGTCCATCTCGTGGGTGATGACCAGGATCGTCACGCCGAGGTCGTCGCGGAGCCCGGTGAGCAGGTCGAGGATCGCCCGGGTGGCGTCAGGGTCGAGGCCCGAGGTGGCCTCGTCCGAGAGCAGCACCGACGGCTGCAGCGCCAGTCCCCGGGCGATCCCGATCCGCTGCCGCTGTCCGCCGGACAGCTGCGACGGGTAGTGGTTGGCCCGGTGGAGCATCCCGACGCGCTCCAGCAGGTCGCCCACCCGACGACGGACCTCGGGGTCGGGCACGCCCTGGTGCCGCAGCGGCAGTGCGATGTTCTGCGCGGCGGTCAGCCGGCGCAGCAGGTTGGCGGACTGGAAGACCGTCCCGATCTGGCGCCGAGCCAGGCGCAGGTCCCGCCCCGAGAGCGCTGCCAGGTCCTGTCCCCGGACGGTGATGCTGCCGCTGGTGGGACGCTCGAGCAGGTTGATGCAGCGCGCCAGGGTGCTCTTGCCCGCGCCGCTCGGTCCGACGACCGCAGCGATCTGCGCATCGGCGACCGACAGGTCGATGCCGTCGAGAACGAGGGTGTCGCCGTAGGCCTTGGTCAGGCCGGAGATCTCGATCATGGGGTCCTCTGGTCGGGCGGATCACGTTTGGTGTTCTAACTCGACTGACTTTATAGACTTTGATGAAGAGGTCCAGGGATCCAGGTCACATCCGACGATCGGAAGGGCCGATACGGCGATCGGCCCCGACTACCGACGGCACGACTTCCGACCACAGTCGGATCCGCCGGGGCCTTCGGAGCCCTAGGGTCGCGACATGACGCACGTCCACGACGCAGTGATCATCGGGGCGGGCTTCGGTGGCATGGGAGCAGCCATCCAGCTCCGCCGACTGGGGTACGACGACCTGCTGGTGCTCGAGCGCGAGGACGACCTCGGCGGCACGTGGCACGTCAACCGCTACCCCGGCCTGGCGGTCGACATCCCGTCGGCGACCTACTCCTACTCCTTCGAGCCGAATCCCCACTGGTCGCGCCTGTTCGCCCCGGGACCGGAGCTCAAGGCCTACGCGACCCACGTCGCGGACAAGTACGACCTGCGACGGCACATGCGCTTCAACGCCGTCGTCAGCGGCGCCCGGTGGGACGAGGACGCCTCCTGCTGGGAGGTCGCACTGGAGGACGGCAGCGTCGAGCGCGGGCGCTTCCTGCTCACGGCGACCGGCTTCCTCTCCCAGCCGAAGAAGCCCGACATCCCGGGTATCGACGACTTCGCTGGCAAGGTCGTCCACACCACCCGGTGGGACGACGACGTCGAGCTCGAGGGCAAACGGATCGGCATCATCGGCACCGGCGCCACGGCCGTCCAGCTGGTCCCCAAGCTGGGCAAGGTCGCCGGCCACCTGACCGTCTACCAACGCACGCCCATCTATGTCAGCGCGAAGGTCGACGGCAACGTCCCGGCGCCGGTGCGCGCGGCCTTCGCGAAGGTGCCGCTCACCCAGCGGGCGACGCGGCTCGTCGGCACCTCGATCCTCGAGGTGATGATGGTCGCCGGAGTGCTGCACTACCGGAACATGCCGTGGGCCAACGCGATCGGGAGGGCCGCGTGCGAGCGGCACCTCAAGCGGCAGGTCAAGGACCCGGAGCTGCGCCGGAAGCTGACGCCCGACTACGACTTCGGCTGCAAGCGGCCCTCGTTCTCCAACAGCTACTACCCGACGTTCACCAAGCCCCACGTCGACCTGGAGACGACGCCGATCGACCACGTGGACGAGGGCGGGATCGTCACCACCGACGGTCGCCGCGCCGACCTCGACGTGCTGGTGCTCGCCACGGGCTTCAACCTGTGGGACGCGAACTTCCCGGCGATCGAGATCATCGGCCGCGAGGGGCGCGACCTGGGCAAGTGGTGGCGGGACAACCGGTTCTGCGCCTACGAGGGCATCACCGTCCCGAAGTTCCCGAACTTCATCTCCCTCAACAGCCCCTACTCCTACTCAGGGCTCTCGTACTTCACCACGATCGAGACGCAGATGGCCCACATGGAGCGGCTGTTCGGCGCCCTGCAGGAGCGGGGCGCCGGGGTGTTCGAGGTCAGCGAGGAAGCGAACGACGCCTTCCTGGAGCGGATGACCGAGCTCCTCGGGAACTCGGTCTTCAACGCCGGTAGCTGCGCGACGGCGCGCAGCTACTACTTCAACCAGCACGGCGAGGCGGTCCTGCTGCGTCCGACGTCCACGATCAGTGCCCACCGGGAGGCGGCGCGCTTCCCCCTCGACGACTACGCGTACGCCTGATGGCCTACGCCTGACCTGCGCCTGATGCCCTGCGCCTGAGGACTAGAACCCGGTCGCGTTCGGGTCGCGCCACCCGCGCTCGAACGGAAGTCGCCAGGCGTACGGCGCGATCAGCTGGTGCACCTGGTTGGGCCCCCAGCTCCCCTGCCGGTAGGGACGCACGACGGGCGGGTTGTTCAGCAGCGGCGCCGAGACCTCCCAGAGCCGCTCGATGCCCTCGGCGGAGGTGAAGAGGGTCTGGTCGCCGCGTGCGGCGTCGTAGATGAGCCGTTCGTAGGCCTCGAGCACGGACCCCGCCCAGGTCGTGTCCTGCATGGCGAACTGCATGGAGAGCTTGTCGAGCCGCATCCCCGGTCCGGGTCGCTTGCCGTAGAACGAGAGCGACATCTTGGCCTTGTCGGCCAGGTCGAAGGTCAGGTGGTCAGGACCGTGGTCCCCGACGCCGGAGTGCGTCGGGAACATGGAGCGCGGCGGCTCCTTGAAGGCGATCGAGATGATCCGGGCGCCCTCGGCCATCCGCTTCCCCGTGCGCAGGTAGAACGGAACGCCGGCCCAGCGCCAGTTGTCGATGAAGCACTTGAGCGCGATGAAGGTCTCGGTCTCGGAGTCGTGGGCGACCCCGTCGATGTCGCGGTAGCCCTGGTACTGGCCGCGGACGACGTCGGCCGGGTCGATCGGCAGGATCGACCGGAAGACCTTGTTCTTCTCCTCGTTGATCGCGTCGGGCGAGAGCGAGGTGGGCGGCTCGAGCGCGATGAACGCGAGCACCTGGAACAGGTGGGTGACCACCATGTCCTTGTAGGCGCCGGTCGACTCGTAGAACGTCGCGCGCTGCTCGAGGCCGAGGTCCTCGGGCACGTCGATCTGGATGTGGTCGATGTTGTTGCGGTGCCAGATCGGTTCGAACAGGCCGTTGGCGAAGCGGAACGCCAGGATGTTCTGCGCGGCCTCCTTGCCGAGGAAGTGGTCGATCCGATAGATCTGCGACTCGTCGAAGACCTTGTGCAGCTCGGCGTTGAGGGCCCGGGCGCTGGCCAGGTCGACACCGAAGGGCTTCTCCATGATGATCCGACTGCCCGACGCCAGACCGGCCTCCTCCAGCGTGCCGACCACCGCGAGCGCGGCCTTCGGCGGCACGCTCAGGTAGTGCAGCCGGACCTTGTCGCCGGTCCAGCCCGCCTCGGCCTTCTCGACAGCGGCCCGCAGCCCGGCGGCGCCCTCCGCCCCCGGCGCCCAGTGCAGCCGATGCGAGAACTCCGGCCAGGCGGCGATGTCGGCTGCGTCCCCGGAGAACTCGAGCACCGCCTCGTGGGCGAACGCGACGAAGGACTCGGTGGTGTGCTCGTCGAGCGACGTGCCGATGACCTGGATGTCCTGGAGCAACCCGCTCTCGAACAGGTGCAGCAGCCCGGGCAGCAGCTTGCGCCGCGCCAGGTCCCCCGTGGCGCCGAACAGCACCACCGTCACCGGCTTCGTCGACATGTCCTCCACTGTGCCTCCCGCGTGTTACAGCGACCTTAACGCTGGCGAACGAGGCGTTCAGCGAGCCCGCCGAGGACGATGCCGAGCGCGAGCGCGAAGTCGTCCGGCTCGTCGGACTCGTGGGACAGCGCGAACCGGACCAGGCTCCGTGCACCCACCCGGGCGACCCGCTCGTCGGCGCCGCCACGCTCGAGCGCGGACCGGAGCGGGCGCTCGAGGGACTCGGGGTCCGCGGCGTGCACCAGTGCGATCAGCGCTGCGCCGTCGCGGTGCCGTCGCATCGCGTCGCGCAGCTCGACGACCAGCAGGTGGAGCTCGGCGTCCCAGGCCGCGATCTCGGCAGGACGGCGGCCCCGCAGCAGGACCTCCTCGGCCACGGCCGTGAGCAGGGCGGCCTTGTTCTCGAAGTGGTGGTAGAGCGCGCTCGGCTGGACACCGAGCTCGGCGGCCAGCCGGCGCATCGACCACCCGACCAGGCCGTGCTCGTCGAGCAGCCCGATCGCGCTCGCGACGATGTCCGTTCGCCGGACCGCCTTTGACCTCGCCATGCCTGGCACCTTAACCTGAACACTGTTCAACTCACGCTGAGGAGACCCATGACCACCTCGTTCGACGCCCTGGCCACCCGCATCCTCGAGGGCGGCAGCGCCACCTCGGAGGACGCGCTGGCCGTGCTCCAGGCGGCCGACAGCGACGTGATGGCGGTCGTGGCCGCCGCCGGCCGGCTGCGCCGCGAGCACTTCGGCAACACGGTCAAGGTCAACTACCTGGTCAACCTCAAGTCGGGCCTGTGCCCCGAGAACTGCAACTACTGCAGCCAGGCCCTCGGCTCGCAGGCCCCGATCCTCAAGTACTCGTGGCTCTCCAAGGAGGACACCCTCGAGCAGGCCGGCGCCGGCCTGCGCGGCGGTGCGACCCGGGTCTGCATGGTCTCCTCGGGCCGCGGTCCGTCCGACCGCGACATCGACAAGGTCGTGGAGATGACCGAGGCGCTCAAGGACGAGTACGCCGGCGTCGAGGTCTGTGCGTGCCTCGGCCTGCTCAAGGACGGCCAGGCCGAGCGGCTCAAGGCGGCCGGCGTCGACGCCTACAACCACAACATCAACACCGCCGAGTCCCACCACGACTCGATCGTGCAGACCCACACCTACGACGACCGCGTCGACACCATCGGCCGGGCGAAGTCGGCCGGCCTCTCCCCCTGCTCGGGCCTCATCGCCGGTCTCGGCGAGACCGACGAGCAGCTCGTCGAGGCACTCTTCGCGCTCCGCGACCTCGACGCCGACTCGATCCCGGTCAACTTCCTCATGCCGTTCGACGGCACGCCGTACGAGAACACCTGGGAGCTCTCCCCGATCCGCTGCGTGAAGATCCTGTCGATGGCGCGCTTCGTGTGCCCCGACAAGGAGATCCGCATCGCCGGCGGCCGCGAGATGCACCTGCGGTCGATGCAGGCGACCGCGCTCCACGTCGCGAACTCGATCTTCCTCGGCGACTACCTGACCTCCGAGGGCCAGGACGCGCTCACCGACCTGGAGATGCTCCGCGACAACGGCTTCGTCATCCTCGGCATGGAGCAGACCGCGTTCGACGAGATCATCGCGGCGCACCAGGACGCCAAGGCGCACCGGGTCGGCGCGGTCACCCCGTGCGGCTCGTCCGCGGACGGCTGCGGCGACGGCTGCGGTGGCGGCTGCGCGACGGGCGCTGCCCGCGCGACCGACGACGCCGGGCAGTCCGGGCACAACCCCTCGATCCGTCGCCGCGGCGCGGGCACCGAGGTCCCCGCGAACGCGTGAGATGAGCACCAGCACGCCGGAGGAGCTGCTCGCGTTCGACCGCGAGCACCTCTGGCACCCCTACACGTCGATGACGACGCCCACCCCGGTGCGGCTCGTCGACGACGCGGACGGTGCCCGGCTGCGGGTCGACGGCTCGTGGGTCGTGGACGGGATGTCCTCCTGGTGGGCAGCGGTCCACGGCTACCGGCACCCGGTCCTCGACCGTGCGGTCGCCGACCAGGCCGCTCGCTTCAGCCACGTGATGTTCGGCGGCCTCACCCACGAGCCGGCCGTCGCGCTCGGCCGGCGACTGGTCGAGATCACCCCCGAGGGGCTGGACCGGGTCTTCCTCGCCGACTCGGGCTCGGTGTCGGTCGAGGTCGCGATGAAGATGGCGCTCCAGTACCAGCGCGGACGCGGACGTCCCGGGCGCAGCCGGTTCCTGACGGTGCTCGGCGGCTACCACGGCGACACCTTCGACTGCATGTCGGTGACCGATCCCGACGGCGGCATGCACGCGATGTGGAAGGGACTGCTGCCGGAGCAGGTCTTCGCGCCCCAGCCGCCGGCGCAGAGCGCCGCCCCGGAGGACGTCGCCGCCTGGGCGGCGGCGTTCCGGGCCGTCGCGAGCGAGCACGCCCCCGAGCTCGCCGCGATCATCGTCGAGCCGCTCCTCCAGGGGGCCGGCGGCATGCACCCCTATCCGGCGGCCTGCCTCCGGGTCTTCCGCGAGGTGGCCGACGAGCACGGCCTGCTGCTGGTCTTCGACGAGATCGCCACCGGCTTCGGGCGCACCGGCCACCTCTTCGTGTCCGAGCTCGTCACCCCGGACGTCCTCTGCCTCGGCAAGGCGCTCACGGGCGGCTACCTGTCGATGGCTGCGGTGCTCACGACCGACGAGGTGGCACGCGGCATCTCGGCCTCGGAGTCGGGCGTGGTGATGCACGGCCCGACGTTCATGGGCAACCCCCTGGCCTGCGCGGTCGCGTCCGCGTCGATCGACCTGCTCCTCGCCTCGGACTGGCAGTCGCGGGTCACCAGGATCAACAGCCGGCTCACCGACGGGCTGGCACCGCTGCGCGCGGTCCCGGGCGTCCGCGACGTGCGGACGATCGGTGCGGTCGGGGTCGTCCAGCTCGACCACCCGGTCGACGTCGTCGCCGCCACCGACGCCGCCGTGGCGTCCGGGGCGTGGCTGCGACCGTTCCGGGACCTCGTGTACGCGATGCCGCCGTACGTCATCAGCGACGCGGAGCTCGACCTGCTGGTCGGCGGGATCACGGAAGCGGT
>NZ_JACEFC010000062.1 GCF_014180715.1 Nocardioides stalactiti | reverse complement strand
GTCCGGCTCCAGAGCGAGTTCGGCGTCCTCCTGTGGCTGGCCTTCGGCGACGACGAGAGCCACGGCGACGTGATCGCCACCTGCGACGCCGTCGTCGACGCCATCGAGACGCGCGACGTCGACACCGCGCGCCACACGGCCGAGCAACGCGTCGCCGACGCCACCGCCCGGCTCATCGACTACCGACTCGACCAGGAGCTGTGATGGCCCACTCGACCACGATGAGCGCCGATACCGCCGCCGTCCTCGACGCGCTCACCGCGCTCACCGCCACTGCGTTCGACGCCGTCGACCAGATCACCGCGCCCCTCCTCGACCTGCTCTCGAGCAGCGGGGCCCCCCGCCGATCGACCCTGGTCGGGATCGATGCCGTCGTCACCGAGGTCGTCGAGCGGGTCGGACACCCGGCACAGGGCGCCGGCTACGTCGCCGCCGTGGGATTCCTGGCCGACGAACCGTGGTGGCTGGAGTGGTTCGGCCAGGGCGACGACGGGCGGGCACAGCGGGTGGTGTGCCAGACCGACCCGTCGGGGAGCGGCTTCTACGACTACGAGTTCCTGCCCTGGTACGTCGTCCCGCGCGACACCGGTCGGCGCCACGTCACCGGCCCCTACGTCGACTATCTCTGCACCGACGACTACACACTGACCTTCACCCAGCCGGTCCACCACGGCGACCGGTTCGCCGGCGTCACCGGCGTCGACGTCGGCGTCGGCACCGCCGAGAAGCTCCTGCTCCCCTCCCTGCGCGCCGCCGGCCAGCGCCTCGTCGTCGTCAACGAGCACGGTCGCATCGTCGCCAGCAACAGCGGCCGCCACGTCTGCGGCGACCTGGTCACCGAGGTCGACCTACCCAAGGTCTGGCCCGCCGCGGCCACCCCCGCCGCCGTCCCCGGTCTGCACGTCCTCGACGGCCTCCCCCTCGGCGTCCTCGAGCTCGCCACCCGCCGCTGACGCCGAATCGCCGGTCCTGCGGGATCGAGTCGCCGGAGTTGCGGGGTCGAGTCGCCGGAGTTGCGGTGCCGAGTTGCCACACTTGCTGGCAACTCGCGCCCGCAAGGTGGGCAACTCGCGCCCGCAAGGTGGGCAACTCGCGCCCGCAAGGTGGGCAACTCGCGCCCGCAAGGTGGGCGACTCGCGCCCGCAAGGTGGGCGACTCGGCGGTCAGGTGGAGAGGTCGACGGAGAAGTAGCGGGTCTCCTGGAACTCGCGGAGGCCTTCCCGGGCGCCCTCGCGGCCGACGCCGCTCTGCTTGACGCCGCCGAAGGGGGCGGAGGGGTCGGAGACGAGGCCGCGGTTGATGCCGACCATGCCGGCCTCGATGCGCTCGGCAAGACGGAGGGCGTCCTGGAGGCGGCCGGCGAACAGGTACGCCGCGAGACCGTAGTCGTTGTCGTTGACCAGTCGGAGCATGTCCTCCTCGTTCTCCCAGGTCACGACGGGCGCGACCGGCCCGAAGATCTCCTGTTGGAGGATCGCGGCGTCGGGCGCAACGTCGACGAGGACCGTCGGCGCGACGTACCAGCCGCCGTCGGGAGCCTCGCCCTCGTGGGCGATCCGGGCTCCGGCGGCCACCGCGTCGCGCACCAGCGCGCGCACGCCCTCGGCGGCGCGCTCGCTGATCAGGGGGCCGATCTCGTTGGCCGGGTCGGCGGCCGGTCCGACCCGGAGCGCCTCGACGGCCTTCCCGAACCGCGCGACGAACTCGTCGACGACGTCGACGTGCACGTAGAAGCGGTTGGCCGCGGTGCAGGCCTGCCCGCCGTTGCGGAACTTCGCGATCATCGCGCCGGCCACCGCCGCGTCGAGGTCGGCGTCGGCGGTGACGACGAACGGCGCGTTGCCGCCCAGCTCCATGCTCGCGTTGACCACGCGGTCGGCCGCCTGCTTCATGAGGGTCCGGCCGACCGGTGTCGAGCCCGTGAACGACACCTTGCGGACCCGCTCGTCCTCCAGCCACGCGGTGACCACCGCGGGGGCGTCCGTGGTGGTGACGAGGGTGACGACGCCGTCGGGCACGCCGGCCTCCCGCAGCAGGTCGGCGACCGCGATCGCCGTCAACGGCGTCTCCATCGCCGGCTTGAGGACGACGGTGCACCCGGCCGCAAGAGCCGGGGCGATCTTGCGGGTCGCCATCGCGGCCGGGAAGTTCCAGGGGGTCGCGAGCGCCGCGACCCCGACCGGCTGATGGGTGACGAGCGTCCGCGCGCCGGTCGACGGCGCGGTGCTGTAGTCGCCCTCCGAGCGGACCGCCTCCTCGGAGAACCACCGGAAGAACTCCGCCGCGTAGGCCACCTCGGCCCGCGCGTCCGCCTGCGACTTGCCGTTCTCGGCGGAGATCAGTGCGGCCAGCCGGTCGGTGTCGGCGACCATCAGGTCGTAGGCCTTGCGCAGCACCTCGGCCCGCACGCGCGGGGCGGTCGCCGCCCAGCCCGGGAACGCGGCAGCCGCCGCGTCGACCGCGGCGACGGCGTCGACGACGGTGCCGTCGGGCGCGGTGCCGACCACCACGTGCGACGCGGGGTCCAGGACGTCGAAGGTCGCCACGTCACATGCCCTTCGTGGCGGCGAGCGCCTCGGCGACGACGTCGAACGCCTCGGCCAGCAGGTGGTCGGGCATCGAGAGCGGCGGCAGGAACCGGAAGACGTTGCCCCACGTGCCACAGGTCAGGACGACGACACCGGCCGCGTGACAAGCGGCAGCGACCTGGGCCGCCAGCGCGGCGTCGGGCTCGGTCGTCCCCGGGACGACCAGCTCCATCGCGACCATGGCGCCCCGGCCGCGCACGTCGCCGATCCGCGGGTCGTCGGCCTGGAGGGCACGTAGCCGGTCGAGCATCGTCGTGCCGAGCTGCCGAGCCCGAGCGACGAGGCCGTCCTCCTCGATCGCCTCGAGGACGGCGAGGGCGGCGGCGCAGGCGAGCGGGTTGCCGCCGTACGTCCCGCCGAGCCCACCGGCGTGCGGCGCGTCCATCAGCTCGGCCCGACCGGTGACGGCTGCCAGCGGGAGGCCGCCGGCGATGCCCTTGGCGGTCACGATCAGGTCCGGTACGACGCCCTCGTCGTCGCAGGCGAACAGGTCGCCGGTGCGGGCGAACCCGGTCTGCACCTCGTCCGCGATGAACACCACACCATTCGCGGTGCACCAGTCGGCGACCGCCTGCAGGAAGCCCGGCGCCGGTACGACGAAGCCACCCTCGCCCTGGATCGGCTCGATCACCACGGCAGCCAGGTTGGCGGCACCGACCTGCTTCTCGATGACGTCGATCGCCCGATGGGCGGCGGCCGGACCGTCGACGTCGCCGTCGCGGAACGGGTAGGACATGGGCGCCCGGTAGACCTCGGGCGCGAACGGTCCGAAGCCGCTCTTGTAGGGCATCGACTTCGCGGTGAGCGCCATCGTCAGGTTGGTGCGGCCGTGGTAGCCGTGGTCGAACGCGACGACCGCCTGCTTCCTGGTGGCGGACCGGGCGATCTTCACGGCGTTCTCGACCGCCTCGGCACCGGAGTTGAAGAGCGCAGACTTCTTGGCGTGGTCGCCCGGGGTCAACCGGTTGAGGGCCTCCGCGACCCGTACGTACCCGTCGTACGGCGTGACCATGAAGCAGGTGTGGGTGAACGCCGCAACCTGGTCGGCCACTGCCGCCGCCACCCGCGGGTTGCTGTTGCCGACGCTGGTGACGGCGATGCCGGAGCCGAGGTCGATCAGGGAGTTGCCGTCGACGTCGACAACCACGCCACCGCCGGCGGCGACCGTGTAGACGGGCAGCATCGTGCCGACGGCGTTGGTCACCGCGGCGCTCTTGCGCTCAGCCAGCTCCCGCGAGCGCGGCCCCGGGACCTCGGTGACGAGCCGGCGCTCCTGGGGAAGGGTGGGCCCACCCGTGACGGCGATCGTGGGTGTGGACATGACGGCTCCTCGGTCGGGGCGGACGCGACCCCACCACGCTAGGGCCGACGCCGCCCTCCGCACATGTCAGTCCTGCACAACCTCACTCCGTTGGTTGTGCCCTTCTGTCACGTTGGTTCAGCGAACTGGGTGGTGGCTGGTGATCGACACCCGGTTGAAGGCGTTCATGCTGATCGCGGCCCAGGCGACGACGGCGTAGGCGGCGTCGCCGAGGACCTCCCGCGCAACGTCCTCGGTCAGTCCGCGGTCGGCCGGGGACGGGATCCGGGTGATGCTCTCGGCGAGCTCGAGCGCCGCGCTCTCGACGTCGTCGAAGAGCTCGGTCTCCTGCCACTCCTGGAGCACGACGATCCGCCGCGGGTCCTCGCCGAGCCGGACCGCCTTCTGGAAGTGGACGTCGAGGCAGTAGGCGCAGCCGTTGATCTGGGAGACCCGCAGGTAGATGAGCTCGAGCAGCCCCTCCGCGAGCCCGGCAGCCGCGGCCGCGGCCGAGATCTGCTTCTTCACCGCGCCCATCGCCGCCCACACGTCCGGGGCGGCCTTGTCGAGGTAGAGCGGTCCGTCGGTCGGGGTCTGGCTCACGGGGGCAGCCTACGGTCGAGGCCGGCAGCGAGCGCCGACTACAGCCGCCCGGCTCCCTCGCTGATGAGGAACTGCGCCGAGGTGTAGGTCGCCATGACGGCGCCCTCGACGAGCGGGCTCGGGTCGTCGAGCACGAACTTGCGCATACCGAGGGTCGAGTCGGACGCCAGGAAGGTCAGCGCGCCGGCAGCGACCAGGCGCCGGCCGGCCGTGCTCGTCGACGCGTCGAGGCGGGTGGCGGCGACGACCATGCTCGTCAGCACCGCGGAGTACGGCGCCACGACGGCCGCCACTCCCGCCCGGCGGGCGTTCCACGCCATCAACGGCGCCGAGGTCGCCCAGACCAGGGCGAGCGTGCGGGCGCGCGGGTCGGCGACCAGTCCCGGCTCACGCCGGCGCCGTGGGACGAACGCCGCCAGGTAGGCGAGATGACCGAGCCCGAACGCCGTGGTCCCGACGGCGAAGGGCTTCTTCTCCTCGCTGAGCAGCGAGACGTCCCCGACCCAGCCGCCGGCCTGGGCGGCGAGGACCGGCAGGCGTGCGGACAGCGAGGTGCCGGGCGTGGTCGCGAGCGAGGCCGACAGGACCGGCATCAGCAACGGCTTCGTGACGTACCGCGCTCGGTGGGCGGCGGGCCGGTGCGAGGCCGACAGGGCCGTGTCGAGCGCCGCGAGTCCGACGTACGCCGCCTTGAGCCGGGTGGGGAGCCGCATGGCCGGACGCTATCGCTCCGCGCCGGTCGCGTCAGCGACAGCGACAGCGATCGGCTTCCTGTCGATCCATCGGCAAGGGAGAGCTCCATGCCGACGTCGNATCGGCAAGGGAGAGCTCCATGCCGACGTCGACCGTGACGACGCGTGATCGGGATCGACACCAACGGCTGCTCGGCGCCGAGCAGCCCGGTGCCGCCGAGCGGCCCGGGTCAGCCCTTGACGACGGCGGCGTGGACCTGCTCGAGCATCGCCTTGAGCTCGGGGAGCTGCTTGACGAGGGCGATCTCCTCGGCCAGCTCGGTGAGCAGGCCCTGGACCTGCCCGAGGACCTGCTTGGTCTCGGCCAGGGTGGCGTCGACGGTCTCCATGCGCTGGTCGACGCTCGCGAGCGTGCCCTCGACCGTCGAGAGGGTGCCCTCGACTGTCGTCAGCGTCCCCTCGACGGTGGACAGCGTGCCGCCGACCGTCTCCAGGGTCGCGTTGGCGCTCGACAGCGTCTTGTCCGCGCGCTTCAGGATCTCTCCGACCGGGTTGAGCCCCATGCCGGCCCCCTTCGTTGTGACCTACTTATTTACAGAGGTGTAGTAAACACCACGAGGGGGTCAGCCCTCCACGGTCGCGATGTGCACGAGGGCGTCGCCCGCGTTGACGATCGGCGCCCGGGTCAGGCCGATGACGATGCCGGCCCGGTCGGCCATGACGAGCCGGACGCGCCGCCCGAAGGTGTCGGAGAGCCCGCCGAGCCGCTGACCGGCCTCGACCACGGCGCCCAGCTCGATGTCGAGGTTGAGGATGCCCGTCCCGCGCGCCCGCACCCAGGCGGTGCTGCGCGACACCGCGCTCAGGGGGACGACGTCGGTCGGGTGCGGGTCGACCATGCCGAGGTACTCCAGGACCCGACGGATCCCGACGACGCCGGTCTTGATCGACAGGTCGTCGAAGCGCAGCGCCTCACCGGCCTCGTAGAGCAGGGTCGCCGCCCCCACCTCGACGGCCGCCTGGCGCAGCGACCCGTCGCGGAGCCGGGCGTGGATCATCACCGGTGCGCCGAACGCGGCCGCCAGCGTACGGGTGCGCGGGTCGTCGAGGTCGGCCCGGATCTGCGGCAGGTTGGCCCGCTTGTCGGCCGCGGTGTGCACGTCGATGCCGATCTCGCACTTGGTCACGACCTCGGTCATGAAGAGGTGCGCGATCCGGCTCGCGAGCGACCCCCGCGGGGAGCCGGGGAACGAGCGGTTGAGGTCGCGACGGTCGGGCAGGTAGCGGTCCCCCGCCATGAACCCGAGCACGTTGACGACGGGGACGGCGAGCAGGGTGCCGCGGAACTCCTTGGGCGTGAGCGTCGCGATGAGCTCGCGGATGACCTCGACGCCGATCACCTCGTCGCCGTGGATCGCGCCGCTGACCCAGACCGTCGGGCCGTCCTCGCGGCCGTGGACCACCCGCACGGGCAGGCTGGCGTCGCCGCCGGTCACCAGCCGGGTGATCGGCAGCTCGACGTCGCGCGCCGTACCGGCCCGCACCCGGACGTTGCCGATCGCGAACGACTCACGCGCCACTGGCCGACCCCGTCTGACCTTGGTCGTGGGAGAGACCCCGGTTGCGTCGTCGTACGACGCGCTTGGGCCGGCCGCCGAGGTAGGAGTGGTTGGAGTCGACGACGAAGCCCTGCTTCAGGGCCTCCCGCCCGACGAGGAGGCGGAAGCCCATCTCGTCGCGCCGGGTCAGGGTGACCTCGGTGTGGATCCTGCGAGTCCCGATCCGGATCGTCATCAGGACGACGTACCGCTCCTGGACGTGTCCGGAGGAGCTCTTCACCCTGCGCACGTCATGGACGGGCAGCTCGGCGACGACCGCGTCCTGGGCACTGCGCTGCCAGGGGTGGATCGAGAACCGCACCCACGGCACGCCGTCGCGCTCGAACTCCTCGAGGTCGAAGGCGTGGAGGGCGGAGCTCCGCGCGCCGGTGTCGAGCTTGGCCTTGATCCAGTCGACCCCGAGCTCGGGCAGGCTCACCCATTCGCGCCATCCTGCGACGCTGGTTAGATGGGTGGTGGGCACGACCCCATCCAAGCAGGCCGGTCACTGTGCGTGTTCGCAGTCCGGCCCGCAACTTCCCCCCCAGTCCCCACGACCGATCGGGCTCAGACGTGAAGCTGGCGATTCTCTCGCGCGCCCCCCGCAGCTACAGCACCCAACGCCTGCGGACGGCGGCACTCGACCGTGGCCACGACGCGAAGGTGCTCAACACCCTTCGCTTCGGCATCGACCTCTCGGGTGACGAGCCGGACCTCCAGTTCCGCGGCCGTACGCTCTCGCACTACGACGCGGTCCTGCCGCGGATCGGCAACTCGATCACCTACTACGGCACGGCTGTGGTGCGGCAGTTCGAGCAGATGGACGTCTACACGCCCAACACCGCCAGCGGCATCACCAACTCCCGCGACAAGCTCCGCGCGACCCAGATCCTGTCCCGCCACGGGATCGAGATGCCGGCGACGACGTTCGTCCAGGACCGGGCCGACGTGATCCCCGCGATCGAGCGGGTCGGCGGGGCACCGGTCGTCATCAAGCTGCTCGAGGGGACCCAGGGCATCGGCGTCATCCTGGCGCCGACGATCAAGGTCGCCGAGGCGATCATCGAGACCCTGCAGAGCACGCGTCAGAACGTGCTGATCCAGCGGTTCGTCAAGGAGAGCAAGGGCCGCGACATCCGGGCGCTGGTCGTCGGCGACCGCGTCGTCGCGGCGATGCGCCGGACCGCGCAGGGCGACGAGTTCCGGTCCAACGTCCACCGCGGCGGGAGCGTCGAGCGGGTGGAGCTCGACGAGAAGTTCGAGCAGACCGCCGTCCGCGCCGCGCAGATCATGGGCCTCAAGGTGGCCGGTGTCGACATGCTCGAGGGCCGCCGCGGTCCGCTGGTGATGGAGGTCAACTCCTCCCCCGGCCTGGAGGGCATCGAGACCGCCACCAAGCTCGACGTCGCCGGCGCGATCATCGACTACATCGACAACCAGGTCGCCTTCCCGCACATCGACGTGCGCGAGCGGCTCAGCGTCTCGACCGGGTACGGCGTCGCCGAGCTCGTCGTCAACGGCGATCCCGACCTGGTCGGCAAGCCCCTCGGCGAGTCGGGCCTGCGCGAGCGTGACATCACCGTCCTCACGCTGCACCGCGGCGTGCAGGTGATCCCCAACCCGCGCCGCAGCCAGGTCCTCGAGGACGGCGACCGGCTGCTGTGCTGGGGCAAGCTCGAGGAGATGCGCTCGATGATCCCCGCCCGCCCGAAGCGCCGCTCCCGGGTCAAGCGCCTCCCGAAGAACCCCATCCACGAGAGCTGACCCCGACCCGCGGTCGTTGCGCCGCTACGGATCCGGCAGGTTGATCGAGCAGGCCTGCTCGGTGAAGGCCGTGAACTCCGCGAACGCTGGCTCCGTCGCTTCGTCCGGCTCCACGTCACGGCGCATCGCCCGCAGAAGCTCTCGCAGGAGCGGCTTCCACTCAGCGGGTGCATGCTCGGCGAGCCGGCCCGCCAACCGAAGGCGCTCCTCCCCTCCCGGCACATCCGCGCCGACGACGAAGCGGCTCGCCGTCCTGCAGAACCGGTCGCGGCCGCCCGACTCGAGGTTGTCAGCCTCGAACTGTGGCGCGGCAGCGGACGGCCCCTCACTGGAGCCTCCGCTTCATTGCTGTGGTCGGCGCGGGCTGACGGGACTGACGCCGCGATCAGAAGCGTCGCCACAGCAGCCGACCGCAGCACTCCTCGATACGTCCGACTCATGGCCGACCCCGCGAGCCACTGGACGCCCGCACCCGATGCGCGACGTCCCCAGCCGTGACGCCGCCCCACGGGCCATGCTCCCGAGCGTCATGGCCGCTCGGCCCGGGATGCTCACCCTTGGTGCTGAAGCGGCCATGATCGGAGGTCAGCCGGAGTACGCCATCGCTGCCCTCGCGGAGGTAGTACCAGCCCTCGTCGCCGGGAAAGCTCCACTGCACGCCGTTCATCACATAGCCCGTACCGTCCGTCTCGTAACCCTCCTCTTCGAACGTGAGTCTCTGCTCGACGCTCGCCGCGCCCTTGACCACTTCGAGCACCTCGAGATCCACTGTCCGGAAAGTGAGGAGGTCCTCGCCCGGAGTCCCCGCTGAACGGCCAGGGCCAGCGGCGAGCACCCGACCGCGAATGATGTAACCGCTCGCGGCGGCCATCTCATCGAGACTGTCGTAGTGGTAGAGGGTCGAGCCCTCAGCAGAAATCTCAGGTCTCTCCGTGAAGCGTGGAGCGTCCTTCTCCGGCTCCTCGCCGCACCCTGTCACCAGGACCAGAACGATCGCTGCACTGAGCAACCCCCAGCTGGCGCGCCTCCTCCGCGCTCTCTCCATCATCGGACCCCTCCTGTCGTTTGACGACCGGTCCGTGCCGGCCGATACCTCATAGACGTAGAAGGGCGCGAAGTCCTTACGCCAACTTCAGAGACGAATTTCACGCCTCGGGTGGGGGGCTTCGATTCGCCCGGCGGCGGGGATCCGTCGTTCACTTCTCCGGTGACCGCGCAGCTGACCGACGCCGAGGTGTCGGTCCGGCGACGGTGGGCGATGCTCGCGGTCGGTACCGCGGCGCAGGCGTCGTCGGCGACGATGGTGCACGGGCCGGCGTTCCTCATCCCGGTGCTGCACGTGCGCGAGGGGATGACGCTGGCCGAGGCCGGCCTGGTCGCGGCGGCTCCGATGGCGGGCCTCATGTGCACGCTCGTCGCGTGGGGACTGGTCGTCGACCGGCGTGGGGAGCGCTTCGCCCTGCTGACCGGGATCAGCGGCGTCGTGGTCGCCGGGGTGGTCGCGGTCCTCGTCGACGGGCCGTGGCAGGTCGCCGCCGCCCTCTTCGTCGCAGGTGCGTCGTCCTCGGCCACCAACGCGGCGTCCGGTCGGATCGTCGTCGGCTGGTTCCCGCCCGAACGGCGCGGGCTGGCGATGGGCATCCGGCAGTGCGCGCAGCCGCTCGGGGTCGGGCTCGGTGCCCTGACGATGGCGTTCCTCGCCGATCGCTACAGCGTCGCCACCGCGTTGTGGGTCCCGCTGGTCGCGGCGGCGATCGCGCTGGTCCTCGTCGCCGCCCTGGTCATCGACCCGCCACGACCGCCCGCGGCCGAGCGCGCCGGTGCCGCCAACCCCTACCGCGAGGACCGCTACCTCGCGCGCGTCCACTCGACCTCGATGCTGCTCGTCGTCCCGCAGTTCGTCGTCTGGACGTTCGGCCTCACCTGGCTGGTCGACGAGCTCGGCTGGGCGGCCGGCTTCGCGGGCATCGTGGTCGCCGTCACCCAGCTGATCGGTGCGCTCGGCCGGATCGGCGCGGGCCACCTCTCCGACCAGGTCCGCAGCCGGACCCGACCGACCCAGTGGATCGCCTGGGCCGCCGCCGGCACCATGCTCGCCCTCGGAGCCGCTGCCTCCGGCTCCGCGTCATGGGCCGTCGGCCTCGCGGTCGGTCTCCTCGTGGTCGCGTCCGCGGTCACCGTCGCCGACAACGGCCTCGCCTACGCCGCCGTCGCCGAGCGCGCGGGCGCGTTCTGGTCCGGCCGCGCCCTCGGCATCCAGAACACCGGCCAGTACCTCGTCGCCTCCGCCGTCCCGCCGATCGCCGGCATCGTCATCACGGCCTGGGGGTACGGCGCCGCCTTCGCGCTCGCCGCCGGGTTCGGTCTCGTCGCCGCCGCCGTCGTACCGGTCGCGCAGGAACGCCCGCTCAGCTAGCCGGCTCAGCAGGTGATGGTGTCGCCGACGTCGCCGACGCAGTTCGAGGTGGCATCGGAGATCGCGGTGTCGCCGCCGAAGCCGTCGCTGACGAGGATGGAGTCCCCGCCGCCCTGCCCGTCGAGGGTCACGTTGACCGTGCCGAGCCCGCCCTGGAGGGCGTCGGCGAACGACGTGCCGAAGAGGTGCTCGATCCCGCTGACGCTGTCGAAGGTGCCGTCGGAGGTGAAGACCTCCTCGTCGTCGAGCTCGGCGGTGATCGCTCCGAGCGTCTCGGCGGCGTAGCTGATCGTGTCGACCCCGGTGCTGGGTCCGCCCACGACGAAGTCGTAGCCGTCGCCGGTCACGAAGGAGTCATTGCCGACCCCGCCCAGGAGCGTGTCGTCACCGGCCCCACCGGTGATGGTGTCGTTGCCGGTGCCACCGGAGATCCAGTTCGGCCCGGCGTCTCCGATGATCGTGTCGGGGCCGAGGCCGCCGATGACGTCCTCGACACCGTCGATCACCCCGACGCGGCCGTTCAGTGTCATCACGCCGGTGGCCAGGTTCACCGAGTTGGAGGGGCCGAAGCCGGTGGCCCCGAGGTCGAGGGTGTCGCGCCCGTCGCCGCCGCGGACCGTCTCCGGACGGTTCCCCGTGGAGGGAGCGAGGACGTCGTTCCCGGCCAGGCCGTTGAGGGTGTTGTAGTTCCCGTCGCCGATGAGCACGTCGTCGCGGATGGTGCCGACGACGGCCTCGAAGTTCGTGATCGCATCCACGCCGGTCTGGCCGGTCGCCGACCTGGCCCCGAGGTCGACCTGGACACCGCTCCCGGTGAGGTCGCTGAAGCTGATGGTGTCCCGGCCGTCGCCGCCGTCGGCCACGTCGTCCTGGATGCCGGGCTGGATCACGTCGTTGCCCTCGGCGCCGAGGAGCCGGTCGCTGTCGCCGCGTCCGACGATCACGTCGTTGCCACCCAGACCCTCCAGCCGGTTGGGGCCAGCGGACCCGACCAGGCGGTCGGCCCGGTCGGTGCCCACGACGTTCTCGACCCTGACGACCGTGTCGGTCACCGCACCGGTCACGGACCCGGCCGACAGCCGGACCTCGACGGAGCCGGTCGCCAGGTCGTCGTAGCGCACGGCGTCGGTGCCGGTTCCGCCGTTCACCGTGTTGGACCCGCGCCCGGGCCAGATGGTGTCGTTGCCGTCGCCGGCGACGAGCTCGTCGTCGCCGGCCAGCCCACGGAGCAGGTCGTTGCCGCCGAGCCCGCAGATGACGTCGTTCCCGGAGGTCCCGGTGAGGACGTCGTCGCCCGGCGTCCCGGTGATCGTGCAGGGCGCGGCGGCTGCCGGCGAGAGGGACGAGCCGAGCACGACGATCGGCGCGACCGTGACGGCGGCGGCGAGACGGGCCAGGGGGGAGCGGTTCACGTCGTCCTCTTCCTCAGCAGCTGATGGTGTCGCCGGGATCACCGGCGCAGGACGAACCTACGTCGGCGTCGATCACGTCGGCCCCGAATCCGTCGGTGGTGTCGATGTCGTCGAGGCCTCCGCCGCCGTCGATGCGGACCTTCCGGTCGCCGAGCCCGCCCGCCAGCACGTCGGCGTGACCGGTCGCGACGAAGGTCTCGACGGCATCCAGGTAGACCGAGACGTAGTCGTCGATCAGGCCCACTCCCCAGCCGAGGTACTCCGGCTGGACCATCAGCGGGTCCGGTGTCCCTGCATAGCTGACGGTGTCCACACCGGCACCGCCGTAGACGCTCGCCATCGTGTCTCCGCACCCGCTGAGCGCGCCGGGATGGGCCACGTCGTCGCCGTCGCCGAGCGCGTAGTAGCCGCAGACGAGCCGGCCGGTGATCACGTCATCGCCGCCGCCGGTGTCGATGAAGCGCCAGCCGTCGCCGCCGTTGAAGACCACGTCGTCCTGGTCGGTGGCCACCACGTTGTCGATCGCGTGGATGGTCGTGCTCCCCGGGCCGGTGACCATGCCGGTCACCAGGTTCAACGTGATCCCGGTCGTGGTGACGTCGGAGTAGTCGAGGATGTCGCCCAGGTACTCGCCCTCGCGGCCCCGATAGCTGCCTCCTCCGAAGATCTCGTCGTCGCCGAGCCGCGGGTGGATCGAGTCACTGCCCTGGTTGCCGTTGATCATGTTGGGGCCGTCGGTCCCCTGGAGGACGTCCCAGCCACGCGTGCCGATGAGGTTCTCGAACGACGGCACGGAGTCCTCTCCCGTCTTCTCACCGGACGACGTCGCGGCGGCGAGGTCGACGGCGACCGCCACCCCGATGCCCACGACGTCCTGGTAGCTCAGCAGGTCGGTGCCGGGGCCACCGTTCGCGAGGTCGTCACCGCGCCCCGGCCGGATCGTGTCGTTTCCCTCGCCCCCGAGGAGCTGGTCGCCGTCGTTGCCGCCGAGGAGCACGTCGTCGCCGCCCCTGCCCTCGAAGCGCTGGCCTCCCGCGTTGCCCTCGATCCGGTCGTTCCCCGCAGTTCCGATGACGACCTCGACCCCGCCGAGGGAGTCCGTCGCCGCGCGGGTCGTCGTCCCAGCGACCAGGTCGACCGCGACCGAGCCCGACGCCAGGTCGTCGTAGCGGAGGCTGTCGCGCCCCTCGCCACCCTGGACCGCGTTGGCACCGGTGCCGGGGAACAACGAATCGGCGCCGCCGCCACCGGAGAGCTCGTCGTTCCCGGCGCCGCCGCGCAGCACGTCGTTGCCACCCCGTCCGCGCAGGACGTCGTTGCCGCCGTAGCCGCAGAGGACGTCAGGTCCGGCGGTGCCGACGAGCACGTCCTTGCCGGGGGTGCCGCGGACCGTGCAGGCCAGGCTCGAGCCGGAGGCCGGGGGTAGCACCGGCAGCACGAGGGGGAGGATGCCGATCACGAGCAGGGCCGGAGGGAACCGTCGCATGGGGCGACGGTAGGCGCGATCGTCGCGGCACGGGGGCGGTTCGGCCGATCCGATCGCCTAGGTTGGGGCCGTGCGGACGGTCGCGGTGGGGACAGCGGGGACGGCCCTGCTGCTCGTCCTGATGGGCTGCAGCGGGGAGGCCGGGTCGGGACCCGACGCCGCGCCCACGCCCCCACCGTCGTCCCCGTCGGCCTCGACGTCCGCCGATACCGGCACCGCGGCGCCACCCCCGGCTCCCTCCTCCACCCCCGACGAGAGCCTCGACGAGAGCCCGCCGCCGGGCGTCGTACCGGGGACGAAGCGGCGGGTCCGCCACCTCGGGATCGACGCATCCCACCACCAGGGTCCGATCGACTGGCGGCAGGTCGCGGGCGACGGGATCACGTTCGCCTACCTCAAGGCGACGGAGGGGACGACGTACGCCGACCCGACGTTCGCCGACCACCGCGCCACCGCGCTCGACCACGGCCTCCGGGTCGGCGGCTACCACTACTTCCAGCTGTGCTCCTCCGGGGCGGAGCAGGCTGCGCACTTCGTGGAGGTGCTCGGCGACCAGTCCGCCGGCAACCTGCTGCCGCCCGCCCTCGACCTCGAGCTGGCGGGCAGCTGCGAGGTGCCCCCGCCGCGCGACGTGCTGCTCGCCGAGGTCCGGTCCTTCCTCGACGGGGTGGAGGAGGCGACCGGGCGTGAGCCGATCGTCTATCTCTTCCCCGACTTCGAGGCGCGCTTCGGGTTCGCGGCCGAGCTGGACGACCACCGCCAGTGGGTCCGCAGCCTCGGCGTCGAGCCCGACCGCACGTGGTGGGTCTGGCAGCGCACCGACCAGGGGACGGTCGCCGGCATCGCCGGGCCGGTGGACGTCAACGTGATGTGGCGGCGCGAGACCGTCGGACGCTGATCCTCCGCGGGGATGACTTCCGGAATAGCCCCGCATCGTGCGACGGTTGCACCACCATGTCCACGATCGACCTGACCTCCGCGACCTTCGAGCAGACGGTGCTCGACAACGACATCGTCCTCGTGGACTTCTGGGCGTCCTGGTGCGGCCCGTGCCGCAACTTCGCCCCGATCTACGAGACCGCGTCGGACGCACACCCCGACCTGGTCTTCGCCTCGATCAACACCGAGGAGGAGCAGGCGCTCTCCAGCGCCGCTCAGGTCACTTCGATCCCGACGCTGATGGCGTTCAAGAAGGGCCAGCTCGTGTTCCGCCAGGCGGGCGCGCTGCCGGCCTCGGCCCTCGACGAGTTGATCGCCGCGGTCCGCGCGCTCGACATCGACGCCCCCGCGGACTGACCGGCACGGGGTGAGCGGGCTCCGTTCCTTCTGGGCGGCGCTGCCGACCGAGGGTCGCTGGCTGCTGTCGACGATCGCGGTCCAGACGCTGGGCCGTGGGCTGACGCTGCCCTTCACGATCATCTACCTCCACGAGGTGCGCGGCTTCGACCTCGGCCTCTCCGGCACGCTGATGAGCCTGATCGCCGTGTCGGCCCTGGTGGTGACCGGGCCCGGTGGCTCCCTGACCGACCGGTTCGGCGCCCGCGTCGTCCTGCTGGTCGGCTGCGGCGCGATGGTCGTCGGCAACGTGCTGCTCGCGTTCGCCACGACGCCGGAGGTCGCGGCGCTCGCCCTGGTCCTCATCGGCATCAACTTCGGCGTCGCGTGGCCGGCGTTCAACTCGCTCATCGCAGCAGTCGTCGAGGGCGACCTGCGGCAGCGCTACTTCGGGATCAACTTCGCCCTCGTCAACCTCGGGATCGGCGTCGGCGGCGTGGTCGGCGGCCTGTACGTCGACGTGTCGGAGCCGGGCACGTTCACCACGATCTTCCTCATCGACGCGGCCTCTGCGCTGATCCCGGCCGCACTCCTGGTCGGACCGTTGCGCCACGTGAGCGGTCGCGCCGAGCACGACGAGGACGACGTGGACGCCGAGCCCGCGAGCTATCGGGCGATCCTGCGCCGGCCGGCGGTGCTGTGGCTCACCGGCCTGACCTTCATCGCGATGTTCGTCGGCTACGGGCAGTTCGAGGCCGGTCTCCCCGGCTACGCCCGCCAGGTCGCCGAGGTGTCGACCCAGGTCATCGGGGTGGCCTTCGCGGTCAACGCGGCGGTCATCGTGCTGCTCCAGTTCGCCGTGCTCAACCGGATCAGCGGGCGTCGGCGCACCCGCGTCATCGTCGTGATGTCCGTGCTCTGGGCCGCGGCCTGGATGCTGGTCGGCGGCAGCGGACTGGTGCCCGGCACCGCCCTCGCGGCCGCCGGGCTGCTGTCGTTCATGGGCGTCTTCGCCCTCGGCGAGACACTCCTCCAGCCGACGGTGCCCGCGATCAGCAACGACCTGGCGACCGACCGGACCCGCGGCCGCTCCAACGCGATCAACGCCGCCGCCTTCCAGGGCGGGGCGATCACCGGCCCGGCCGCCGCGGGCTTCCTCCTCGAGCACGACCTCGGCGAGGTCTACGTCGCGATCATGCTCGCCGGGTGTGCCGGCATCGCCGTGATGGCGCTGGCGCTCGAGCGACGGATGACGCCCGAGGCCAACGGGATCGGTCCCGTGGCCGAGCCCGCCGAGGCCTGAGGTCCCGCGGCGCTCAGCGCCCCAGCAGCGTCATCACGAGACCGAGGGCGACGACCAGGACGACGACCACCGCCATCACCCGGCCGTAGGCGCGGACCACCCGGTGGCTCGTGGGCACCGGGGCGCCGGCGGCCGTGATCCCCTCGGGCGGTACGCCGCGTCGGTGGCGGGCTCGGTCGGTCACCGGGGAAGTATCACCCGAGACGGTAGGCCCAGGCGTCGGTGGACCACACGTTCTCCGGGCTCCAGTCCTCCGGGTCGTCCGGGACGTCCCAGTCGGCGCCGCCGAGCACGACGAGGACGTCACCGACCCACTTGGCGGGACCGGGGTCGGGCGGTGCGTCCTCCGGCTCGGGGAGGCGGGTCCAGGTGCCGGCCGCGTCGTCGTACAGCCAGCCCTCGACGGCGAGGACGGGCGCGCGCAGCGCCTCGACCGGCCAGCCGCCGGTGGACTCCTCGGGAGGGCTCGGGAGCGGGGACCACTCACCGGTGACCGGGTCGATCCGGCCGCCGTACGGGAGGACGCGGCCGTAGTTGTTGACCTCGCCCCCATCAGCACCACCGAGGGAGGGGTCGACGAGGTGGGTGCCGGTCCAGGTCATCCGCCAGGCACCGATCTGGTCGGCGACGGGCAGGGTGCGCCACTCGTCGGCGCCGTCGGGCAGCACCGCGACCAGCACGAGCCCGGGGTCGGCGGGTCCACCGTCCGGCTCGATCTCCTTCGCCGTCAGGAACAGCCCTTCCGGCGTCCAGGTGAGGAGCCGGTCGAACGCGGGCTTGAACGGGTCCTCCGGCAGCGTCGACCACGCTCCTGTGGCGGGCTCGTAGACGCGGTCGGGCCGGATCCCGTTCTCGTCGCTCCCGGACGCCAGCACCAGGCGGTCCCCGGCCGCGGCCAGCGCCGCCCAGCCGGGCTTCTGCGGAGTCTCCACGACCTCCCAGGCGTCGGCTCTGCTGTGCCAGACGAGCAGCGTCTGGTCGGCGAGGACGAACAGGTCGTCACCGATGACCGCCGCGGAGGAGAACGGCCGGACCGGGCGCGGGGCGTCGGCGATGGAGCGCCAGGCGTCGCTGGCGGGGTCGTAGGCGGCTCCGTCACGCTCGTAGTTCCGCGGCGGGATCACGCAGTCGGCGTTGGGTGGGCACGGCGGGCCGCTGAAGCCGCCGACGAAGACGGCCTCGCCGTCCACGGTCGCCGCGACCGAGCCCTCGCGCGGGCCGAGCGGCGGCGCCGACGTGGCAGTCCACCCGTCGTCGCCGGGGTCGTCCTCGGGCGCGGCGGAGTCAGTGGTCCTCGTCCGCGGGGGGTCGTCAGAGGTCTCCGACCCGCAGGCGGCGAGAGTGCCGCCGAGGACGAGGGCAGCGATGACGAGGGGGCGGCGCACACTCCTGTGACGGAGGAAGGGGTGCCTCCGGTTCCCTCCGGTCATCGGTCGGGGTCGGCGTCGATCCCGAGCTCGCGCGCAGCCGCGGAGATCTGCTGGGCCAGCGCGACGTCGCGCTCGCTCAGCCCGCCGATCTCGTGGGTGGAGACCCGGACGCTGACGCGCGGGTAGCTCAGGTCCACGTCGGGATGGTGGTTGGCGGCATCGGCGAGCGCCCCGATCCGTACGACGAGGTCGACGCCGCGCGCGAACGAACCGGTCGCGAACACGGTGCCCACCTCGCCGCTCGCGAGGACGCGCCAGTCCTGGACGCCCTCGGCAGCGGTGAACTGCTCAGCGGTGATGGGAGTGACCATGCGGTCGACGGTAGTCCCCCGCCGCTCACGGCACGGGCGCGTCAGGCCTTGACGTGGGTGGGGGACTTGGGCTCGGGGAGGGCCTCGCGGTCCTCGGGGCCCTGGGGCAGGATGACCGCCGCGATGCCGGGCCAGGCGTTGTCGATGAGCTCGGCCATGTCGAAGTCGGTGGCACGCCGTACGTAGGGCTTGGAGAGCTCGGTCCGCACGACCTTGACGAGGAAGCGGCGCAGCTCGGGCTCGAGACGGGCGAGCTTCTGGAGGACGGCGCCGCGGCGGGTGTCGCTCTGCAGCGTGAGGGCCACCTCCTCCTCGTTCGGCACCGTGATGTCGATCCGCACGCGAAGCGGCGCGACCGTGTGGATGGTCAGGATGATCGGGACGACGACGTCGGCGGTGAACCGGTGCTTGTCGACCCGCATGTCGATGTCGAAGACGACACTGATCGGCAGGAAGATCCGGTAGGCCAGCAGGTCGCCGGGGATCTCCTCGCCCTTGCACTCGCGGAAGGTGCCGAGCGCGCTCACGGTCGCGGCCTTGCGGCCGGGGCCGGCGCCAATCGGGCCGAGCTGGATCGTGGGCCCGAGCAGCTCGTTGATCATCGTGAGGATCCGCTGCTTGTGGAGCACGCGACGGATGTACTCGAAGCCGAACTCCTCGTAGGAGATCTCGTGCTCCTGCTCGCGCGCCTCCGGCGTACCGCCGAGCGCCACCGGAGCGGTGGCCGCCTCGGCATCGATGCCGACGAAGCCACTGAGCTCGTCGGCGCTGACGACGACCACCTCGAGCAGCGCCTCCACGGACTCGACGGTTTCGTCCTGCTGGGCTGCCTCGGTCACGTCTCCCCCGGTCTCGTCGTCCACTTGCTCTCCCCCCGCCAGCGCTCGAGGCGCTGCATCGGACGTTCCACTCTAGCCCTCGGCCATGGCCAGATCCCCAGCCAGTACGGGGAATTCTCCTCCGCTTGACTCAGCCTTCGCGGGAAGCGACGATGCGCCCCCGCACCTCGCCCAGGTCGAGCCGGGTGCCACCCGGCCCCGGCGCGGTCGCGGTGATGACGACCTCGTCGCCGTCGTCGAGGAACCCGCGGACCGTGCCGTCAGGGAGCGTGATCGGTTCGGTGCCGTTCCAGGTCAGCTCGATGAGCGAGCCCCGCTGCCCCGGCTCCGACCCGCTCACCGTGCCGGACGCGTAGAGGTCGCCGGAGCGCAGGGACGCGCCGTTGACGGTGAGGTGCGCCAGCTGCTGTGCGGCCGTCCAGTACATCTGGGCGAACGGCGGCGTCGCCACCACGTGTCCGTTGAGCCTGACCTCCAGCCGCAGGTCCAGCCCGTACGGCGGCGCGGTCGCGTCGTCGAGGTAGGGCAGCAGCGCGGGCTCGCGCGGTGGCGGCGCGACCCAGGCCGCGTCGAGCGCGGCGAGCGGGGTGACCCAGGCGCCGACGGACGTGGCGAAGGACTTGCCGAGGAAGGGCCCCAACGGCTGGTACTCCCAGGCCTGGACGTCGCGGGCCGACCAGTCGTTGACGAGGCAGAGCCCGAAGACGTGGTCGCGAAACCCGTCGAGCGGCACGGCCTCGCCGAGGGTCGACGGCACGCCGACGACGAAACCGACCTCGGCCTCGATGTCGAGACGCGTGGTCGGACCGTGCACGACGTCGCCGTCCGGGGTGCGACGTTGGCCGGACGGTCGCCGGACGTCGGTACCCGAGACGACGACCGTGCCGGCCCGGCCGTGATAGCCGACCGGCAGGTGCTTCCAGTTGGGCGGCAGCTCGGGCTGGCCGGGGCGCAGGATCCGGCCGAGGTTCCGGGCGTGGTGCTCGGAGGAGTAGAAGTCGACGTAGTCGGCGACGGTGAACGGCATCAGCAGCCGGACCTCGTCCAGCGGATGGAGGTGTTCCGCGGACGGCTCCAGCGCGGCCACGGCGTCGAACACGCACTGCCACAGGTGCGGTCGGGCTGCGAGCAGCCGGTCCAGGTTGGGGCCCATGACCTCGGCGCCCAGGTCCGGCTCCAGGGCGGCCGCGAGGTCGAGCACCTGGTCGCCGTACCGGACCCCGATCCGGGCACCTCCGTCCGCTCCCAGGGGCTCGAACGATCCGTAGAGGTGCGTCACCGACGCCCCCCGGCCCATGACCACGCGTACTCACCGTCGTCCGAGGCGCGCCCGGCCTCGCCGATCTCGAGCGGCCGGAAGGTGTCGACCATGACCGCCAGCTCGTCGAAGCTCTCGACGCCGAGGCTCGCCTCGATGGCGCTCGGCTGCGGGCCGTGGGCGTGACCGCCCGGGTGCAGCGAGATCGAGCCGATACCGATCCCGGATCCCTTCCTGGCCTCGTAGTCCCCGGCGACGTAGAACATGACCTCGTCGCTGTCGACGTTGGAGTGGTAGTACGGCACCGGCACCGCGAGCGGGTGGTAGTCGACCTTGCGAGGCACGAAGTTGCAGATCACGAAGTTGTGGCCCTCGAACACCTGGTGGACCGGCGGCGGCTGGTGCACGCGTCCGGTGATCGGCTCGAAGTCGGCGACGTTGAAGACGTAGGGATAGAGACAGCCGTCCCACCCGACGACGTCGAACGGGTGCTGCGGCACGACGTGGACCGACCCGGCGAGTCCGCCCGGTCCGGCGCCACGGTGCTTGATGAAGACCTCGACGTCCTGCTCGTCCCTGACCTCGGGCGGGGTGGGCAGCCGCAGGTCGCGCTCGCAGTACGGCGCGTGCTCGAGGAGCTGCCCGTAGCGCGACAGGTAGCGCTTGGGCGGGGCGATGTGGCTGTTGGCCTCGATCGCGTAGAGCCGCAGCGGACCGCGGCCGGTCGGCACCCAGCGGTGCGTGGTCGCCCGCGGGATGATCACGTAGTCGCCGCTCGCCACCTCCAGGTGGCCGAAGACCGTTTCCACGGTCGCCTGCCCGCTCTCGACGAAGACGACCTCGTCGCCCACGCCGTTGCGATACAGCGGGGAGGTCGCACCGACGACGGCATAGCTGATCCGCACGTCCCCGTTGCCGAGCACGAGCCGCCGACCGGTCACCGCGTCGACCGCCTTCCAGCCGTCACCGGGGAAGAGGTCGTGGAGCCGCAGGTGCCGCGGCGTGAGCGGACTGTTGGGCTCTGTGCGCTGGTCCGGGAGGTCCCACGCCCGGGCGTCGACGATCGCCGCCGGCACGTGCCGGTGATAGAGCAGCGAGGAGTCGGAGGAGAACCCCTCCTCACCCATCAGCTCCTCGTAGTAGAGCGTGCCGTCGGGAGCGCGGTGCTGCGTGTGCCGCTTGGGGGGCACGTCGCCCACCCGCTGGTAGTGCGCCATGTGACCACTCTCCTCCTCAGCCGTCTCAGAGGTTGCCGCGCCGCTCCTGCTCACGCTCGATCGCCTGGAAGAGCGCCTTGAAGTTGCCCTTGCCGAAGCCGAGCGAGCCGTGCCGCTCGATCAGCTCGAAGAACACGGTCGGCCGGTCGCCGATCGGCTGGGTGAAGATCTGGAGCAGGTAGCCGTCCTCGTCGCGGTCGACCAGGATGCCGCGCTTCTGGAGCTCCTCGATCGGCGCGCGGACCTCGCCGATCCGGGCCCGCAGCGCGGGGTCCTCGTAGTAGCTGTCGGGGGTGTTGAGGAACTCGACGCCGGCGGCACGCAGGTGGTCGACGGCGGTGAGGATGTCGTTGGTGGCGAGCGCGAGATGCTGGGCGCCGGGGCCGCCGTAGAACTCGAGGTACTCGTCGATCTGGCTGCGCTTCTTGGCGATCGCCGGCTCGTTGAGCGGGAACTTCACCCGGTGGTTGCCGCTGGCGACGACCTTGCTCATCAGCGCCGAGTAGTCGGTGGCGATGTCGTCCCCGATGAACTCGGCCATGTTGGCGAACCCCATGACGCGGCGGTAGAAGTCGACCCAGTCGTCCATCCGGCCGAGCTCGACGTTGCCGACGACGTGGTCGAGCGCCTGGAAGATCCGGCGCGGCGCACCCTCGGGGCGGACCAGCGCCGAGTGCCGGGTGACGTAGCCCGGCAGGTAGGGGCCGCGGTAGCGGCTGCGGTCGACCAGGGTGTGCCGGGTCTCGCCGTACGTCGCGATGGCCGCTCGGCGCACGGTGCCGTGCTCGTCCGTCACGTCGTGGGGCTCCTCGAGGACGGTCGCCGCCTGCGACGCGGCGTGCGCGATGCAGCGGTCGACGTCGGGCACCTCCAGCGCGATGTCGACGATGCCGTCGCCGTGCCGGGCATGGTGGGCGATGACCTCGCTCTCCGGACGAACGCCTCCCTCGACCACGAACCGGACGGCGCCGCTCTCGAGCACGTAGGAGCGGCGGTCCCGGTTGCCGGTCTCGGGGCCGGAGTAGGCGACCAGGTCCATCCCGAACGCGGAGGCGAAGAAGTGCGCGGTCTGGGTCGCGTTGCCGACCCACCAGACGACCGCGTCCCACCCGGTGACCGGGAACGGGTCGTGGCTGGCGTCGTAGTCGACGAGCCCGACGAGCTGGTGCAGCTGGTCGATGCTGAGGTGGGCGAGTCGCTCGGCGTCGGTGAGCTGGTCGAGGGTCATGGATCCAGGGAAGCCGATCGGTCGCTGCTGTTCAACCGCGCCAGTTGGACCTCGCCTATCTGCCCATATCTGCCCAGCAAACCGCCATTGGACTGGTCATAATGATCAGCATGAGCCTGGACCGACTCGACCTGGCGATCCTCACCGCGCTCCACGAGCACCCGCGGGCGGGCGTCCTCGAGATCTCCCGGATCACCCAGGTCGCGCGCGCCACCGTCCAAGCCCGCCTCCAGCGCCTGGAGTCCACCGGGGTGGTGACCGGCTACGGGCCCGACATCGACCTGGAGGCTGCCGGCCAGCACGTCTCGGCGTTCGTGACCCTCGAGATCGCCCAGGGCGCACTCGACCAGCTCGCCCCCGAGCTCGAGGCGATGCCGACGATCCTGGAGGCCTATGCGACGACCGGCTCCGCCGACGTGCTCTGCAAGGTGGCCGCCTCCTCGCACGCCGACCTGCAGGAGACGCTGATCGCGCTCAACCGGTCGCCCTCTGTCGTCCGTACGACGAGCGTCGTGGTGCTGGGCACCGTGGTGGCGCCGCGCGTGCTGCCCCTCCTCGAGCGGTCGGCGGAGCAGCGCGACGCCCGCGCCCCGGCGTACCGCACCCGTTCGACGTGACCCGGCGACCTCTGGGAGGTTGTTCCCCCGGGAGACCGGGAGGGGATCACATGTCACGCCGTCACACGTCCGTCACGCGCCTCGTGCTCGCTGCTGCGAGCGCACTGCTCGCGACGAGCGCAGGCCTCGTCCTCGCGCCGAGCGGTCACGCCGAGGAGGACCTTCCGGTCGACTACAACTTCCTCGTGGGCGCGGTCCGCGCAGGCGCCGAGATCGACGCCGACCCACCCGGGGGCAACGACTGGACGTGCCGGCCGACGGCACGCCACCCGCGGCCGGTCGTCCTGGTCCACGGCACGGCCGGCAACAAGAACACCAACTGGCGCGCCTACGCACCGTTGCTCGCCAACCACGGCTACTGCGTCTTCTCCCTCACCTACGGCGTCGTTCCCGGCTCACCGGTTCCGGTCAACCAGCTCGGCGGGATGGGCCGGATGCAGGACAGCGCCCGCGAGCTCAAGGCGTTCGTGGCGCGAGTGCTGCGCGCGACCGGCGCGCGCAAGATCGAGCTGGTGGGCCACTCCCAGGGCACCCTGATGCCGGAGTACTGGGTGAAGTTCCTGGGCGGTGCGCCGTACGTGAAGAACTACATCTCGCTCGCACCGGTGTGGCACGGCACCCGCCTCGCGGACCCGGCGCCGCTGCTCGCCAACGCCTTCGGTCTCCAGGAGGACCAGATCCCCGTGTGCGCGGCGTGCGGGCAGTTCGCCGCGCGGTCGGCCTTCATGGCGCGGCTGCGCGAGGGCGGGCTGGTCGTGGGCGACATCGTCTACACCAACATCATGACCAAGTACGACCAGCTGGTCGTGCCCTACACGAGCGGCCGCGAGCCCGGCATGCGCAACATCGTCGTGCAGGACCACTGCGCCACCGACTACTCCGAGCACTTCGAGATCGCCGCCGACCCCGTCGGCGCCCAGATCGTCCTCAACACCCTCGACCCAGCGCACCGTCAGCCGGTGCCCTGCATGGTCGTGCTCCCGTTCGTGGGTCCACTCGGCGGCTGAGGCACCGGCCGCGCTGCGCCCCTAGGCTCGGCGGCATGGTTCTGCCGTTCCGCCAGGTCGACGTGTTCAGCACCGTGCCCCTGCAGGGCAACCCGGTGGCCGTGGTGCACGACGCCGACGGCCTGGACGAGGAGCAGATGGCGGCGTTCGCGCGGTGGACCAACCTGTCCGAGACCACGTTCCTGCTCACCCCGACCGACCCGGCGGCCGACTACCGGTTGCGGATCTTCACCCCGGGCGGCGAGCTGCCGTTCGCCGGGCACCCGACGCTGGGGTCGGCGCATGCGTGGCTGGAGGCCGGCGGGTCACCGAAGGGTGACGGGCTGGTCCAGGAGTGCGGTGTCGGCCTGGTCCCGCTGCGCCGTGGCGAGCGGCTCGCCTTCGCCGCTCCGCCGCTGGTCCGCTCCGGACCGGTCGACGCCGCCGACCTCGACCGGGTCGTGCGCGCGCTCCGGATCGACTCCGCGGCGGTCGTCGACAGCCAGTGGGTCGACAACGGCGCGGGCTGGGTCGCCGTACGACTCGGCGACGCGGCGGCCGTGCGGGCGCTGGAGCCCGACTTCGCCGCCTTCGACGGCCTCGACATCGGCGTGTGCGGGCTGCACCCACCGGGCGCCGCGACCGCCATCGAGGTGCGCGGGTTCGCGCC
>NZ_JACEFC010000061.1 GCF_014180715.1 Nocardioides stalactiti | reverse complement strand
CTCCGCAAGGTGCGCGGGGTGGAGGACGCGCTCGCAGCCGAGGGCTGGGAGGTGCTGGTCGTTGCGCACGAGGCCGAGGCCGCCGCCGCGACGCCGCCGGTGGCCGCGCCCCAGCGCGAACGTGCGGACCGGCGTACGTCGTCAGGCGTGGAGGTCGTCCTCCAGGTCTCCCGCTTCCCGTGGGGCGAGGACCCGGCGGCCTGGCTCTCGGGGATCGCCCTCGAGGCCGACCGGCTCGGGTTCGCCGGGATCGCCCTCATGGACCACCTGGTGCAGATCCCCCAGGTCGGACGCGCGTGGGAGCCGATCCCGGAGCCGTTCGTGACGCTGGGGATGCTCGCCGGCCTCGACACGGGGCTCCGCCTCGGCACCCTGGTCACGCCCCTCACGCTGCGACCGGCCGGAGTGGTGGCCAAGGCGGTCGCGACGCTGGACGCCCTCAGCGGGGGCCGTGCGTTCGTCGGCGTCGGCGCGGGCTGGTGGGACCGGGAGCACGCCGGCTTCGGGGTTCCGTTCCCGTCGGCGAGGGAGCGGCTCGACCTGCTGGAGGACGGCATCGAGACGATGCGTGCGCTGTGGGGCCCCGGCACCAAGCCGTGGACAGGCACGCGGGTGTCCCTCCCGGAGACCACCTGCTACCCCCGTCCGGCCCGCGCCGTGCCCGTGATCGTCGGCGGCTCGGGCGAGCGGCGGACGCTGCGCATCGCGGCCCGGCTCGGCGACGCCTGCAACGTGGCGAGCGACCCGGCGACGCTCGCCGCCAAGACCGCCGTCCTGCACGCCCACTGCGCCGACGTGGGGCGGGACCCCGCGGAGGTGGCGCTGACGGTCCTGGACCTCCCGGTCGTCGGTACCGACCGCGACGACGCGTGGCGCCGGGTCGAGCGCGCCCGGGGACGCACCGCCGCGGCGACGTACGCCGCACGGCACCACGCCGGCCCGGCTGCGGCGCACGCGGAGCGCTACGCCGGCCTCGCGGAGCAGGGTGTCGCCACCGTCTTCCTCGGCCTCGCCGACCTCGACGGGGCGGACGACCTGGCGCGGCTCGCTCCCCTGCTGGCCTAGACGGCCCGCGCGGTCGCGTTGCCGATCGGAGCGCGCCGCACAATGCGCGAATCCGGACCTACCTTCGCCGAGAAGTGACTTCTCGAGCCAGGTAGGTCCGGATTCGGCGTTGTTACTTCAGCTCGCCGCTGGAGAGCCCCAGGACCCGGCGCGCCACGATGAGCTGCTGGATCTGCTGGGTGCCCTCGAAGATGTCGAGGATCTTGGAGTCGCGAGCCCACTTCTCGAGGAGCTCGCCCTCGGAGTAGCCGACCGCCATGCACAGCTCGACGCACCCGAGGGTGACGTCGGAGCCGACCCGGCCGGCCTTGGCCTTCGACATCGACGCCTCGAGCGAGTTCGGCTGACGGTTGTCAGCCATCCAGGCAGCCTGGAGGGTGAGCAGGCGGCCCATCTCCCAGTTCGTCTCGAGCTCGAGGAACTTCGCCGCGGCAGCCGACTGCAGCTGCGCCGGCCGGTCGTAGTCGACGGTGACGCCGGCCTGCGCGAGCAGGTCCCGGGTCAGGTCGAGCGATGCCCGGGCACAACCGACGGCCATGGCGGCCACCAGCGGGCGGGTGTTGTCGAAAGTCGCCATCGCACCGGCGAAGCCGGCCTCGACGTTGACCTCGGGCGAACCGAGCAGGTTCTCCTTCGGCACCCGGACGTCGGTGAAGGTGATGACGGCGGTATCGGAGGCCCGGATGCCGAGCTTCTCCTCCAACCGCTCCACCTTGACGCCGGGCATGTCCTTGGTGACGACGAACGACTTGATCGCCGCCTTGCCGAGGGACTTGTCGAGGGTGGCCCACACGACGATGGAGTCGGACCGCTCGCCGGAGGTGACGAAGATCTTCTCGCCGTTGATGACGTACTCGTCACCGTCGAGGATCGCGGTCGTCGAGATCGCCGAGGAGTCCGACCCGAAGGCCGGCTCGGTGATCGCCATCGAGGACCAGGTGCCCTCGAACCGCTTGAGCTGCTCGTCGGTCGCGACCGAGGCGATCGCGGAGTTGCCGAGGCCCTGGCGGGGCATGGTGAGCAGGAGGCCGACGTCGCCCCAGCACATCTCGGCGACCGAGGTCACCGACGCCATGTTGGAGCCGTTCTTGACGGTGCTCTTGCCCTTCTCGCCGTCGTCCTCGCCACGCCGGACGCCGGTCGCGCCGGCCCCCTCGCTGGCGCCGGACTCGTTGAGCCCGTCGATCATCGCGGCGAGGATGTCGAGCTCCTTGGGGTACTCGTGCTCGGCGATGTCGTACTTGCGCGAGATGGGCCGCAGCATGTTCATCGCGACCTGGTGCGCCTGGTCGATCAGCGCACGGTGCTTCTTCGGGACTTCGAGGTTGATGGCCATCAGACCAGCACCGTTCCTTCCATGATGCCGATGGCACGCAGGTCGCGGTACCACCGCTCGACCGGGTGCTCCTTGACGTAGCCGTGGCCACCGAGCAGCTGGACGCCGTCGAGGCCGATCCGCATGCCGTGGTCGGCGCAGGCCTTGCGGGCGAGCGCGACCTCCTTGGAGAAGTCCTTGCCGGCAGCGGCGCGAGCCGCGGCGCGGTAGGTCAGCAGGCGCATCCCCTGCAGCTCGATCGCGATGTTGGCGACCATGAACGCCACCGACTGGCGGTTGGCGATCGGCTCGCCGAACGCCTGGCGCTCCTTGACGTACGGCGTCACGTAGTCGAGCACGGCCTGGCCTGTGCCGACCGCGAGGGCGCACCAGGCGAGCCGCGAGAGACGGACGCACTCGGTGTAGGTGGAGCCGTCGGTCTCGCCGAGGACAGCCTCGGCGGGCACCTTGACGTCATCGAGCACGAGCGTGGTCATCGACGCCGCGCGGACGCCCATCGCCGGGTCGCCCTCGATGGCGAGGCCCTCGGTGGAGGACTCCACGAGGAAGAGGACCGGCTTGCCGTCGAGGTTGGCCCCGACGATGAAGAGCTCGGCGTGGTCGCCACGGGCGACCAAGCTCTTCTTGCCGTTGAGAACGTAGCCGTCGCCGCTCCTGGTCGCGGTGGTCGACGGGCTGAGCACGTCGAAGAGCACGGCGGGCTCGGTGAGGGCGAGGGCGGCAGCGGGCACCTCGTCGCCGGTGAAGGCGGGCAGGTAGGTCTGCTGCTGCTCGTCGGTGCCCCAGAGGCCGATCGCGGTGGCGACCGATCCGGGCGCGAGGGTGGCGACGGCCAGTCCCATGTCGCCCTTCGCGAGTGCCTCGGCGACGAGGGTGCCGGCCATGGCCGAGCGCTCCTCGGAGATCCCGCCCAGCTCCTCGGGCAGACCGAGGATCGGCAGGCCGATCTCGAGGCTGGCCTTGAGCAGGTCGTCGGGGGCAGCGCACTTCGCATCGGACTCGGAGGCAGCGGGCCGCACGATCTCGGTCGCGAAGTCGGTGACCACGTCGACGAGCATCTGCTCGTCCTCGCTCGGGGTCAGGTCGAAGACACCGGTCGGCGCGGAGGTCGCAGCGGGGCGGACGCCCGGCTTGCCCTTCTTGCCCGCCTTGGCGAACGTGCGGCTCGCCTGGGTGATCGACTTGAACCCGGTCCGGGTCACGGAGAAGACGACCTGCTCGGTCTGCTTGCGCATCCCGATCTTGTCGATGAGGTCGCTCTGGGCGAGCTTGCTGAGGCCTGCGACGAGGTAGCCGATGGGATCCCGCGTGGCACTGCTCGGGACCCCGTGCTTGCCACCTGGCTTGAGGTTGCTGATCAGGGACATGCGGCAAATGTAACTGTGAGTTACACATTGCGCTACACATTGGTGGACAAATCCCGGAGTGCGAGCCGTCACACCCCGGCCCCTAGGATCCGTGCACATGTCGTCCGAGGGTCCCGACCAGCCTGTGCACGCGCCGTACGGCCCGCTCCCCCGCGGCGGGACGGTCCGTCCGATCACCCGCTGGGGCACCCCGGTCATGCACCGCCCGCAGCAGCAGGTCACCACCGAGCAGTTCGGATCCGACGCGCTGCGCGCCCTCGCCTCCGACATGGTCGCGACGATGTACGCCGCCGACGGGGTGGGCCTGGCCGCCTGCCAGATCGGCGAGGACGTCGCGATGTTCGTCTTCGACTGCCCCGACGAGGAGGGCGAGCGCTGGGTCGGCGTGGTCTGCAACCCGACGGTCACCGTCCCCGAAGGGAAGGGGCGGAACCTGGACGACGGCGACGAGGGCTGCCTCTCCTACCCCGGCGCCTTCTGCCCGTGCCCCCGGCCCGACTTCGCCACGGTCGACGGCTACGGACTGGACGGCCAGCCCGTCCGCTTCGAGGGCGATGGCCTGCTCGCCCGCTGCCTCCAGCACGAGACCGACCACACCCTGGGCACCGTCTTCGGCGACCGGCTCGGCAACCGCAAGCGCAAGAAGCTCACCAAGCTCCACGACGCTGCCGCGTCGGACTACCCGCAGGAGTGGCCGACCTGATACGCCAGGGCCGTTATCTGGGTGCCGACCTCACTCCGGCTCGTTCTGCGGCAGCTGGAGGTTCGCCACCCACACCGGACGTCGCCCGCTGAGGTCGGTCATCGCCTCGATCGGCGTGTCCGGCAAAGGCTTGTAGGTGTTGTTGACCAAACCACCGCTGGCGTCGTGGGTGGCCCACGGCTCGTACTCCTCGACGAGGATCCGGAAGGTCCCGGGTCCGACCGGACGGTTCATGTAGACGTACGGGTACCCCGGCTCGATGCCTCCTTCCTGCTGGACGACCTCCTCGTGTGCGACGGTGTCCCAGCCCAGGTCGGGGTCGCCGGAGACGATCTTCTTCTGCAGCGACACCCGCAGTCGCGGCAGCTCGGCGTTCGACGCCGGCTTGTCGGAGCGACCTGACATCCGGACGTAGAACTGGGTCGCGCCGGTGTTGGACGCGACGATCGAGCGCGCCGGCAGGAGCTTGATCGGGTCGATGGTGCGGATCAGCGAGAGCTGGGAGTTGCCGGGAGTGACGTGCTCCTGGAAGCGGGCGACGGCCATCCGGACGAAGTGGTTGCCCATCGTGGCCGGCCAGGCGACGTCGGTGTAGTAGAGGTCGCGTTCGTCGTCGTACTCCACGGTGTGCAGGCGCACCATGACCTTGCGGGCCGTCTTGAGGCCCTCATCGAGGGTGATCCAGTCGGGATACCGGGTGCCCGTGATCGGCTCGCTCGTCCAGGGAGTGTCGCGGACGTCGTCGCCAGGTCCGGCATACACCGGGTCGCGACCGAACACCGTGACCAACTTGGCCGCTCCCTGGGTGTCGGTCGTCGACGGCGACGGGTCGATGGCGTAGATCACCGCGAGCTTCTCCTCGGCACCCGAGCTCCACCACGGGCGCTCCAGCCAGATGCGGACCCGCGGTTCGGTCCGTTCGGCCCGTGCTCGCCCGATTCCGTCGAAAGGTCCGGTGGTCCCCGTTCCCCAGGCGGGGATGACGTAGGCGACCTCGGGGGGCAGCGGCCGCATCGCGGCGGGGAGGACCTCCTTGATCGTGTTGGACCTGTACACGACCGGGCCGTTCACCCCCAGGACCGTGATCCCGATGTCCGGCTTGCCGGGCGTGAGCGCGAGCGCCTTCTTGCCTGCCGCCCGAGGGTCGGCGACGAGGCGGTAGTCGGTGGTGCGCACCAGGTCGCGTCCGCCGCGGAGCAGACGCACGCTCTCGAGGTCGACTCCGGGCGGCAGGTCGAGCACCCGCCCATCCACTCCTGGCACCGTCGACCACGTCACGGAGAGGGGCTGGCGGAACTCCTCGAGGTACCGGCCGGTCGCGACGATCCGGAGGGTCACGTCGCGGCGTCGGAGGTCCGGCGCCACCACCTTGCCCGGGACCGACACCTGGGCGAACTCGGCCGATCCGCTGTAGGGGACCTCCATCTCGCCGATCGCGCTGTCGACGACGGTCAGTACCTCTGGGGGACGGTGGCGCTTGGATGTTCGGACGAAGCCGCCCTCGTCCCTGGTCTCCGACCACGACGCCAGGATGGTCAGTCGGCCGGTGGCGAGCATGCGATGCTGGACGTGGGCGACGATCCGCGTATCCTTCTCGCTGGTCCCCCGGACGACTCCGCAGCCGTTCCACGACGGGACCGAGATCGGGCGCTGGATGGCGTGGACGAGGGTCACCTCGGTGCTCGGGCACATCTGCTCGTAGCCGAGCTTGTACACCCGGTCCTTCCGCCCCAGGAACCCGTCGTCGAGCCACTGGACCAGACCGTGATCCTCGAACTGCGACATCGGGGGCAGGCCACGGACCCTGATCTTCCGGACCTGCCCTGCCGGGACGGAGACCGTGACGACGGCGTGCCCGGCCACCGAGGTCACCTCGATCGTCGAGCTCCCGTTGGGGATGGCCTTCAGCCGCAGGGCCACCGACTGCCACTCCCCGAGCACGTCCTTGCCGGTGTCGTCACCGGCGCCGGCCGGCAGGAAGCTCGCCGACTTGATCGGAGTCACGTCGAGCACCCGGAGCGGCACGAGCGACACCCCGACCTGGGTCGACAACGGGTCCGGCATCCAGTCAACCACCGCCGGGGCCGGGGTCGCCGCGTCGGTCGGCGCGGGGCCGTTCTTGGGCGGCGCGGTCTCGTCGAGCCGGGCGATCTGCTCGAACCGGGTCGGGTCCGGCGCGCCGTCCACGTCGAGCATCCCGTGGGCGAGCGCCATCTCGACCGAGGTCCGCGCGGGCACCAGGGTGCGGTGCGAGTAGACGTTGAGCGGCGTGGGCGCGCTCGAGCGCACCACCATCCGCAGGCTGGTCTCGGTGCGGGTCAAGGTGGGGCTGGGCAGGACCAGCGGGCAGGCCACCGGGTCGTGGCGGTAGTAGGTCACTGCAGCCGAGGCCGGTGCGCCGGTCCAGTCGTGACCGAAGCCGGTGACATCGATCGCCCGCGCGCGGAACTGGTAGGTGTCGCCGAACCGCAACACCGGCAGCCGCAACGCCGGGTCGGTCGGGAGCGCCGCCGCCAGGTCGATGGTGCCACCGGGAAACGTGCCGGGCGTGTCGACGACATCCCCCGTCGAGGCGTCCTCCTGCAGCTGGTAGCGCCCCGGCCGCTCGACCGCCAGGCTCCACCCGTCCCAGCGGGCGAGGACGTCACTCACCTCGAGGGTCCGGGTGTTCTCCTTGACCCGGGCGCCGGTGCTCACCGGAGCGACCCCGGTGGCGGTGAATCGCCTCTCGGCGTCCGGCCCGGAGGCCGTGTAGGTGACGGTCCGGTTGCACAGGCCCAACCACGGGCCGAGCCCGCGCCTGACCTGGATGTCGTAGCCCTGGATCAATCCGTCGGCATAGACCGACGGCTTCGTGGCGCTGCCCAGGCTGTTCCTGGTCGTCCGCGCGTTGCCCAACCGGGTGCGGACCGCCGCGGCGGTGTCGTCCTGGGTGATGACCAGCCCCGTGCTGCGCGGCGCCGGCGGCAGCGGCGCAGGGCCGTCCACCTCGAACCTTGGAATACCGAAAGCCGCGATCAGGGAGGCGTCGACGTCGACGTCGTGCACCTCGAACCGACTTCCGTCGTTGAGCTTGAGCCGCAGTCGCTCGTCGAGGTCGGTCGACTGCGGCAGCGCCGCGAAGAGCTGGCCCGGGGTGTGGTTGACCCGCGTGTAGGCATAGCTCGGGACGATCGCCCGCTCCGTCTGCACCCCGTCCATCGAGGCGGTGACCGCGATCCGCGTCGACTTGACCGACCGCGGCGGGAACACCAGCTCGAGCACGAGGCCGAGCCGCTCGAGGAGGGGACCGTGGTCGGCCACCAACGAGATGCGCTGGTGGAAGTCCGGGCTCAGCTCACCTCGCGGCGGCTCCCCCGTCTTGATCGGGTTGAAGCCCGGACCCTGACGGTAGAACGTCATGAACTTGTCGACCGCAGAGACCAACGTCGGGTCCGCCGCCGGTGCGGCGCCCGTCGCTCCCAACTGGACAAGGTCGGGGTAGACATAGCGGAGGAGCTCACCGCCGAGCGGCGAGGCGGTGATGGCCTCCCTGGTGTGGAAGGCCTTCAGCTCGGTGGCGATCCGCCGGAGCGGATAGCCTTCGACCGGCCGGACGGGCGCCGCTACGTACGCGGGCTTGGAGTCCACCCGCAGGTCCCCGTGGAAGGCCGCCGACCAGAACGCCTGGTCGGAGTTCCAGAGCACGTCCAACGGCTCCACCCACGTCGAGCCACCGTCGAAGGTCCCGAGCCACTCCAAGCCCCCCTTGGGCCAGTCCAGGAAGTCCTTGAAGTCGTTGCCGAGCGTCGCACCGGTGCCTTCGTCATAGCTGAGCCGGATGGTCATCCGAACTCCCACCCGCAGGCTCCCGGCCGGGTAGCCGCTGCCGACAGAGGTCAGGCCGCGTGGGACCGCGGTGAACGACAGCTCCTGCTTCGGATTGGTGACCATGGCGCCTTTCCCTGTGAAGCCGTGGCTAGCTCGCGGCGAAGGCAGCGGCGTAGGCCTGCCAGGTGCTCGCGGTGTGGGTGGTCCGGAAGGTCGGCGACTCCGGGTCGTCCTCGATGACGCGGTCGGCGCCCGCCATCACCGGACGTGGGGTACGCCCGGCGACGGAGGACCCGAACGGGTCGCCACCGTCGCTGAGCGGCACGCCAGGGAGCCCCCCCTTGAAGGTCTTGCTGATCCGCGCCTCGACCTCCTCGTCGCAGATCAGGGTGTCGACCTTGAGCAGGAAACGGGCTGTGCCGGTGAGCTTGGACGGCTTGCCGTTGAGCCCCGGCCGGAACTCCAGGATCAGCTCGAACACCACGCTCACCGTGCAGATGAACGGGACCGACACCGACCCGCTGATCCGGAAGTAGGCGGCGAGCGCGAGATCGACGCCCTTCTCCTTGCTGTTCTCGATCGTCAGCATGAGCCCGACGTTGATGGACAGCGAGCCGGAGGCCACGACCAGGTCGATGCCCGCGGTGGCCGCGACGCCGATCGAGGCCTTGATCACCTGTCGCCCGCCCTCGGAGATAAGGACGTCGACGAACCCGGTGCCACCGGCACCGCTGTAGGTGACCATGAACGGGTTGGCGAACGAGGCGAAGTACGCGTGCACCTCGAGCCCGCCGCCGAACGGCAGGTCGACCCCGATGCCGAAGTTCATTCCGGTGAGGGTGAAGACACCGAGCTTGAGGTCCGGGACCCCGAAGTCGGCGACGAGGTGAAGACCGACGTCGTCGATGTAGGCGTCGACCCCGTTTCCTGCTTGGCCGAGGCCGGGCGCGGCCACCAGGGTCCCGGCGGTGCTCGAGAGCGGTCCGGCGGGCTGGCTTCCTCCACCGCTCGAGCCGCCGCCCCCCGCTGTGTCGTCGGACTCGGCCGCGCCGAGGGCGACGAAGTCCGAGAGCGGCTGGAGGAACTCGAGCGGTCCGAGGAACTGGGTGTTCTTGATCTCGAAGGAGAACACCGGCTTGGCACCCGACTGCCACTGCGCCCGCAGCTCGACGATCGGGATCGCCACGATCCCCGCGAACTCCAGGGCAACCTTGCGCAGCCGGGCGTCGACGCTGAGCTCGGCCGGTCCCCCTGCTCCGGACTCGGCGTGCGCCTTGATCTGGAGCGGCTCGTCGCTGGGCTTGAAGGCGAGCAGCTGCTGACCGGTCTTCGGGAACCGGTAGAACTTGAGCGGGAGCTTGAGGTCCATGTCGACGTAGACCCGGCCGTTGCGGATGTCGTGGGTGACCCCCGGGATCGCCGGTAGTGCGTCGTCGATCCCCGCGGAGCCGAGTCGCTCGGGCACGAGCTCCGCAATGGTCAGCGTCCCGATCAGCTGGATCTGCCCGAAGAGCTGGGACGGCGTGGGGATGCCGGTCGCCAACGAGTCCAGGCTACCCGGGGCGCTCGCCATCACCGCGCCCGCCTTGCTGGACATGCCCTGGTAGGACGGCATGGGCAGAAGACCGCCGGTGTTCTTGTCGTCGACCTGGGGCGGGTCGCCGTCGGCGCCCGAGGCGGTCGGAGCGAGCCGCAGCACGACGCCGCCGAAGTTGTTCTGGTTGGTGAGGTACGGCCCGGCGTAGAAGTGCCGGACGGCCCCACCAGCGTTGCCCGACAACGCGCTCATCCCCGGCAGGTCCGCCCTGATGTCGGCCGCTCGCGGCTGCCACGGCGGGAACTGGCCTGGAGCCTGGGTGATCGTCACCTCCATCCCCACCAGCGGGAGGGTGGTGAGCCCGCGGTGGTCCGGGTGCTCCGGCGCCACCGCGGTGTCCACCTTGGGCACCACCGCGGCGCGGGTCTCCGGCCCGAGGTTCTTGGTCGGGTCGGTGAGGTTCCACGCCATGGCCGCGGTGTAGGGCGGTGCGGTGTGCGCGTTCTCCTGCGGGACGAAGTACACGGCAGAGGTGAAGGGCACCTCGTTGCCGTTGTGGTCGGTCCCGACGAACGGCAGCCGCAGCGGCCGGTTGCCGCCGACGTCCGGGACCATCGGGACCCCGCCGTTGGACTCCAGGTCGGCGGTCGCGGCGAGACCCGCGGTCCGCCGCTGCGTGCAGCGCACCTTGGTGAACGGGAAGGGCAGGCCCTTGGTGACTCCGTTGACCTTGCGCAACGCCAACAGCGAGGTGTCGGCGTCCGGCTCACGAACGATCAGGGTGAAGGTCTGGACCAGCAGAGCCTCGGTGTCGCCGGCCCTCGTCGAGCTGGGCGAGAACTTCCTGACGACGCGGTAGGTCTCCTTGATGATGGTGGCCGGGTGACGGTACGGAGCCAGGAAGCCGACCTTCTCGACCCGGACGTAGTTGTCCCGGCCGAGCGTTGCCCGGTGGTCCCAGCCGATCATGCCCGCACCGGGCCAGCTGCCGTGGAGGTCGAGGCTCGCGCCGACGGGCGAGAGGAGCACCAGGTCGGCCTCCACCGGAGCCTGGATGACCAAGCCGCTCTGCGGGCTGACGACGGGGCTGGAGACGTTGGCGTTCTTCTTGATGTCGGCCCGGTTGGCGAAGGACAGCGGTGCCACGATGTTGGCCACCTTGTTCTCGGTCACCTGAACGACCTTGAGCAGGTCCGAGCGCTGGTCGGGCTTGCCGTCACCGAACAGGTTGTAGCCGGCGAGCCGGGTGTGCCACAGCTCGTTGGCCGCCACCCGACCGCTGGTCAGCCGCTTCGGCGCCGTGTCGTTGAGCCAGCCGAGGCCCTGGTGGGGCCGGATGACGAGGCGGTACGGCGCCTCGATGCTGGTGCCCAGGCCGTTGGCCACGGTCCCGTAGACAGGGTCGAACCGGGTCAGGTCCAAGATGGCGTCGAGGTCGTAGGGGATGCGAGTAGCCGCCGGCACCCTGAAGCCCAGAATGGTCGGTTGCGCGAGCTCGGCGGCGACCGGCGGCTTCTGGCCGGCTTCGACGTGCTCACCCAGGCTCTGGCCCGGCAACATGATCCCCAGGTAGCCCGGTGAGGCACCGGCCACCATGTACCAGTCGGCACCGATCTTGGTCAGGTCGAGACCGCCGAAGACGACGTTGGCCACCAGCATGTCGGAAGCGCGCCGGATCCGGTCGACCCGGACGTCGCCGAAGATGGCCGCGCGCGCCCACAGCGCGTCGAGGACCTGCATCCTCGAGCCCGGGCCACTGGCGAGGGCCCCCGCTGCTACGACCCCGCCCGCGAGCACCACGCCGCGGCGCGTCACGGGAGAGCGGCCCCATCCGGCTCCGTCCATGGGGAGGAGTCAACTTTGCTTTGCCCAGGTCCGGCAATGGCGAGTTCGGGCCACGACTCATCCATATGGACTAGCCCACCTGGGAGGAGGAGTTGGTCCCAGTTCGGCAGTGCCAGGAGCACCGTCCGCGCACTAGCGTGGGGCTGTCCGCCGACCATCACTCCATGGGGGAAGCATGCGTCGAGTCGCCGTGACGGTGATCGCCACCGTGGCTGCGCTGCTCGCGCTCCCGGCGCCGCCGGCCTCAGCAGCCGTCGTGGTGATCGACTCCCTGTCGGAGGTCCAACCGCCCTATCAGGTCGAGAGGACCAACTGCGACGGCGGCGCGGACAGCACCCCTCGAGTCCGCCTGGAGGGCGGGCCGTTCGGTCCGCCCAACCCGGAGTTCCCCGACCAGCAGGACAAGCCGCCCCTCGGTGATGGTTCGTTGGAGCTGGAGACCCCGGATCTCGGTCGCGCCGGGATCTTCCGCGACATCGGCGAGCTCTCCGACCTCGAGGCGTTCAGCGTCGCGCTCCATGATCCCGACGCTCGAACGGACGCGGTGATCCGCACCGAGGGCGGCGCTCCCGGCGCACCCGTCGGTCGGATCGACCTCGACAGCCTCGGGGTGTGGACAAGCTCCGGCGACCTGATGGCGGTCGACTGGTTCTGGACGTCGCAGTCCCCGGCGTTCTTCTTCGAGGGGACGATCAGCGAGTACGTCACGACCTACGGGTCCGGGCCGGCGTTCGTCGGGATCCAGCGCAACCTGTGTGGCGACTTCCAACCCAACGACTCCACGACGCACATCGACGCGCTGACGATCGACGTCGTGGGCGAAGCCTCGACGACGCTCGACTTCGAGGCCGCCCCCTTCGAGCTCACCATCGCGGCAGATCCCACCTCCGTCGCGCCGGGCGAGTCCACCACGATCTCGGGCACGCTCACCTCCGACGGAGAGCCACTCCAGGGGTACCAGGCGAACCTGCTGCGGACCACCGACGGCGGCGAGAGCTACACCCAGATCGGCAACGACGGCACCGACGAGTCCGGCCAGCTCTCGCTCGAGATCACCCCCACGGTGACGGCTCAGTACGTGTGGGCGATCTTCTTCATCGACGGTCCCGTGGTCGAGAGCGGCCTGGTCACCGTCACGGTGAAACGCAAACCGGCGCTGACGAGCACTGCCGACCGCACGACGATCGTCAAGGGCGAGACGGCTGTCCTGCGCACGACCGCGACCTTCGAGGGCGCCGCGATGCAGGGCGTTCCGGTGGTGCTGCGCAAGTCGGTCGACGGTGGGTCGACGTGGACAGACGTCGGCACGACCACCACCAACTTCGCCGGCCAGGGGTCGATCGTCGACCAACCGACTGTCAACACGTCCTACCGGTGGCACGTGCTCAACAGCGAGCGCTACATCGCCGCGATGTCGGTGAAGCGCGAAGTCACGGTGCTCCGGCCATCGGCGGTGTCGCTGTCCTTGAGCCCGCAGGTGATCAACCACGGAGCGAGCGCGACGGTCGGCGGCGTGGTGACGATCGACGGGACGCCCACCGAGGGATTGTCGATCGACCTGTGGTCCTCGACCGACAACGGCACGACCTGGGTGCGAGGCGGGGCCTCGGTCAGCGGACCGGGGGGCACCCTGACCCAGCAGGTCTCCCCCACCTCGACCCGCCGGTACCAGTGGCGGTACGCCGGTTCGGCAGCACACCGGGGCGCCAGTTCCCTGGCCATGGTGCTGACGGTCCGACGCCCGACGACCCTGACGATGAGCACCACCGGGACCGACCTCTCCCCGGGGCAGCAGGTCACGCTCTCGACGGTCCTCCGCAGCGACGGTGCCGTGGTCGCCGGGCGGCCGGTGCATCTCTATCGCTCGGTCAACGGCACGACCTGGAGCAGGCTGACCACCCGGACGACCGATTCTTTCGGTGCGGCCTCGTTCACCCTGACGCCGTCCACGACCGAGCAGTACCGCTGGCAGCACGACCTGACCGCGACCCTCAGCCCCGCGACCTCGGCGCCGGTCACCGTGTTCGTCCGGACGTCGACCGCCCTGACGATCGACGCGGTCGCCGACGCCGTGGCACCCGGCGGTTCGACGACGCTGCGCACGACCTTGCTGAGCCAGGGCACGCCGGTGCGCGCCCAGTCAGTCGGCCTGTGGGCGCTGCCCCAGGGTGGGAGCACGTGGAGCCAGATCGGGAGCGCGACCACCAACATCGAGGGGAAGGCGTCGGCCTCGGTCTCGCCCGCCGTCGAGACGCGCTACCAGTGGCGGTTCGCGAAGACGCCGCACCTCAAGGCCTCGCAGTCGCCGATGACCACCATCCTGGTGCGCGACCCGATGGCGGCGACAGCCCTGGACAACAGCGTCGCGCCGTCGACCGCGCTCTACGACGGACAGTCGACCACCGTGACCGGAACCCTCACCTCCGGTGGCGAGCCCCGCTCCAACCGAACCCTGACGCTGGAGGCGTCGACCGACGGCGGGGCGACATACCACCTGCTGCGGAGCCGGCTGACCGACGTGAACGGACAGGTCAGCGTCAAGGTCACCCCGACGCAGACCACGCGGTACCGCTGGAGGTTCGCGGGGGCGGCGAACTTCCAGGCGAGCCAGTCGGTCGTCCGGACCGTGACCGTCAGTCCCCGGCGTACCTCCGTCCTCGGCATCTCCGCGACGGTCAAGGTGATCGACGCCGGCGACAAGGCCCAGCTCAAGGCCAAGCTGTCCGCCGTCGGTCAGGGCTACGGCGGCCAGACTCTCCGGCTCCAGCGCCTGCTCAACGACGACAGCTGGGAGACGGTCGCCACCGCGGTCACGGCCGCCGACGGGACCGCGACCGTGACCCTCGTCCAGCACGTGACCACCAACTACCGCTGGAGCTACGGGGGTTCGGAGACCACCCTCCCGACGGTCTCGGGGCCTAGCCCGGTGGAAGCGCGGTTCGTGGTCACGGCGCTCGCATCGACGCCGGACAGCACCGACGACCTGGTCGAGCTCACCGGCACGGTGTCGCGCTACACCACCTCGGCGGTGCGCCTGATGTTGCGCCCCGCCACGGGCGCGCCGATCCTCGTCAGCTCGACCCAGCAGCGGACCGATCAGACGTACCGGTTGGTCGCCCGGATGCCCGCTGGTGCCTATACCTTCTTCACCGAGGTCCTCGGCGACAACATCAACATCACCGGTCGGTCGCCCGACCAGGTCGTGGTGGTGCCCGACTGACCGAATCAGGCGGCGAGGTTCAGGCGGGCACCCACCCCGTCACGGTCGTGGCGACTCCCGGCTCCGACTTGACCGTCAGGTCCCCACCGGCAGCGCGGACCCGGTCGCGCATGTTCTCCAGGCCGCGTCCGACGGGCGCCTGCGTGAAGCCCTGCCCGTCGTCGGCGACGGCGAACGTGAGCCGGTCGCCGACGCGCGCGAGGGTCACGGTGACCCGGGCCTGCTCCCCTGCGTGCTTGGCGGCGTTCTGGAGGGCCTCGTTGCACGCGAAGTAGACGGCCGCCTCCCGCGCGCTGTCGAGGCGGCCGACCCCGTCTGCGTCCACTACGGCGGGCAGCGCCGACCGCTCGGCGGCCGCCGTGAGCGCAGCGCCCAGCCCGGCCTCGGTCAGCTCGGCCGGGTAGACACCACGAGCGAGCCGGTTGATCTCGGTCTCGGCGTCCGCGACGCTCGAGCGCACGCGGTCGCACAGTCGGTGCAGGTCAGCGAGGTCCGGCCGCTCGGCCAGGTCGTCCTCGACCTCGCGCAGCCGGTCGCCGACCTGCTCGAGCCGGACCAGCACTCGTCGGCGCAGGTCGCGTTCCATCCGGCGGCGTTCGGCGTCGGCGACGGACGCGAGCCGGGTGCGCGAGGCCCGCAGGGTCGCGTCGTCGTGCTCGAGCCGCTCGGCCATCCGGTTGAGGCTGAGGGCCGCCGCGTCCAGCTCGTCCCCCGCGCGAACGGCCACCCGCACGCCCGGCTCCCGCAGACCGATCCGGACCAGCGCGACCCTGAGCTCGTGGACCCGGCGGAAGATCGAGTGCGCCACCAGGCCGGTGATGGCGCCGCCGAACGTGGCGGCCGACCCGACGGTGGCGACCACCGCCGTCGCGAGCACCACGTCGGTGTCGTCGGTGCCGGCCGCCAGGCTCGCCACGGCGGCACCGGTGTAGATCATGGCCGAGCTCGAGGCGAGGGCGCTGCGTCGGCTCAGGGTCAGCCAGGTCGAACCGGGGTCGAACTCAGCCGGGAGCAGCGGCTCGATCTCGCGCAGGACGGGACGGAACGCCACCTCCCAGATGAGGACGAAGAAGAACCCTGCCGACACGGTGATCATCGACGCCACGAACCAGTGCGAGAGGTAGTCACCGAGGTCCCAACCGCGCGGCGGGCCCACCACGAGCAGCAGCGCGATGTTGCACGGGATCGAGTACGTCGCCGTGCAGGCGGCGCTGGTCCAGGTGATCCGGCGGACGCAGGCGTACCAGACCGCGGCGGGGTCCACCGGCTTGCCCCGCAGGAACAGCGCGATCGGCCGGAATGGGTGCAGCGCCGTCCACGGCATCAGGAAGGCCGTGCCCACCAAGCACGGGCTCATCGCGCGCCAGAACTCGCCCGACCCGGGCTCGGCCGGCCCCCAGAGCGGCAGCAGCGTGGCGTACTGGGCCGGCCAGGCGACCAGCACGATCCCAAGGCCGCTGACCGCGAGCCAGATCTCCACGTAGTTGCGCCTGATCCGCCGGTACGCCCGAGCGAAGAGCCGGTCCAGCCACGACACGTTCTCGAGCGCGGTGTGCGTCATCGGACCGGCACCTCGCCCCGGAGCAGCGTCGCCGGACGGGCCGGGTCGCCGGCGGTGGAGGTTCCCCCGACGGCACCGAGCCGGTCGGCGACGTAGTGGGCGAGCTCGACGGCGTGCTCGGGGTCCAGCGGCGGGTCGAGCGCGATGAGCAGCGCCGCGCTGCCGCCGTTCTCGTCGATCCGGAGGGTGACCGTCGGGTCGCGCTCGCCCTCGACCTGGCCTGCGCGTTGCAGCGCCTCCCAGCAGCAGAAGTAGACGGCCGCCTCGACCGGCGCGGGCCAGCGCGTCGCGATCGCGAGGTCGAGGTGGACCGGAACGTCGGACTCCCGTGCGGCGGCTCGGAGCGCCGATCCCAGCCCTTCCGCCTCCAGGGCCGCGGGATAGATGCCGTGGGCCAAGGCACGCATCTCGGCGACCACCGCGCCGAGGTCGCCCCGGATCGCGTGCACGCGCGCGGCCAGGTCGGGTTGGCTCCTGCTCCCCGACTCCAGCTGACCGAGCTGCATGCTCACCAGTGCCAGGTTCTGCTGGGCGCCGTCGTGGAGGTCGCGCTCGATGCGCCGCCGCGCTTCGTCTGCGACCTCGACCAGACGCGTCCGGGAACGGCGGAGCTCGCGGGCGTTCTCCTCGAGCAGGTCGACCATGGTGTTGAAGGCGCGCGCCGTCTCGTCGAAGTCGTCGCCCGACGAGGGCAGGATCCGGAGCGGCCGGCCGCTCGCCATCCCGTTGAGCGCACCCGCGAGCTCGTCGACGCGGCGGGTCACGTCCGCCGCGGCGAGACCGAGGAAGATCCAGACGTAGGTCGACACGATGCCGACGACCACGACGGCGACGACCCACGGACGACCCTGGTGCATGAACCCCAGGGACAAGCCCGCCGACTGGAAGCCAACGGTGAGCGTGATAGCGGTGTTGAGCAGGATCAAGCGCTGCCGGCCCGAGACCGCCGTCGTCTCTGCGAAGTCCGCAGGCAGGTACGGCGCGACCTCCCGCACCACCGGGAACAGCGCGAGCTGGAAGAACATCAGCGCGAACGCAGCAAGTCCGGCTGCCGCGAGCAGCTGAGCCGCGTACGCGCCGGTCCAGGCCAGCGCGTCGAACTCCTCCCGCCGCCCGACCACGAACAGCCCGACGCCGGTCGCCACCAGGCTCCAGACGCCCCCCGTCAGCGCCGCCACCCGTGGGAGCACGGTCACGCCGCTGCGCCAGACAGCGACCGGGTCTGCGGGCTCGCCCCGCAGGTGTGCGGTGACCACCGCATAGCTCGGCAGCCTGACCAGCACCATCGCCGGGACCCCCACGGCGACGCCGAGGACGACGAACATCCACACCGTCGATAGGGGCGCGAACTCACCGGTCCAGAAGGGAAGAGCCGTCAACGTCTGGACCGGCATCCCCACGTAGGACATGAACGCCCCGCCCGCCATCACCAGGACGAACAGGTAGCGGGGTCCCCAGCGGACCCGGGCCCGGGCGACCAGCCCGTCCGACCACGCACCGACTCGCCGCGCCGCGCCGGTGGGCGACGCTGAGGTGGTCGACACCCGGAAGATTCTCACAGGCCACGAGCCCGCTCGACAATGCGTGAATCCACGGATACGCCGAGCCGCTCCGCGTGCGAGAGTGACGACGTGACCGTCCTGATCGTCGATGACCACGCACCGTTCAGGGAGTACCTGCGCTCGGTGCTGGAGGACGACGGGTTCGACGTTGTCGCCGACGTCGGCGACGGCACCACCGCCATCGCGGCCGCGGTCGCCACCCATCCCGACGTCGTGCTCGTCGACGTACACCTCGGCACGGGGCCCGACGGGTTCGAGGTCGCCCGACAGCTCGCGGCCCTCCCCTCGCCCCCGACGGTCATCGTCACGTCCAGCCGCAGCGCGTCGGCGTACGCCGACCGGATCCAGGCCGCGCCGGTCGCCGGCTTCGTGCCCAAGGACGAGCTGAGCCCCGCAGCGATCCGGGCCCTGATGCCACCCACCACCTCCACCAGCGTCGCGATCGCGGACGACTCCGTGCTCTTCCGCGAGGGCATGGCTCGGGTGCTCGACGACCTGGGGTTCCACGTCGCTGGGCAGGTCGACGACGGCGACGGGCTCCTCGACCTCCTCGGCTCCAGGCCGGTCGACGTCGCCGTCGTCGACATCCGGATGCCACCCACGTTCTCCACCGAGGGGATCGCCACCGCCGAGGCCATCGCCGACCGCTTCCCCTCGGTCGGCGTCCTCGTCCTCTCGCAGTACCTCGAGCCCGGCTACGCGATCCGGCTGCTGGAGAGCCAGCCCACCGGGCGCGGCTACCTGCTCAAGGACCGGGTCGGCGACCTGCCGAGCTTCGCCGCCGCCCTGCACCGGGTCGCGGACGGCGGGCTCGCCGTCGACCCCGGCCTGGTGGAGATGCTCATGGACGCCGCACTCGACCCGCTCGGCGGCCTGACCGACCGGGAGCACGACGTGCTCCGGCTGATGGCGGTCGGGCTCTCCAACGAGGGCATCGCGGCCGAGCTGTTCCTCAGCCACCGCACGGTCGAGACCTACGTGGGCCGGATCCTCGACAAGCTCGGGATCGACCGGGTCACCAACGAGAACCCGCGGGTCCGCGCCGTGCTCACGTTCCTCGACCAGCAGCCGACCTCGCGGCTCTGAGCTCCACCGGCTGTATCGGCAGCGCCGGTCAGACCTTCGCGGCTTCCTTGCCGATCCGTCTCGGCACCTGGAGGAACCGGGTGATCTCTGGATAGACGGCAGCCTTGCCGGTGGTGATCAGCGCGACCGACAGCGCCCGCTGCGGGTCGGCCCAGCTGAGGATGTTGACCCACCCGAGGTGGCCGAACGCCTCCGGGGTGTCGGGGCCGAACAGGCTCACCATCCGACCGCCCAGCATGTAGCCCATGCTGAACCCGATGGGGAGGCCGAGGCTGAAGTCGACCTCCAGGTGCGACTGCTCGACCCGCGCCCGCCGGATCGTGCGCGCCTCCATGATCCGGGTGCCGTCGAGCTCGCCGCCGTTGCGGAGCAGCTCGTAGAACCGGCTCAGCTCGTTGGCGGTGCTCACGCCGTTGGCCGCCGGCATCACGGCCTGGAGGAACCGCGGGTCGTTGGAGACCCGGGTCGCCTCGTCCGGGTGCAGACCGAGGGCCCGCGTGAGCACGGTCGAGACCGGCGGCAGCAGCGGCGGGCCGGTCGGATAGTTGAGGGCGACCTGGTCGACGTCCTCGGCGGCCACCCCGTAGTTGGTCCAGCGGAAGCCGAGCGGGTCGAGGATCTCCTCGGCCAGCACGTCCCGGATGCTCCGGCCGGTGACCTCCCGGACCACCTCGGCGAGGATCTCGCCGCCACTCACCGCGTGGTAGGCCTGCCGCTTCCCGGGCCGGTGCATCGGCCGGGCGTCGTACATGAGCTCGCGCTTGAAGTCGACGTCGCCGATCCGGTCGAGGTCCAGGGAGCCGGACGGGAGGTTCGGGATGCCGGCCCGGTGCGACAGCACCTGGCCCACGGTGATCCCGCCCTTGCCGTTGCGCGCGAAGTCCGGGAGGTAGTCGGCGATCCGGTCGCCGACGTGCAGCACGCCGCGCTCGTCGAGCAGGTGGATGAGCGAGGCGGTGATGCCCTTGGTCGCGGAGAAGATGCACAGCGGCGTCTCGGGCGTCACCAGCACCTTCTCGGCGCTGCGGTCGTCCTTGGGGCCGTTGCCGCGGGCGTGGCCGATGGCGCGGTCGAGCACCACCTCGCCGTGCCGTCGTACGCACAAGGTGAGGGCGGGGTGGATGCCGGAGCGGTAGAGGTTGCGCGCGTCCTTCCAGATCCGCTCGACCCCGTCCCGCGTCATGCCCACGTCGCCGGGGTCGGCCTCCTCGGCCACGGTCGTGACCGCCTCGAGGTCGCGCGGGACCCGGACCCGTCGCATCGGGTCGGGGACGGCGGGGAGGCGCGGCGGCCGGAGGCGCGTCATCGCGCGGGCGGCGGGGTGCCGGGCTCGTCGTCGAGCATGTCGCGCCACCGGTCGTCCACGGGCTGCGGCTTCTTCGCCTGGCTCCGCGACCGCCCTTCGACGATCTTCACCTTCTGCCGCTTCGGGTGGAAGCGGACGTTCACCTCGTCACCCTGGACGGCGTCCTTCCAGGAGTTGGTGCAGGTCGCCCGGAACCGCTGACTGCCGTCGGGCGGGCGCACGTCGAGGATGTACTCGAACTTGCGCCGCTTGCCGCCAGGACTGGTGGCCGTGTGCTGGGCACGCCACTCCTTGACCAGACGGCGAGCGACCACCGTCGCCGTACCGTCCTGCCAGCCGAAGCCGAACATGCGCCACCTCCGTCAGAGTTCCGGCAGCATCCTTGCACCGCTCAGCGGCGGGCGGTCACGTAACACGCGACTGCCGAAGCCGCGGCTACGTTGAGGGAGTCGATCCCGGCAGCCATCGGGATGATCGCGCGGCGGTCGGAGGTCTGCTCCCACCGGGCGGAGAGGCCGTGGCCCTCCGACCCGAGCACGAGCGCCACCTTGTCGAGGCCGGCGACCGCCTCCTCCAGGGGTACGGCGTCGTCGGCCAGGGTGAGCGCGACCGTGGTGAACCCGGCGCCGGAGAGGTCGGTGAGCGCCGTGCCCCAGTCCGGCAGCCGGGTCCACGGCAGGCTGAAGACGGCCCCCATCCCGACCTTGATCGCCCGGCGGTAGAACGGGTCGGCGCAGCGCGGAGCGAGCAGCGCGGCGTCGAAACCGAGCGCAGCGGCGCTGCGGAAGATCGCGCCGACGTTGGTGTGGTCGACGATGTCCTCGAGCACGACGACCGACCGGGCGCGGGCGAGCACGTCGGCGACCGACGGGAGCGGCAGCCGGGCGAGCGACGCGAGCGCCCCGCGGTGGACGTGGAAGCCGGTCACCTCCTCAGCGAGCGCCTCGGACAGGACGTAGCAGGGCGCGTCGGTCGTCGCGAGGACGTCGGCCAGGGCGTCGAGCCAGCGCGGCGCCATGAGGAAGGAGCGGACCGGGAAGCCACCCTCGACCGCCCGCCGGACGACCTTCTCCCCCTCGGCGAGGAACAGCCCGTGCTCGGTCTCGAGGTGCTTGCGGAGCTGGACGTCGCGCAGGTCGCGGTAGTCGGCCAGCCGAGGGTCCTCGGCTGACGCGATCTCGACCAGCTCGGCCATCAGTTCCCGTCGCTGCCGGCGCCGTCGGGGAACGCCTCGGGGTGGGCCACGCGGACCACCTCGCCGACCACGATGATCGCGGGCGGCAACACCTTCTCGGCGACGAGCGTCTCCGCCAGCGTGCCGAGCGTGGCCAGCACGGTCCGCTGGGTCGGCATCGTCCCGTCGCAGACGACGCCGACCGGGGTGTCGGCGCTGCGGCCGCCCGCGACGAGCGCGGCGGCGATCGCCGGAGCGTTCTGGACCGCCATCATCAGCACGATCGTGCCGGTCATCCGCGCGAGCGCGTCGTAGTTGACCAGGCCCTCGGGGTGGCCCGGGGGCAGGTGCCCGGAGACGACGGTGAACTCATGGGTGACTCCGCGATGGGTGACCGGGATCCCGGCGATCGCGGGCACGGCGACGGGGCTGGTGAGGCCGGGGATCACGGTCACCGGCACACCGGCCTCGCGACAGGCGATGATCTCCTCGTAGCCTCGGCCGAAGACGAAGTTGTCGCCGCCCTTGAACCGGACCACCCGCTTGCCCGCGAGCGCCCGGTCGACGATGACCCGGTTGATCTCCTCCTGCTGGGCGCTGCGGCCCCGGGGCAGCTTGGCGACGTCGACGAGCTCGACGTCCGACCCCAGCTCGCCGAGCAGCTCACGCGGCGCGAGCCGGTCGGCCACGACGACGTCGGCCTCCATCAGCGCCCGGCGACCGGCGACCGAGATCAGGTCCGGGTGGCCGGGACCGCCGCCCACGAGGGTCACGCCGGGCGTCTTGTCGTGGTGCTCGACGGCCGCGATCCGACCGTCGTGCAGTCCCTCGATGATGCCGTCGCGCAGCGCGGCCGACTTGCGCGGCTCCCGGTTGCCGAGGACGGCGACGGTGACGCCGGCGTGCCGGCCCACCGCAGGGGTCCACGCGGTGCCGCGGGTCGCGTCGTCGGAGCGCACGCAGAACACCCGCTGCTCCTCCGCGAGCGCGCTCACCCGGTCGTTGACCGCCAGGTCGTCGGTGACCGCGATGACGTACCAGACGCCCGCCAGGTCCTCGTCGCGGAAGGTCCGCTCGTGCCAGGTGATCTCCCCTGATCCCACCAGGCCCTCGATCGCCGGCGTCACCACCGGGGAGACGACGTGGACGTCAGCGCCGACGGCGATCAGCTGCGGCACCCGGCGCTGTGCGACGTTGCCACCGCCGACCACCAGCACACGACGCCCGGAGAGGCGAAGTCCCGAGGGGTAGGGGGGAAAATCCATGAGGACATCATCGACGGAGGGCGTTTCGCCCCTGTCAACGACCCAGCACCCGGACTAGATTCGCCGACGTCGGAAACCTGTGCCATCCCAGCCCGAGGAGCCACCATGTCGCTCGACCGTCCGGTCACGCCCGATCCCTACGCGCTGCTCCCCGCCGTACCTTCCTTCGGCGTCACCAGCGCCGACGTCACCGACGGCCAGCCGCTCAAGGACGACCAGGTGTACGCCGCCGGCAACACCTCGCCGCAGCTGTCCTGGGAGCCGGGCCCGGAGGGCACCCAGAGCTACGTGGTGACCTGCTTCGACCCCGACGCCCCCATCGTCAGCGGCTTCTGGCACTGGGTGGCCGTCGACATCCCGGGCGACGTGACCAGCCTCGACACCGGCGCCGGCGCGGACGACATCTACCTCCCCGGCGGGGCGTTCCACGTCCGCAACGACTTCGGCACGCCGAGCTTCGGTGGCGCCGCGCCGCCGGAGGGCGACCAGGTGCACCGCTACTTCTTCGTCGTGCATGCCGTGAAGGAGGCCGAGCTCGGCGTCGACGGCGACGCCACCCCGGCCGTCGTCGGCTTCAACCTGGCGTTCAAGACCCTCGCGCGCGGCATGGTCGTCGGCACCTACCAGCACTGATTCTTTCGCTGGGGCCTTGTGGAGCCTGGCCCATCGGAGTTACGTAGGCCCATGGCCGACAAGACCTCTCGAAAGGCCGGTGACCAGGACCTTGCGGCGCCCGGGCCCGACCGGATCCGCAACGTGGTCCTGGTCGGGCCCACCCAGTCCGGCAAGACCGTGCTCGTCGAGGCGCTCACCAAGGTGAGCCTGGGCGACGACACCCGGTCCGTGTCCCTGGCCGTCGCTCCTGTCGTCGTCGAGGGCACCAAGATCAACCTCATCGACACCCCGGGCTACGCCGACTTCGTCGGTGAGGTCCGGGCAGGGCTGCGCGCCGCCGACTGCGCGCTCTTCGTCATCGCCGCCAACGAGGGCGTGGACGACGGCACCCGCGAGCTGTGGCGTGAGTGCGCAGCCGTGGCGATGCCGCGCGCCGTCGTCATCACCAAGCTCGACCACCCACGGGCCGACCACGACGCCGTCCTCGCGGCCGCGCAGACGGCGTTCGGCGAGAAGGTGCTGCCGGTCCTCGTGCCGCGCGATGGCGGCGTCGAGAGCCTCATCGGCTCCGCCGACGACGACCCCCGCCGCGCCGAGCTCATCGAGGCGATCATCGAGGAGTCCGAGGACGAGACCCTCATGGACCGCTACGTCGGCGGCGAGCNCTCATGGACCGCTACGTCGGCGGCGAGCAGATCGACGAGAAGCTGCTCGTCGAGGACCTCGAGACCGCCATCGCGCGAGCCGGCTTCTTCCCGGTGCTGCCGGTCTGCGCGCAGACCGGCACCGGCCTGCCCGAGCTCCTCGACCTCTGCGTCCGAGCGTTCCCGTCGCCGCCGGAGCACGTGCCGCCGGACGTCTTCACGCCGGAGGGCAAGGCGGCTGCCGCCGTCACCTGCGACCCGGCCGGACCCCTCGTGGCCGAGGTCGTCAAGACCACCAGCGACCCCTACCTGGGCCGGGTCAGCCTGGTCCGGGTGTTCTCCGGCACGCTCAACCCGGACGCGTCGGTGCACGTCTCCGGGCACTTCGCGAGCTTCGGCGCCGCCGGCCACGAGGACCACGACGAGGACGAGCGGATCGGCGCCCTGGCGTTCGCCGTCGGCAGCCAGCAGGTGCTCGCGCCGCGGGTGCTCGCCGGGGACATCGGGGTCGTCGGTCGCCTGTCGCGGGCGGAGACCGGTGACACCCTCTCCTCCCCCGACGCTCCCCGCGTGCTGCGGCCGTGGGTGCTGCCTGACCCGCTGCTGCCGATCGCGATCGAGGCGGCGACCCGGTCCGACGAGGACAAGCTCTCCGGAGCGTTGACCCGCCTCGCCGCCGAGGACCCGAGCCTGCGCGTCCACCACGACCCCGAGACCGGACAGCTCGTCATCTGGGTGATGGGCGAGGCGCACGCCGACGTCGCCCTCGACCGGCTCAAGGAGCGGTACGGCGTATCAGTCGTGCAGGAAGAGCTCGTCATCCCGCTCCGGGAGTGCTTCGTCGGCACGGCCAAGGGACACGGTCGGCACGTCAAGCAGTCCGGCGGCCACGGTCAGTACGCCGTGTGCGACATCGAGGTCGAGCCGTTGCCGGAGGGCTCGGGCTTCGAGTTCGTCGACAAGGTCGTCGGCGGGTCGGTCCCCC
>NZ_JACEFC010000060.1 GCF_014180715.1 Nocardioides stalactiti | reverse complement strand
CTGCGGTCCTGGCAGGCGACCCTCGTCGACGTGATGGTCGAGGAGGGCGTCGACCCCGAGCGCGCCCCGCGCCTCGCGCTGTTCATCGTCGCCGCCGTCGAGGGCGCGATCGCGCTGTGCCGCGCGGAGCAGTCGATCGCGCCGCTGCGGGGCACGATGGACGAGGTCCTCCGCCTCGTCGAGTCGTCCCTTGCCTGACGCCTCCTAGGCTGGTCGCGTGATCGTGGACCGCACCGAGGACGAGCTCCGCTACGCCCTGCCCTGCAAGTGGGGGCTCGTCGACGAGGACGTGCTGCCCGCCTGGGTGGCGGAGACCGACTACGCCTGGGCCCCGCCGATCGCGGCTGCCCTCAGCGACGCCGTGGCGCGCGGGCTGACCGGCTATCCCGACTTCGACGAGGGCGGCCCGCTCGGCGTCGCCTACGCAGGGTTCGCCCGGCGGCAGTGGGGCCACGAGGTCGACCCGTCGTGGGTGATCCCGACGTCCGACGTGACCGCGGGCGTCCGGCTCGCGCTCGACATGCTCTCCGCGCCCGGCCCGGTGGTGATGCCGATCCCCGGTTATCCGCCGCAGCTCTCGATCGCCCAGATCACCGGCCGCGAGCGGGTCGACCTGGTCGTCGACCCCGATGCCGAACGGGCCGAGATCGACCTCGACCAGCTCGACCGGCTGTTCGCCGCCGGTGCCCGCACCCTGCTGCTCACCCAGCCCCACAACCCGTGGGGCCGGGTCTTCACGCGCGCCGAGCTCGAAGGCATCCGTGACGTCGTACGGCGCCACGGCGCGCGGGTGGTGTCGGACGAGATCCACGCCCCGCTCGTCCTGGAGGGCTCGCCCCCGCACGTCCCCTACCTCTCCGTCGACGGCACCGCCGACCACGCGGTCGCCGTGGTCGCAGCGTCCAAGGCCTTCAACACCCAGGGCCTCAAGTGCGCGCAGCTGGTCGTCCCCGACCCCGCGGCCAACGCCGCCCTGCGCGAGGTACCGATGGCCCGCAACGACTCCTGGTCCCCCCTCGGCGTGGTCGCCGCCATCACCGCCTACACCGCGTGCGACGACTGGCTCGACGCCCTCCGGGCCCGGCTGTCCGCGCAGCGCGACCTCCTCGTCACGCTGCTCGCCGAGCACCTGCCGGAGGCCCGGATGCGGCCCCTGGAGGCGACCTACCTGGCCTGGGTCGACCTGCGCGCCTACGGTCACGACGACCCCGCCGCGGTCGCGCTCGAGCACGGCCGGGTGCGCCTCACCCCCGGGCACGACTTCCACGCCGGGCTGCCCGGCCACGTGCGCCTCAACATCGCCACCGACCCCGACCGGCTCACCGAGATCGTGCGCCGGATGGGCAAGGCCCTCACCTGACGCCGGTCAGTCGTTGGCGTTGCGCGTCGCGGCGATGAGGTCCGCGTACCACTGGAACGACCGCTTCCTCGTCCGCTGCTGCGTCACCCGGTCGACGTGGACCAGGCCGAAGCGGGCGCGCTCGCCGATGGTCCACGCGAAGTCGTCGAGGAACGACCAGGCGTAGTAGCCCCGGACGTCGACACCCAGCCGGATCGCGTCGGAAACCGCCGCCAGGGGGGCGGTGTGGAAGTCGATCCGGGACTGGTCGTCGACGACGCCGGCGGCGTCGGGCTCCACGTCGTACGAGCAACCGGCGGCGGTGACGTAGATCGGCGGGAGCGCCGCACGCAGACGCGCCCGGAAGATGATGAGCCACTCCCGGAGGGCCTCGGGCACCACCGACCACTCCAGGTCGGTGCGTGGGTAGCCGACGACCTCGAGGAACTCGAAGGGCATCGGCGCCTCCTCGGACGCCACCCCGATCCGGATCGGCGTGTAGTAGTCGACCCCGTAGAAGTCGAGGGGCTGGCGGATCGTGGCGAGGTCACCGTCGCGGACGACGCCGTCGAGGAGCGGCTCGAGGTCGACCGGGTAGCGGCCCAGGAGCATCGGCTCGAGGTACATGCCGTTCCAGAAGGCGTCGAAGAGCTTGGAGGCGCCCACGTCGGCGTCGTCGTCGGACGCCGGCCAGACCGGAGCGTGGTTGTTGGCGCAGCCGATGCTGGTGGCACCCGCTGCCCGGAGCGCGATCGCCGCCCGGCCGTGGCCGAGCAGCAGGTGGTGGGCCACCGGAGTGGCGTCGAGCATCAGCCGCTTGCCCGGTGCATGCTCCCCCGTCGCGTAGCCGAACGTCGTGACCACGCTCGGCTCGTTGACCGGGACCCAGTGCTCGACCCGGTCGGCCAGCCGCTCCCCGACCACCGCGGCGTAGTCGGCGAACCGGTCGACGGTCGCCCTGTTGAGCCAGCCGCCGTCGTCCTCCAACGGTTGCGGGAGGTCCCACGCATAGAGCGTCGCCATCGGCTGGACCCCGACCTCGAGGAGCCGGTCGACGAGCCGGTCGTAGTGATCGAGTCCCGCCGCGTTGACCGGTCCGCTGCCGGTCGGCTGGACCCGCGGCCAGGCGATCGAGAACCGGTAGCCGCCGACGCCGAGGTCCGCCAGTAGCGCGACGTCCTCGTCGACCCGGTGGTAGTGGTCGGCCGCGACGGCGCCGTCACTTCCGTCGGCCACCCGGTCGGGCTCGGCGCAGAAGGTGTCCCAGATGCTGGGGCCGCGACCGTCCTCGGCGACGGCCCCTTCCACCTGATAGGCCGTGCTGCTCACGCCGAAGCGGAAGCTTGCGGGCAGGCTCGGCCCGTGCGCCCCCTCGCTCACGTGCACAATCCTGCAGTGTGAGCGTCGACATCCGCAGGAGTTCGAGCCGGTTCGTGGAGCAGGAGCAGGGGCGCAGGACGCAGCACGCGTTCTCGTTCGGGTCTCACTACGACCCGGCATGGCTGTCGTTCGGGCCGATGGTGTGCCACGACGACCATCTTCTCGGGTCGGGTCGCGGGTTCGCACAGCACCCGCACACCGACCTGGAGATCGTCACCTACGTCGTGAGCGGGTCGCTGGAGCACCGCGACTCGCTCGGGACCCGAGGCGCGGTCGGCGCCGGCGACCTCGCGGTCCTCACGGCCGGCGCGGGCGTCGAGCACAGCGAGGTCGCCGCCGCCACGGGCGCTGCGCGATTCGTCCAGGTGTGGCTGCGGCCGGACACGGTCGGCGCGACGCCGTCGTACACCCGCGGGACCGCGACCGCGGCCCAGCCCGGCGCCGGGCTCGTCACCGTCGCCGGCGCCGGGTCGCCGCTGGCTGTCGCCGTCGAGGGAGCGTCCTTCGCCGTCGCCCGGCTGGGCGCCAACGAGACCGTCACGCTGCCCGCGGCGTCGCGGGTCCACACGTACGTCGCCTCCGGGGCGCTGCTCCGCAGCTCGATGGCCGAGCCGATGCAGGCCGGCGACGCCTACTGCTTCGTCGACGAGCCCGCGCACCAGGTCACGGCCGGCGTGCCGACCGAGCTCCTCGTCTGGTCGTTCACCGCCTGAGCACCACGCGCAGCGTCAGGGAGAGGGAGGGCTGCGCCGGGTCGTCGGCGTCGACGACCGCCAGCAGCCGGACGTGGTCCTCGGCAGCGTCCACCAGGGCCAGGCCCTCCACCTTGGCGACCCGGCCCTGGACCAGCGGCAGCGCGGTGACGTCGACGACGTCGCTGCCGTCGAGCCGCACCAGGGCCGAGGCGACGACCGGGCCGTCGTCGCGCACGCTAGGACTGTCCTCGGCGGCCGCGCTCAGCAGCACCGTGCCGCCCGGCAGGCCGACCGCGTCGGTGATCGCGAGGCCGACGCCGGCGGCCTCCCCGAGGCGGTAGTGCTGCGGATCGGTGACCGTCATCTGGTCCGGGCGCAGCCGCCCGTACACGGCGTCGACGACCTGCTGCGGATCGAGGTCGACGCTGCCGGGCATCAGCCCGGCCGACGGGAGGCCGCGGAGGTACCAGCGCAGCAGGCCGTCGACGAGACAGGCCCCCTCGAGGTTGAGAGCCTCCGTCGGGACACCCAGGGCCTCGGCGACCGCGCCGTAGAGCGGCGACATCTCCGCGACGGCGACCTCGGGACGCCCCTCCACCATCGTGAGCAGCGCCCACCGCATCCGCGCCGCCAGCGACCCGGACCCCATCAGCAGGACGGGCTCTCCGTCGACCGCCAGGGCACAAGCAGCCTCCAGGTCGGGCTTGAGGTGCTTGGTCCCCGACGCGTCGCTGAACACCTCGAGACCGTCCACCGCGGGAAGGAGACGGACCTCGCCCGTCGCGCCCTCCCGGAGCAGCGCGCCGTGCGTCGCGTCGTCCTGGACCACGACGAACCCGTCGCCGAACGGCGCCACCGCCGACGCCGCCCGCACGGGCGACCCGTCCGCGAAGGTCAGCCGCTCGACCCGCTCCAGCTCGATCTCCACGCCCGCAGTCTGGCGGACCGGAGATCAGCGCAGGATGTTGATCGCTCCCGGTCGGATCTCGACGACCAGGTGGCCACCGGCCGGCGGCAGGTCGCCGAGCGCCTCGCCGTCCGCCCCGACCGGGACGGGCGCACCGGTCCCGGCATAGCTGCCCGTCACCGTCACCCGGGTGCCACGGCGGACCGTGACCTGGTCGAGGGCGACGTGCGCGCCGTCGTACACCTTGGGGAGCGACTTGATGAGCCCCACGCGACCTGCCGCCTCGATGACGACGACGTCGAGCTCGCCGTCGTCGACGGAGGCGTCGGGGGCGATCGCCATGCCCTTGCCGTAGTAGCGCGAGTTCGCGATCACGACGTTGGCGGCGCGATGGGTCGAGGCGAGGCCGTCGACCTCGACGGTGATCTCGAGCGGGCGGTAGGTCGCCAGGCCGCGGACCGAGGCGACCGGGTACTGCAGCGCCTTGGGGAGCCAGTGCGAGTGGTCGACGATCTGGGCGATCCGGGCGTCGACCCCTGCGTAGACCGATCCGGCGACGAGGGAGGTCGGACCGCCCGGAAGCGTCACCGACAACAGGTCGACCGGCGTCGGCGTGCCGTCGAGGAGCAGCCGGACCTGACCGTCCTCGTCACCGGGCACCTCGAGCATCCGGGCGAAGTCGTTGCCCCGTCCGGCCGGGATCACGGCGAGCTCGCCGCCCGCGTCGACGACCGCGCCGGCCACCGAGGAGAGCATCCCGTCGCCACCGACGGAGACCACGACCCGGCCGGCGGCGACCGCCGCCTGCACCAGGTCCGGCACCACCGACGGCGAGGAGGTGTAGCTGACCTCGACGTCGACACCCGCCTCGCGCAGCCGCCGGGCCAGCGGTACGACGACCTTGGGCGCCGCGCCGCCGCCGGAGTTCGGGTTGACGAGGAAGGTGAACGACCGCTCGGTCACGGGATCAGGACCCCCGGGTTGAGGATGCCGGCCGGGTCCAGCTCGCGCTTGACCGCCCGCAGCACGTCGACGCCGACCTGACCGATCTCGGGCGTCAGCCACGCCTTGTGATCGGTGCCGACCGCGTGGTGGTGGGTGATCGAGGCGCCGCTGGCGACGATCGCGTCGTTGACGGCCCTCTTGGCGGTCAACCACCGCTCGAGCGGCTGCTCGCCGCCGGAGGACGCGACGGTGAAGTAGAGCGAGCACCCGGTCGCGTAGACGTGCGAGATGTGGCAGAGCACCATCGTGCCCTCGCCGAGCGCACCCTCGAGGGCAGCCTTCACGTTCGTGTAGAGGCGGTCACGGTTGGACCAGAAGGTGACCGTCTCCAGCGTCTCGACGAGCACGCCGACGTCGAGCAGCGAGTCGCGCAGGTAGGGCGCGTTGAAGCGACCGTGCGCCCAGGCCTCGCCGGGCTCGGCTCCGAGCGCCGTACCGCCGAGCTCGGCCAGGGCGGCGGTGACGGCGGCCTTCTTGGCGGCCGTCGCGGCAGGCGTCCCCTCGTAGCCGACGATCATCAGGCAACCGCCGGCCGCGTCGCCGCCGATCGCGTCAGGACGGGCCAGGTTGATCGCGGTCTCGTTCTCGTCGGACAGGCGCAGGACGGTGGGCATCAGGTCGCCCTGGGCCAGGGCACGCATCGCGGCCGCTCCGGCCTCGAACGACGGCCACTGCCAGCCCTCGTACTCCTTGACCTCCGGCAGCGGCCGGACCCGGACGGTGACCTCGGTGATGACGCCGAACGCACCCTCCGACCCGAGGAAGAGCTCGCGCAGGTCCGGACCGGACGCGTTGGACGGGGAGGTGCCGCCGAGCCGGACCTCGCCCTTGGGCGTCGCGGCCCGCAGGCCGACCACCATCGCGTCGAAGCGGCCGTATCCGGCGCTGGACTGGCCGCTGGAGCGGGTGGCCGCGAAGCCGCCGATGGTGGCGAACTCGAAGCTCTGCGGGAAGTGGCCGAGCATCAGGCCGCGCTCGGCGAGGAGGGCCTCGGCCTCGGGGCCACGGAGGCCGGGGCCCAGGGTCGCGGTCGAGGAGACCGGGTCGAGCGCGACCAGGTCGCGCATCCTGCCGAGATCGAGGGAGACCACGCCGGCGAAGCCGTCGCGCTCGGAGACCAGACCGCCGGTGACCGAGGTGCCGCCGCCGAAGGGGACGACCGCGATCCGGTGCTCCTGGGCGAGGTCGAGGACCGCCTGGACCTCCTCGTGGCTGCCGGGCCGGACCACCACGTCGGGGGCGTCGCCCAGGTCGCCCGCGCGCTGGCGGAGCAGGTCCGGGGTCGACTTGCCGCGGGTGCGCAGGCGTCGTACGCCGTCATCGAGAACGACCGCGTCGGCGCCGACGATGCCGCGCAGGGCCTCCACCAGCTGCTCGGCGAGCGCCGGCGCAGGGACCGTCACGTCGGACGCCGCCGGGGTGTCACCGAGCGCGAAGACCATGCCCACCAGGTCGCGGACACCGTCCGGGAGCGGACCGGCGTGGGCCGGGTCGCCCCACCGCGTCGGGGGCATCTCGGGCTGGAGCTGAGTGGGCGAGGTCTCGGTCATGTGTTACAGTGTGACACATGTCGTCACATCGTCACAACCCCGTGGTCGAGCAGAGCCCGCGGGACACCTACCTCGACGCCGCTCGGGCGTGCATCCTCGACGTGGGCTGGCGCCGTACGACCTTGACCGAGGTGGCCCGTCGCGCCGGGGTCTCCCGGATGACGATCTATCGCACCTGGTCCGACATGCAAGAGCTGCTCGGCGACCTGATGACGCGCGAGTGGGGCGACCTCGTCACCACGACCCAGCCCACGTTGGGCTACGACGCCGCCGCCGGGCCAGCGCCCAGCCAGATCGCCGACGGGGTGGTCCGCGCGGTGTCGGTGCTCCGCGAGAACGAGCTGTTCGTCCGCATCGTCGAGCTCGACCCGGAGCTGATCCTCCCCTACCTGCTGGCACGTCGCGGCCGCTCGCAGGAGCTCATCCTCGGTCTGCTGGCCACCGTGATCGAGGCCGGCCAGGCGACCGGCACGATCCGGTCCGGCAACCCGCACGCGCTGGCCCGCGGCGTCGTGCTGGCGGCCCATGGCTTCGTGCTCTCCGCGCACACGATGGCCGACGACGCCGTCTCCCCTGACGAGCTCGACGCGGAGCTGCACCTCCTCGTCGCCAGCACCCTGTCCCCCGAAGGCGGCCCCCGATGACGACCCCCCGCAGGATCACTCCCGGCCTCACCGATGTCCCCGACTCCGTCGACGTCGTGGTCGTCGGCCTCGGTGTGACCGGCGCCGGCGTGGCGCTCGACGCCGCCAGCCGCGGACTGAGCGTGCTGGCCGTCGACGCGTTCGACCTGGCCTGGGGCACCTCCCGGTGGTCGTCCAAGCTCGTCCACGGGGGGCTGCGCTACCTCGCCAGCGGCCAGGTCGGCATCGCGCACGAGAGCGCGGTCGAGCGCGGGATCCTCATGGAGACCACCGCGCCGCACCTCGTCCGCGCCCTGCCCACGATCGTGCCGCTGGCGGCCGGCGTCAGCCGGCCGATGGGCGCCCTCACCCGCGCCGGCCTGCTGGGAGGCGACCTGCTTCGCCGCGTCGCCGGCACCAGCGCCGACACGCTGCCGCGCCCGCGCCGGCTGACCGCGGCCGAGACCCGCCGGCTGGCGCCGACACTGCGGGCCGACGGCCTGCGCGGCTCCGTGCTCGGCTGGGACGGCCAGCTCGAGGACGACGCCCGCCTCGTCACCACCATCGCCCGGACCGCGGCCGACCGCGGCGCCGCCGTCCACACCCACACCCGTGTGGTCGCGGCGACCGGCACCTCGGTCGAGCTGCGCGACGAGCGCACCGGCGCCACGACGACCGTCCGCGCCCGGGCCGTCATCAACGCCGCCGGCGTGTGGGCCGGCGACGTCGTCGACGACATCCGGCTCCGCCCCTCGCGCGGCACCCACCTGGTGCTCCGCGGCGACACCCTGCCCGGTCTCGACGTCGCGGTGTTCGCGCCGATCCCGGGCGAACGCAACCGGTTCGTGCTGGTCCTGCCCCAGCCCGACGGGCAGATCTACGTCGGCCTCACCGACGAGCCCGCCGACGGCCCGGTGCCCGACGTCGCAGAGCCGACCGAGGTCGAGATCGGCTTCCTCCTCGACGTCGTCGCGGCGTCGTTCTCCCGGCCGCTCCGGCGCAGCGACGTGGTCGGCGCCTATGCCGGGCTCCGGCCGCTGCTCGACACCGGTGACGACGACACTGCCGACCTCTCGCGCAAGCACGCCGTGCTGACCAGCCCGACCGGTGTCGTGACGATCGTCGGCGGCAAGCTCACGACGTACCGGCGGATGGCCGAGGACGCCGTCGACGCGGCAGTCGCCCACGCCGGGCTCAGCGCCGGGCCCTGCATCACCGCGACCCTGCCGCTCACCGGTGCCGCCCCGCGGCACGAGCTCGCCGAGCTCGCCGAGCGGTCCGAGACCCCCGCCCACGCGCGGCTGGTCCGGCGCTTCGGCACCGACGCGACCCTCGTCCTCGACACAGCCCGCGAGGTCACCGGCCTCCCCGACGCCGAGCTGCTCGCCCCGATCGCCGACGGCATCGCCGTCACCCTCGCCGAGCTCGTCTTCGCCGTCACCCACGAAGGCGCCGCCGACGTCGGCGACCTCCTCGACCGTCGTACGCGGATCGGCCTCATCCCCGCCGACCGAGCGCGCGCCGTACCCGCCGCCGAGCGTGCCCTCTCTCTCGCCCGTTGACGAGTTGCCCCTCTTGCGGGCGCGAGTCGCCCCTCTTGCGGGCGCGAGTCGCCATCCGCGCGACGAGTAGGGCAACTCGGCACCGCAAGGGAGGCAGCTCGGCACCGCAAGGGAGGCAGCTCGTCTGGAGCGATGAGTTTTCGGGTCGCCTGCAGTCCACCCATCAGGCAGACTCACACGAGCGGGGATCCGGGGGCAGGCGATGGGAACGACGATGGTGGCCGAGCAGCAGGTGACCCAGGGGCAGGCGTCGTACGACGAGCTGGCTGACTTCGACGCGCTGACCGGGCGCTACCAGCGGGAGCTGATGGCGCACTGCTACCGGATGAGCGGGTCGGTGCACGAGGCGGAGGACCTGGTCCAAGAGACGTTCCTGCGCGCGTGGAAGGCGTCGGCCGGCTTCCAGGGCCGCAGCTCGGTCCGCACCTGGCTCTACAAGATCGCGACCAACGTGTGCCTCACCAACCTCGAGGGGCGGCCACGGCGTCCCCTCCCGACCGGCCTCGGGACGGCGGACTCGGTCGCCGGCGACGCCCTCGAGCAGGACGTCGAGATCCCCTGGCTCGAGCCGATCCCGGACACCGCGGTGGAGGTCGCCGAGCGCGACACCATCCGGCTGGCGTTCGTCGCCGCGCTCCAGCACCTGCCGGCGCGGCAGCGCGCGGTCCTCATCCTGCGCGACGTGCTCCGCTGGTCGGCCGCCGAGACCGCGGTCGCCCTCGACACCACGACCGCGGCGGTCAACTCGGCCCTCCAGCGCGCCCACGCCCAGATGGACGAGCGGCGGCTGACGCCCGACACGGTCGAGGCCGACCTCGACGAGGCCCAGCAACGCATGCTCGACGCCTACCTGAAGGCCTTCTGGGCCAAGGACGTCGACCGCATCGTCCAGCTCCTCCAGTACGACGCCACGTGGGACATGCCGCCGTTCCTCAACCACTACCGCGGCGCCGACAACATCGGCCGGCTGATCGGGACCCAGTGCCCGGGCGGGGTCAACGACATGCCGATGCTGCGAACCGTCGCCAACGGGCAACCGGCGTTCGGCCTCTACATGCGTCAGCCCGAGGGCCACTTCGAGCCGTTCCACCTGCAGGTGCTCGAGGTCGTCGGCACGAGTGTCCGCCACGTCACCGCCTTCTTCGGGGCGGAGCACTTCGCCCGCTTCGGCCTCCCTGACCGGCTGCCGGCCGACTGGACGCCCGCCGCGACCGGCTGAACCCGATGTCGAGCCTCCCCGGTCCCGCGCGGCGCACGCCCGAACCTGGGGTCGACCTGCTGGAGCGCGCGCTCGGCTACACGCGCGGCGCGCTCGGCACGGTCGCCCCCGCCGACCTCTGCCTCCCCACGCCCTGCGACGGGTGGCGGCTGGGCGACCTCCTCGCCCACATGGAGGACTCCCTCGATGCTTTCGCCGAGGGCGCGGCCGGCTCGATCGCCCTGCGCAGTGGGGCGCCTGCGCCGCTCGACGAGCGGATCGCGACCCTCCAGGCCAAGGCCTGCGGACTGCTCGGGGCCTGGGCGGGGACGACCGCGCCGGTCGTCGAGGTCGGCGGCCAGCCGGTCCCGGTCGGCACGATCGCCCGGCTCGCGGCGATCGAGATCGCGGTCCACGGCTGGGACGTGTGCCGTACGACGGGCGCGGGCCTGCCGTTCCCGGAGGACCTGGCCGAGGCCCTCCTGCCGACCGCGCTGGCGCTGGCGCTCGAGCAGCACGGGGAGTTCGGTCCGCCGGTGCCGGTGTCGGCCGACGCCCTGGCGGCCCGCCGACTGCTCGCGCTCCTCGGTCGACGAGCGGTCGCACGCTCGTAGACTCCCCCGCATGTCGGACGCCACCCTGCGCCACCGGACCCGCCCGATGCGCGGACGCGACCCGCACGAGGAGCACCGTACGGCGACGACCCTCGAGCTGCTCTTCGACCTGACGTTCGTCATCGCCTTCGGAACCGCCGCCTACGAGCTCTCCCACGCGTTGGTCGAGGACCACGTCGTCGCCGGCATCGCCGGCTTCGCGTTCGCGACGTTCGGCATCTCGTGGGCCTGGATCAACTTCACCTGGTTCGCGTCGGCGTACGACACCGACGACTGGCTCTACCGGCTGACCACGATGCTCCAGATGGTGGGTGTGCTGGTCTTCGCTCTCGGCCTGCCGGCGATGTTCAAGTCGATCCACCACGGCGACACCCTCGACAACGACGTCATGGTGTGGGGCTACGTCGTGATGCGGGTCGCGATGGTCTTCCAGTGGTGGCGCGCCACCCGCCACGACCGCGCTCGCCGCGGCGCGCACCGGCTCTACCTCGGCAGCATCCTGGTCTCCCAGGCCTTGTGGTGCGTCCTCGCCGTCGTCGACCTCAGCGTCACGACGACCTTCGTCGCGATGTGCGTCCCGCTGCTCATCGAGGTCGGCGGCCCGATCATCGCCGAGCGCACGTTCGGTGGCACGCCGTGGCACGCCCACCACATCGCCGAGCGCTACGGCCTGATGGTGATCATCGCCCTCGGCGAGGGCCTGATCGGCACCATGGCGAGCCTCACCGCGCTGGCCGAGGACGGCGTCGACACGAACGTCGCCCTGCTCGCCGCGGCCGGCACGGCGATGACGTTCGGCATGTGGTGGACCTACTTCTCCGTCCCCCACGGCGAGATCCTGCACGCACGCCGCGACCGCTCCTTCGCGTGGGGCTACGGACACATGCCGCTCTTCGGCGCGATCGTCGCGACCGGCGCCGGGCTGCACGCCGCTGCGTACTTCCTCGAGGGCGAGAGCCGGCTCGGCCTGGTGGGGATCGTCCTCACCGTCGCGATCCCGCTGGGTCTCTACCTCCTCGCCCTCTATCTCTTCTACGCGATCGTCAGTGCGACGTTCGACCCGTTCCACCTGCTGCTCCTCGCCGGTTCGGCGGTCCTGATCGTCGTCCCGGTGGTGATGGCGGCGCGCGACGTCGACGTCACCACCTGCCTGCTCGTGCTCGCGCTGGCGCCGTGGGTGACGGTCGTCGGCTACGAGATCCACGGCTACCGGCACAACGCCGAGGTGCTCGCGGCCCTGACGGACTAGGCGGGCTCGAGTTCGGGCTCAGGCTCGTCCCGCAGCGGGTGGGCGATCTCGTCGGCGGGCAGCTTGGCCCACCACACCGCGATGATCGCGACCACGGTCGGGACGACGGCGCCGATCGTGAACGTGGTCTGGAGCCCGATCCGGTCGGCGACCGGACCGGCCAGGGCCATCGAGACCGGCATCAGGCTGATCGACACGAAGAAGTCGAGCGAGGCGACGCGGCCGAGCAGGTGGGGCGGGACGCGGCGCTGGAGCAGCGTGCCCCAGATCACCATCGGCCCGGAGAACAGCGCGCCCACGACGAAGGCGGCGACGGCCACCACCCAGACGGCGTCGGCCATGCCGATGACCAGGAAGGGCAGGCAGCCCAGCCCCCAACCGAGGTTCATGACGGTGAGGTAGCGGCGGGGCATCCGGATCGAGGCCATCACGATCGAGCCGACCGCGCCCCCGATGCCGAACGCGGCCATCACGACGGCGTGGTCGCCGGGCCCACCGCCGAGCTCGTCCTTGATGAGGAACGGGATGAGCACCTCGAGCGGCCCCATCATCACGAGGATCAGGATCGATGCGAACAACAGCGTCGCCAGCAGCCACGGGGTGCGGACCATGTAGACGAAGCCCTCGCGCATGTCGGCCAGCGCGGTCGCGACGGGGTGACCGTCGCGCGCCTCGTCGAGGTCACGTCGTACGGCGGTCAGCGGCACCGCCGTCAGTGCGATCAACCCGAGCAGGTGGAAGCCGGCAGCGAGGCCGAGCGCGGCGGAGGTCGAGACCGCCCCGACGACGACACCGGCGAGTCCGGGCCCGAGAGCCTGGCCGATGGTCGGGCGGATCATGCCCTCGAATCCGTTGACGGCGAGCAGGTCCTCCTCGGGCACCAGCGCCGGCAGCCACGCGGAGTAGGCCGGGTAGTAGAACGCCATCGCCACACCGGTCGCGAACGAGACGGCCGCCAGGTGCCAGATCTGGGTCTGGTCGGTCCACGACAGCAGTGCGACGACCGCCATCCCGGTGAGCTCGACGGCCGCGACCGCGAGCAGGATCAGCTTCTGGGGCACGCGGTCGGCGACCACCCCGCCGAGGAGTGCAGGGAGCAGCACGCCGACAGCGCCCGCCGTCGACACGAGGGACAGCTGGCTGGCGCCCCCGCCGATCCGGATGACCTCCCAGACGAGCGCGACGATCCACACGCCGCCGACGAAGGTGCCGAGCACCAGCGCCGTGCCGAGCCGCCGGTAGGCCGCGTGCCGGAACGGCGTGAGCGCGCGTGGCAGGCGCCGCACGGAAGGCGGCTGCGGGCTCTCAGGCGCCGGCGACGGGGTCGTCAGCTGGTCGGTCATGGGGTCTCCTCGAGAACAGTCTGGACGTGAGGACCGACAACGGCCACCGGATTCATCGCGGGTCGGGTCACCGCACCAGTGAACGACCTCAAGTGAACTTCAAGTCAAGCCCGGGCACGGGGCCGCCGGCGTTCCCTGGTTTGCCATCGCTCCAGCCGGATACGATCCGGTTCCCATCCGCAAGCAACCCGGAAGAGAGCCGTGACCACCTTCCTCGTCCTGGGCTTCGTCGGCCTGGGGCTCGTCCTGCTCTCGCTGGTCGTCGGCGACCACCTCGAGGCGGCGTTCGGCGGGGCGCTCAACGCGCTCGAGGGCGACGTCTTCTCCACGGCCGTCATCGGCGGCTTCGTCTCCGCCTTCGGCTTCGGCGGCGCTGCGGCCGACGGCGCAGGACTCCCGACGCTGCCGGCCGTCGCCATCGGCAGCGCCAGCGGGGTCGTCGTGGGCTGGTTCGCCTGGTGGCTGACCCGCCTCGTCAAGGACGGACCGAGCGACGGGACGGTGTCGATCGGCGACACGGTCGGCCAGGTCGCCAAGGTCCTGACCCCGATCCCCGGCGGCGACAGCTATGGGGTCGTCCGGGTGACGGTCGGCGGTCACGTCCTCCAGTGCAACGCCATCGCGGTGCTCCCCGTCGAGGCGGGCACCGAGGTCAGCATCACCGGCGTCCTCTCACCGACCGCGGTCACCGTGGCCCCGGTGTGGAAGCCGACCGAGCAGTAGCCCCGTGCAGCACACCAACCAGAAGGGACTGGTCCGATGGAACTCAGCGTCGTAGGGCCGATCGCCGGCGTCGTCGTCCTCCTCGTGCTGCTGGTGCTGCTCGTCACCAGCCGCTACAAGGTGGCGGGCCCCAACCAGGCGTTCATCGTCACCGGCCGCAAGGGCAAGGCCGTGCTCAACCCCGAGACCGGTCAGCTGACGACCGACCTCTCCGGCCAGAAGGTCGTGCTCGGTGGTGGCGTCTTCGTGGTGCCGTTCATCCAGAAGCTCGCCACGATGGACCTCTCGAGCCGCCGGATCTCGGTGCAGATCCGCGGCGCGGTCTCCGGCCAGGGCATCAAGCTCAACCTCGACGGGGTCGCGATCGTGAAGGTGGGCGGCAACGCCGACCAGATCCGGCTCGGCGCCCAGCGCTTCCTCAGCCAGCAGCACGACATCGAGACCTTCACCCAGGAGGTGCTCGCCGGGGCGCTCCGCTCGATCGTCGGCGGCCTGACGGTCGAGCAGATCATCCGCGACCGTGCGGCCTTCGCCCAGCGCGTCGCCGACGAGTCGGAGAGCTCGTTGACCGGCCAGGGCCTGATCCTCGACGCCTTCCAGATCCAGGACGTCACCGACGACGGCACCTACCTCGCCGACCTCGGTCGGCCCGAGGCCGCGCGGATCCAGCAGGCGGCGTCGATCGCCGAGGCCAACGCCCGACAGGCCGCCGAGCAGGCTCGGATCGCGGCCGAGCAGGAGATCGCGATCGCGCAGCGCACGCTGGCGCTCAAGCAGGCCGAGATCAAGGCGGAGACCGACGCGGCCGCCGCCCAGGCCGCAGCGGCCGGCCCGCTCGCCCAGGCCGAGCGGGACCAGGCGATCTTCACCGAGCAGGAGAAGGTCGCCGTCCGGCAGGCCGCCCTGACCGAGCGTCAGCTCGAGACCCAGGTCCGCAAGCCCGCCGACGCCGAGCGCTACCGGGTCGAGCAGGAGGCCAACGCCCGACGATCGGCGGAGATCGCCGCCGCCGAGGCGCAGAAGGCCGCCACCATCGCCGCTGCCGAGGCGGACGCCGAGAAGGCGCGGCTCTCGGGTGAGGCGGAGAAGTCGCGGCGTACGGCGCTCGCCGAGGCCGAGGCCATCGAGGGCGCCAAGCGCGGTGAGGCCGAGAAGGCACGGCGCGTCGCCGAGGCCGAGGCGACCGCGGCCGAAGGTGACGCGCAGGCGTCCGCGGTGCTCGCCGTCGGCCAGGCCGAGGCGCAGGCGATGGACAAGCGGGCCGAGGCGTTCGCCCACTACAACGACGCCGCGGTGCTGCAGATGCTGATCGAGGTGCTGCCCCAGATCGCCAAGGAGGTCGCAGCGCCGATCAGCGCGATCGACAACCTGACGGTGCTCTCGACCGACGGCGCCGGCGCGATGCCCAAGCAGGTGGTCGACAACGTCGCCCAGACGCTGCAGATGCTGAAGACGGCGACCGGCGTCGACCTCCAGTCGCTGCTGCACACGGCCGTCGAGAAGGGCGCAGCCGTGCCCGGCCCCGTCGTCGCGGGATCGGCCGAGGAGACGCCCGAGGACTGACCGGCGCCGACCTCCTCAGCCGGCGGGCAGCGACACGTACGTCGTGTCGAGGTACTCCTCGATGCCCTCGAAGCCGCCCTCGCGGCCGAAACCGCTGGCCTTGACGCCGCCGAAGGGAGCCGCGGGGTTCGACACCAGCCCGGTGTTCATCCCGATCATCCCGAAGTCCAGGGACTCCGCCAGCCGGATGGTGCGGGCCAGGTCGCGGGTGAAGGCGTAGGCCGCCAACCCGTACTCGGTCGCGTTCGCCCGCTCGACCGCTTCGGCCTCGGTGGCGAAGGTCGTGATCGGGGCGACCGGGCCGAAGATCTCCTGGCGGTTGACGTCGGCGTCCACCGGGACGTCGACGAGGACGGTCGGGCGGTAGAAGAACCCGGGGCCGTCGGGCGTCGTACCGCCCGTGACGACCCGCGCGCCCGCACCGACGGCCTGGTCCACGAGCGCGGTGACGTCGGCGACGGCGTCGGCGTCGATGAGCGGGCCGACGTCGACGCCGTCGTCCTGGCCGCGGCCCAGGCGCAGCGCGTCCATCCGTTCGGCGAGCTTGGCGGCGAACTCCTCGGCGACCGGCTCCTCGACGAGGAACCGGTTGGCGGAGGTGCAGGCCTCGCCCATGTTGCGCATCTTGGCGATCATCGCGCCGGCCACCGCTGCGTCGATGTCGGCGTCGGCGAAGACGAGGAACGGCGCGTTGCCGCCGAGCTCCATGCTGACCCGCTGGAGCTGGTCGGCGGACTGGCGCACCAGCACCTTGCCGACGTCGGTCGAGCCCGTGAAGCTCACCTTGCGCAGCCGGGGGTCGGCCATCAGCGCCTCGCTGACCTTGCCCGAGCTGCGCGACGTCACGACGTTGAGCACCCCGGCCGGCAGCCCGGCCTCGGTCATGAGGTCGGCGAGGAGCAGCATCGTGAGCGGCGTCTGTCCCGCGGGCTTGACGACCATCGTGCAGCCGGCGGCGACAGCGGGACCGATCTTGCGCGTGCCCATCGCGAGCGGGAAGTTCCACGGGGTGATGAACAGGCAGGGGCCGACGGGCTTCTTCACGGTCAGCAGCCGTGACCCACCGGCCGGCGCCTGCATCCAGCGCCCGTGGACCCGCACGGCCTCCTCGGAGAACCACCGCAGGAACTCCGCGCCGTACGTCACCTCGCCGCGCGCCTCGGCGACCGTCTTGCCCATCTCGAGACTCATCAGGCGGGCCAGGTCGTCCGCCCGGGAGGTGACCAGGTCGAAGGCCCGCCGCAGGATCTCGCCGCGCTCCCGCGGCGGCGTCGCTGCCCAGTCCGCCTGGGCCGCGACCGCCGCCTCCAGCGCGGCGCGGGCGTCGTCGACGGTGCCGTCCGCGACATCGGTGAGGACCGAGCCGTCCGCCGGGTCGATGACGTCGAAGCGTCCGCCGCCGGAGGCAGATCGCCACTCACCACCGATGAAGAGCTGACGACGGTCGAGGGGAAGCGGGTCGGTGCTCATGCGCCCAACTCTGGCACCGTCGCGGTGAGACGCCAACGGACCTCTCGCGACACCGCCATGCGCCGCGTCCGCAAGACGCTGTCGGACCTCTCGCACGACCCGCGTCGAAGCGCCGCAGCGAGCGGCGACACGCTCGAGCAAAAATTAAACAGGCCCCGCGCCGCATGGGGTCAACGTCGGGGCCTGGTCGCGTTCGTCGGTGCTCCCTCCGATTACGACGGGTTCACCTTAACGGGCGGGCGGGCGCGACGCACGGTCTTCTTCGGAAATCTTTCCTGGTTCGGCAGGTTCGGGTCAGCCCGCGGCCCGCAGGAAGGCCTCCAGGATCGGCCCGGCCGTGCGGGAACCGGACTCACCGACCTCGACGAAGACCGCGACCGCGAGGTCGCCGTGGGCGGCGACCATCCACGCGTGGGTCTGGACGCCTCCCGCGCCCTCGAACTCAGCCGTGCCGGTCTTGGCCAGCACCGGCTCGCCGGGCAGGTCGGCGAGCTGGCTGCCGCTGCCCTCGGTGACGACGCCGCGCAGCATCGCCCGCAGGTCGGCGGACTCGTCGGCGGTCAGCGGCTCGTGGTCGTGGGCCGCGACCTCGTAGTCCTTGATGAGGTGCGGTACGACGAGCGCACCCTGCTGGACCGAGGCGATCACCGCGGCCATCGTCATCGGTGAGGCGAGGACCGCGCCCTGGCCGATCAGGTCGGCGGCGGCCTCGGTCTCCGACGCGGGCGGCGGGACGCTGCCGAAGTAGGCCGGGAACCCGAGGTCGTGGTCGACCCCCATCCCGAGGCTCGCGGCGGCCGCGGGCAGGTCGGTCTCCCCCAGCTCGTCGCGCGCACCGATGAAGGCGGTGTTGCACGACTGCGCGAGTGCGGTTCGCAGCGGGATGTCGCCGTTGGCGGAGCTCGGGTAGTCGCTGTAGTTGCCGAACTGCTTGCCGTCGACGACCAGGCTCGTCGGGCAGCCGACGGTGCTGTCGGGCGTCAGCCCGGCGCGCAGCAGGGCCAGGCTGCTGACGATCTTCATCGTGGAGCCCGGTGCGAACTGCCCGAACGTCGCATAGTTCTGGCCACCCGTGCCGGGGCCGTTGGCAGCGACCAGGAGGGCGCCGTCGCTGGGCCGGATCGCGACCAGCGCACTCGCCGGGCCGACGTCGGCGAGCAGCGCCTCCGCTGCGGCCTGCAGGCCGCGGTCGAGGGTCAGGTCGAGCGGCTCGCCGTCGACCTCGGCCACCCGGAAGAGGTCGCGTCCCGGTTCGGCCTCGGTCTCGGACACCGCCTCCACGACGCGCCCCGGCGTCCCACCGAGCTGCTCGTCGTACCGGGCCTGGAGACCGCTGGTGCCGGCGATGTCCCCGGCGCGGTAGCGGTCCGGGTCCTCGGCGACCATCTCCGCGGTGACCGGTCCGACCCGGCCGAGGATCGGCGCCGCGAACTCGCGGGTCGGTGCCAGCGCGATCTCGTCGGCGATGGCTGCCGCGCCCTCGATGTCGCCGTAGCCGGCCAGGACCTCGGCGGGGACCTCGGCCTTGCGGTAGGTGATCGCCTCCACGAACGCTCGGTCGCCCGCGTCCCGCACCGCCTTGACGTACGGCGCCGGGTCGATGCCGACGAGCAGGGCGAGAGCGCGGGCTGCATCGCCCGCCGCCGCCTTGTCGACGCGCACCCGGTCGATGCCGAGACGCAGCACCGGTCGCTCGGTCACGAGGACCTCGCCGTCGGCGCCGTAGATGTCGCCGCGCCCGGCCGGGACGGTCGTCGCCGTGAGGACCTCGTCCTCGGCGAGGCTCGGCTCGACGAGCGTCGGGGTCCAGACGACCTGCCACTCCGCGCTCCTGCGCCGGAGGTCGACCTCCGTCTCGTAGGACCACGGCTCCGCATCGTCGACGACGGGCCATGACCAGGACAGGGTGGCGGTCGCCGTCGAGCCGTCGACCTCGACCTCGCCCGCGTCGACGGACGGGACGATCTCGCCCATGCCCGCGACGATCTCGGCATAGCGCTCGAGCCCCGGCCCGGTCGGCTCGACGAGGCCCGCGACGTAGGCGTCCAGCGCAGCCTGGGCGCCCTCCTCGTCGTCCGACGGCGCGCTGCCGTCGTCGCTGCACCCGGCCAGCACCACCAGGGCGGCCGTCAGCGCCACCGAGATCCGTCGCATGGAACGGTTCTACCAGCGTCCGGCCAGCCCGCGCCCGTTGCCGGTCAGGCGGCACCGACCAGCAGCGGGCTCACCAGCGGCGTGTAACCCGAGGAGTGGCCGAGCTTGTTGGGGTGGTAGCTCTCGCTGATCGGGTTGGAGAGCCCGTTGAGCCACTCGACGTCGTCGCAGACCGCGTGGCCGATGAACCGGCTGGTCGGGTTGGCGAACTTGAAGCCCTTCGCCGACGCGGCGGCAGACAGCTTGGCGTTGAGCAGGTCCGCGGTCTGGTTGAGGCGGGTCTCCTCCGCCGGCGAGAACCAGGTGCCGGCGTTGCAGTCCTCGCCCATGAAGAGGCGCGGGTAGCCCGTCACCACGACGACGGCACCCGGGGCGCGGGACTTGATGGACGCGTAGAGGGTCGAGAGCCGGCCGGGCAGCGTGTTGTTGATGTAGGACTGCGCGGTGTTGATCGCGCCATCGCAGTTCGACATCCAGCCGGGCTGGGCGCACTCGGTGACCACGCCGGAGAAGCCGGCGTCGTTGCCGCCGACCGAGATCGTGACGTACTTCGTCGTCGAGACCACCGCGCTCAGCTGGCTGTTGGTGACGGTCGTGACCGTCGCGCCGGAGCACGCCTTGAAGGTGAGCGCGTAGCCCTTCTGCTGGGCGACGAGGGCGGGATAGGCGTACGTCGAGCGCTGGCAGCTGCCGCTCTCGCTGGTGTAGCTGCGGGTGCCGACGCCGGAGGCGTAGGAGTCGCCGAGGGCGACGTACGACGGCGTCGCGGCCTCGGCGGGCGCGGCCGACAGCGGCACGAGCACCGCAGCGACGGGGACGAGGGCGAGGAGCAGCAGGCGGAGCCGGTGCAGGACCGACCTGGAGGGAGCGACGAGCGGCATGTGGTGACCTTCCCGGGACGAGGCGGCCCTGGGTACGGGCCGTACCGATGTGACGCAGGTCACTCAAGCACGGGGATGCCGCGATGACCAGGGCCGTCGTGGCCGTCGGTGGAGAACAGTCCTCGGCGGGACCCGGCCACCAGGTCGGCGACGTGCGACCGGAAGGTCGGACAGTTGGCGATGTCGTGCGCCCGGCACCCCATCGCGTGCTCGGTCAGGTGGCGCGACCGCTCCATCTCCGCCATCCGCGCCGCCAGGTCGGTGAGGTGGTCCTCCAGGATCCGGTGCCGGTCGGCGGCGCCGCCGTCGAGCAGAGACCGGATCTGGTCCAGGCTCATGCCGGCCCGCTTGCTCGAGATGATCGCGGCCACCCGGTAGGCGTCGTCCTCGCCGTACCGCCGCCGGCCCGCTGCGTCCCGCGCCGGGGCGAGGAGACCGACGGACTCCCAGTGCCGCAGCACGTGGGTCGGGAGGTCGAACCGGTGGGCGAGCTCCCCGACCGACCACGACGGGGGGTTTGACTTCATGTCCACATGAAGTCACATGCTGCTGCTCACCACAAGACTCACGACCGGGAGGACCCGATGACCCCCACGTACGACGTCGCCGTGATCGGCGCCGGCTCCGCAGGACTCCAGGCAGCACTCACCCTCGGCCGGATGCGCCGGACGGTCGCGCTGCTCGGAACCGACCGCTACCGCAACGACCCCGCGGCCGCGATGCACAACTTCCTCGGCCACGACGGCACACCGCCCGCGGCCCTGCGGACCGCGGCCCGCAACGACCTCGACCGCTACCCGACCGTCGAGACCGTCGAGAGCGAGGTGGTCGACGTCGCCGGCTCGACGGGCGCGTTCGTGGTGCGCACCAGCACCGGCGCAGTGGTCCGCGCGCGCCGGGTACTGCTCGCGACCGGGGTCGCCGACACCCTGCCGGAGGTCCCGGGCCTGGCCGACCTCTGGGGCGACGTGGTCGCCCACTGCCCCTACTGCCACGGCTTCGAGCTCGCCGACCAGCCGGTCGGCATCCTCGGGTCGGACGCCAGCGTGCCCCTGCGCGCCGCGATGCTGGAACGGATCGCGAGCCGAACGGTGGTCCTCACCGACGGCTCCGACCTCGACCCGTCGGTCCGCTCCGACCTCGACCGGATGGGCGTCGAGGTGCGCACGCAGCCTGTGGCCGGCGTGGTCCGCGGACGACTCGGCATCGACGTCGAGCTCGACGGCACGCCGTCGGTCGAGCTGGGCGGCCTGTTCGTCGGTCCGCGGTGGGAGCAGGCGGCACCCTTCGTGCACCGGCTCGAGCTGGACCGGTCGGAGCAGGGCGCGATCCTCGTCGACGCCTTCGGCCGCACCAGCCGCGCCGGGATCTTCGCGGCGGGCGACATCGCGCAGGCCCCGGGGCTGCCGATGCCCCTGGCGTCGGTGCTGACCGCGGCAGCGGCCGGTCTGGTCGCCGCCGCAGCGTGCGACCGCGAGCTCGCGGCCAGCGACCACGGTCTGCTGCTGCCCGCGTGATGCTGGACCCGGTGCCGCGCTAGCACCTGTCCCACTATCGTTCGGACATGGCCTCCCTCTTCGACCCGCTCGGCCTGCTCCCGCGGGGTGTCGCTGCGGCGAAGGCGGGGATCAGGGTGGCCGGCTGGACCGAGCAGCAGGCGATGCGCCTGCTCAGCAGTCGCCTCGCTGCTCCCGGCGCGGCCCCCCGCGAGCTGGAGGGCCCGCGGCCGACGGCATCGCTCGACCAGAAGATGCAGAGTCTCCTCGACCGAGCGCTCGACCAGAGCACGGGCGGCGGCCAGAGCGAGCTCTTCCACCGGCTCATCGACCAGCTCGTGCCCGACGAGGCGCGGATCATCAGCGCGCTCTCCGACGGGTCGGCCTCACCGCTCGTGACGATCCGCGCACGGACCGCAACCGGCGGCCCCGGCAAGGTCCAGCTCGCCAACGCCTCGCTCGTCGGCCGGACCGCCAACCTGGCGCTACCGGCGATGACGGCCACCTACGTCTCGCACCTGCTCTCGCTCGGCCTGCTCGAGCGCGGGCCCGAGGACACCTCGATGAAGCAGGACTACGAGATCCTCATGGCCGAGACCTACATCCTCAAGGCGATCAAGGCCGCCAGCCGTGGCCCGCTCCCCGCGCGCATCGACAAGCGGACGGTCCGGGTCACGCCGCTCGGCCGCAGCCTGTGGGAAGCCGCGACCGGGGGTCGGCTGTGACCGTCCAGACGGGATACCTCGGCGCCGACCTGCTGGTGCCGTGGATCCAGACCTGGGCGGAGATCAAGGAGGACTTCGGCGTCAACTGGCTGGTCTACGTCTCCATGCCTTTCGTCGCCGCGTTCGTCGGGTGGAGCACCAAGATCGTCGCGCTGGAGATGCTCTACCGACCGGTGGAGTACAAGGGCATCGGCCCCTTCGGCTGGCAGGGCATCGTGCCGCGCCGCGCCGGCAAGGTCGCGGCGACCACGATCGAGCTCCTCACGACGAACCTCCTCAAGCCGGAGGAGATGCTCGACAAGATCAATCCCGACGAGGTCCTCGAGGCGCTCCGCGAGCCGTTGGTGACCGCGATCGCGGAGATCACCGAGGAGCTCGCCGAACAGATCCGACCGGGCCTGTGGGAGTCGCTGCCCGAGGCCGGTCGGCGGGCGATCCAGGCGCGGGTCGTGAGCCAGGCTCCGAAGGTCGGCGAACGCCTGCTGAACGAGATGAAGGCCGACCTTCCCCGCTACGTCGACGTCCAGTTCCTCGCCGTCACCACGCTGATCCGCAACAAGGACAAGCTCAACGACCTGATGCGGTCGCTGAGCACCGACGCGATGGCGTTCGTACGGCGCAGCGGCATCTACTTCGGTCTCGGCATCGGCCTGGTGCAGATGGTCGCCTGGGCGGTCTTCCAGAACCCGTGGATCATGCCGGCCTTCGGGTTCGGCGTCGGCTTCATCAGCGACTACATCGCTCTCAACATGCTCTTCCGGCCGCTCAAGCCGACCAAGTACCTCGGGCTCTTCACCTTCCAGGGCCTCCTCCACGCGCAGCGAGAGAAGATCACCCGCGACTACGCCAAGATCCTGGCCGAGGACCTGTTCTCCCCCGAGAACCTCTTCGAGGGGATCCTCAACGGACCCGGCGCGGACAAGCTCTACTCGCTCATCGCCAAGGAGATCAACACCGCGATCGACGCGCAGTCGGGGGTGGCCACGCCGCTCGTGTCACTGGCGGTCGGCAGCGCGCGCTACCGCGCCATGAAGGACAGCGCCGCACAGCTCATCATCGAGCGCCTGCCCCAGACGCTGGCCGACGCCCAGGACTACACGATGAGCGTGATCGACCTCGAGGGCACGATCGTCGAGAAGATGGGCCAGCTCAACAACGAGGAGTACGAGTCGATCCTGCGGCCGGTCTTCAAGGACGACGAGCCGCTCATGATCTCGGTCGGCGCGATCCTCGGCGGCCTCGTCGGCGAGCTCCAGGTGCAGGTCATCGAGCGCTTCGCCCATTAGCGGCCGCCCTGTTCGCGAGAGCGCCTCGGAGCGACACGATCGCGCCACTCGGCTCAGTACCAGCCGACCTTCTCGGAGTGGGCCCAGGCCCGCTCCGGGGTGCCGTACCGGGCGGCGATGTAGGCCAGTCCCCAGCGGATCTGGGTCTCGGGGTTGGTGCGCCAGTCCGGCCCGACGACGGCCATCTTGCTGCCGGGCAGGGACTGCGGGATGCCGTAGGCGCTCGACGTCGGGTTGTCGGCGAGGTGGTTCCACCCGGACTCCCGGTGCCACAGCGCGTCGAGGAAGCGCCACTGGTCCTCGGCGAAGCCGAAGTCGAGCATCAGGTGGTAGCCGAGGGCCCGGTTGGTGCCAGGGTCGACGTCGACCGGGACGGGCGTGGGCGGTGCGGTGTAGTTCTGCGCGATCCGCTCGGCGGCGCGGCGCAGCTGCTCGATGATGACGGCGTCGGGGACCTCGAAGCGCGCCCCACCCTCGCTGCGCGAGACCCGCTCCTTGCGGTCCTTCTGATCGCGCGGCTGCTTCGTCGGCGTGGCCGACGACCGGGCCTCCGGCCCGGCCTCGGGATCCGCCTTCGGCTCCCCGGGCGCGCCGCATCCCGTCAGCAGGGCGGCGAAGAGCGCCGCGCCCACGACCAGCCGCCTGCCCCCCATCGGACCCCCCTTCCCGACCATTGTCGCAAAGAGTCGACATTCGCGCCTGCCGCCTAGGGTGGCCGGGTGCCCTCGCTCGGACGACTGCTCCTCCTGATCGGGGGCTGCGTGGTCCTCGGCATCGGGGTGGCGCTGCTGCTCACCGCCGACCTCGGGTCCGACGGCTACTCGACCCTGGTCAACGGGATCGCGCTCACCCTCGACCTCGACTTCTGGCTCGCCAACCTCGCCGTCGGCGTCGTGTTCGTCGCCCTGGCAGCGGCGCGGAAGGTGTATCCCGGCCTCGGCACCGTGGTCCAGGTCGGCCTCGTCGGCGTCACCGTGTCGGTCGCGCTCGACCTGATGTCGACCCCCGACTCGGTGCTCGGGCGAGTCGCGTTCCTGGTGGTCGCCTTCCCGGTTCTCGCCGTCGGCATCGCCGCCTACCTCGGCAGCCGCACCGGCGCCGGCCCCGCGGAGGCGGCCGGCCTGGCCTGGGACCCGCCGGTGCCGTTCAAGTGGAGCTACAGCGCGGTGCAGGGCGGCGGCGCACTCGCCGGCTGGCTGCTCGGCGCCACCCTCGGCGCCGGCACGATCGCCGTCATCGTCCTCCTCGGACCCCTGGTCGACCTCGCCGCCCGACTCCTCCGGGTCGACATCCGCCAGGGCGCCGTCGTACCCGGTCTAGATGTCGCGAATCCGACGAAACACGACATCTAGACCGGGTACG
>NZ_JACEFC010000006.1 GCF_014180715.1 Nocardioides stalactiti | reverse complement strand
CGACCTCACCGACGCTGGGCTGGCCGACCCGTTGTTCGCGGGGCTCCCGCGCGCGTTCGGCGCCTACGGTGGCCACAAGGAGTGCATCAGCCGGCTTCCCGGTCAAGCGGTGGCGCTGGCGACGTCCGAGGCCGCCCCCGTCCAGGCGTTCCGGGTGGGGCAGCACGTCTACGCGACCCAGTTCCACCCCGAGCTGGACCTCGACGGGATCCTGACCCGGATCGCCGTCTATGCCCACTACGGCTACTTCGACCCGTCCGAGCAGGAGGCCCTCGGGGAGGCCGCGGCAGCGGTCAGCGTCACCCACCCGATGACCATCCTGCGCAACTTCGCGAGCCGCTACGGATCGGTCGACGCAACGTAATCGTGACCGACGCCCCGAGCCGAACCCCTCCCGTGTGCCACTGGGCGCAGTACGTTGGTAGCGGACGAGTTCCCTGGGAGCAGGAGGTACGCCGATGTCGAACATGGGAGCCGACGGGCGTCGACAGAGTCGCGAAGAGCTCGAGGAGCAGGTGCGCTACCTCGAGGCGGAGATCCACGACCTGCGTCACCGGGTGACCGACGTCCCTGGCGGGGCCGCCCGATCGCTGGAGCTCCGGCTCGCCGATGCGCAGCGCTCCCTCGCTGCGGTGACCGCCCAGAACGAGCGTCTTGCCGGCACCCTGCGCGAGGCGCGTGACCAGATCCTCAAGCTCAAGGAGGAGGTCGACCGGCTCGCCCAGCCGCCCGCCGGCTTCGGCACGTTCCTCCAGCGCAACGAGGACGACTCGGTCGACATCCACACCGGCGGCCGCAAGCTGCGGGTGAGCGTGAGTCCCAACGTCGACCTCGACCAGCTCCGGCGCGGCCAGGAGGTCATGCTCAACGAGGCGCTCAACGTGGTCGCGGCGTTCGACTACGAGACCGTCGGCGAGGTCGTCATGTTCAAGGAGCTGCTCGCCGACGGCGAGCGGGTCCTGGTGATCGCCAACGCCGACGAGGAGCGCGTGGTCCGGCTCGCCGAGCCGCTGCTCCACGAGACCCTGCGAGCCGGTGACTCCCTGCTTCTCGACTCACGGGCGGGCTACGTCTACGAGCGGGTGCCGAAGTCGGAGGTCGAGGAGCTGGTCCTCGAAGAGGTCCCCGACATCACCTACGAGACCATCGGCGGTCTCGGCAACCAGATCGAGATGATCCAGGACGCGGTCGAGCTGCCGTACCTCTATCCCGAGCTGTTCGCCGAGCACGAGCTCAAGCCGCCGAAGGGGATCCTGCTCTACGGCCCTCCGGGCTGCGGCAAGACGCTCATCGCCAAGGCCGTCGCCAACTCGCTGGCCAAGAAGGTCGCTGCCAAGACCGGCGCCGAGGGGAAGTCCTACTTCCTCAACATCAAGGGCCCCGAGCTCCTCAACAAGTACGTCGGCGAGACCGAGCGCCACATCCGGCTGGTCTTCCAGCGGGCCCGGGAGAAGGCGAGCGCCGGCACGCCGGTCATCGTGTTCTTCGACGAGATGGACTCGCTGTTCCGCACCCGCGGCTCGGGCGTCTCCTCCGACGTCGAGAACACGATCGTCCCGCAGCTGCTGAGCGAGATCGACGGCGTCGAGCTGCTCGAGAACGTCCTCGTGATCGGTGCCTCCAACCGCGAGGACATGATCGACCCCGCGATCCTGCGGCCCGGTCGTCTCGACGTGAAGATCAAGATCGAGCGGCCCGACGCCGAGTCCGCGCGCGACATCTTCTCGAAGTACCTGACGCCGAACCTGCCGCTGCACGTCGAGGACCTCGCCGAGTTCGGCAACGACCGGCAGGCGACCGTCGCCGGCATGATCCGGGCGGCCGTGGAGCGGATGTACTCCGAGACCGATGAGAACCGGTTCCTGGAGGTCACCTACGCCAACGGCGACAAGGAGGTCCTGTACTTCAAGGACTTCAACTCCGGCGCCATGATCCAGAACATCGTCGACCGGTCGAAGAAGATGGCCATCAAGGACTTCCTCGACCACGACCAGAAGGGCCTGCGGATCTCGCACCTGCTCCAGGCCTGCGTCGACGAGTTCAAGGAGAACGAGGACCTCCCCAACACCACCAACCCCGACGACTGGGCCCGCATCTCCGGCAAGAAGGGCGAGCGGATCGTCTTCATCCGCACGCTCATCACCGGCAAGCAGGGCACCGAGCCGGGCCGGTCGATCGACACGGTGTCGAACACAGGCCAGTACCTGTAGGTCCGGGAACCGATCGCGCCGGGGAACCGTCATTCCGACATGCCCCCTGGTCGGTCGGTCCTGCTCGTCCCCGCGCTTCTCGCGATGCTGGTCGGTTGTCAGGACGACGGCAGCACCGCGAGCGGGCCGGTCCGAACCGGCGAGCCGGCGGAAGGCGCGGTGCCGACCCCGCACGCCGCGCCGCCGGACTGCGTCGCAGCACAGGAGGCGGACCGCGGCGACCTCGCGGGCGAGCCGACCTGGGTGCGCTTCTGCCCGGGACCGGACGGTCTCACCGCGCCGGCGGAGGTGCCGTCCGACGCGCTGACGACGCACCTCGACCTCCTGTCGGGCCTCACGGCTGCCGTCGGTGACCCGGGCCTCGACTGCCGCCGCGGCTTCAGCCGGACCTATCGGCTCCAGATCGGGTACGACGACGGCGAGGTGGCGCAGGTCTCCGGACCGACCGGTCCGACGTGCCTCGGCACCCTGCGAGGCGCAGGATGGTCGGTCGGCGGGCCGGACCGGCTCGGGGTCTACGGCGTCGTGATGGCGGCGTACGGCCGCCAGTACGCCGACGGCTTCGACGCCAGCGCCCCTGGCGACCCGATGACCTGCCCGGAGGACCCGCAGCGACCCGACAGCGTGGACCGCGACGGCGCGTCGACCGCGCTCGAGACCGGCTACCGCTACGGCCGCCCCGACCCGATGGTGATGCCACTGACCGCTGTCCGGGGGATCCTCTGCACCTGGTCGTTCGGCGCGGCCGAGCCCGTTGTGCGTGACCTCAGCGCGGAGGAGGCGGAGCGGGTACGGATCGGGATGCACGCGATCTACGGCGCGATGGTCGACTGCGGGATGAGTCGTGGCCCGACCCACACGGCGGTCGTCGAGGACGAGACGGGCACCCGCCGCGCGGTCACCATCGTGGAGTCGCAGTGCTCGACCGTGATCCGGAGCGACGACGGCTACGGACTCGGGTTCCCCTGGCTCGATCAGTAGCTGTCGAACGTCACCTGCGGCTCGTCGCCGACCAGGTCGCCTAGGGGAGCTTGACGAGGCGGACGAACGACGCCTCGAGGTCGCCGTTGAGCGCCTCGAGGTAGAAGTCGGTCGAGGCGGCGAGGGAGTCGTCGAACGAGGCGTCCGGGACGGTGAAGGTGACCGTCCTGAGGGCGCCGGCGCCGGTTCCGGTCACCACCGGAGAGGTCACCAGCACGTCCGACGTCGTGCGGTAGCCGACCCGCCAGGTGCGGCCGGCGAAGCCGCGGTAGGTGACCTTCAGCTCCACGGCTCCCGGAGCGGAGCCGAGGAAGTCCTCGTCGACGTCGAAGTAGATCCGGTCCTGGCCGTCGCTGACATCGGTGCGCAGGGACTCGAAGGACTTCCCGTTGTAGGGGTCCGGGTCGCCCTGTCGGACCAGCGATCCGCGTACCGGCGTGCCGTCGGCCGCCACGTCGCGCTGCACCAGCCAGCGCTCGAGGTTCCGCACGTAGGGGAACCCGTCCCAGGTCTTGTCGCCGCGCTCCTTCCAGTACCGGTCCTCGGCGTCGCGGAGGGCGACCCAGGCGTCGGGGGCGGTCTCGGCCGTGTGGCCCACCTCGAGTCGGACCCACGCCCAGTGGTCCGCCAGGGCGTTGAACCGGCTCGGCCCAGGAACGGCGTAGATCCAGTTCATCCGCAGCTGGAGCGCTTTGAGGTTCGACATCGGGACGCTCCACAGCGGGTCCTGGGAGTGGAACCCGCAGTCGGTGTAGCACTCGTTCTCGGCCGCGGCGACGCGTCGGCCGTCGAAGAGCTGCCAGTCGTCGTCGGTGTGGAGGTGCCCGTCCTCCCCGATCGTCGTGCCGTAGGCCGGCACCTCGCCGAGGTGGTTGTTGAAGACCTCGGTGATCCCGTTGCGGATGCCCATCCCCGCGACGACGGCGTCCCGCGCGAAGAGCGCGACCCGGTCGCCGAACCGCCCCGAGTAGGGGTAGTCCTCGCCGGTGTAGACGAGCTTGTAGGCGTAGTCGTCCGACGGGTCGTCGTTGTTGCCGTTCATGATCGCCACCAGGTCGGCGACCATCCGCTGGTGCCACCGGCGGTACTGGCGGAACGTGAGCCCCGTCTGGCGCACGCCCGCGTCGACCATGTCGTAGTCGAACTCCGCCCAGGTGAACGCACCGGGGACGTAGACGAACCGCAGCCGGTCGTCCGAGCGGAGGTCCGCGCCGATCATCAGCCGCCGCCACGTGTCGCGGAGCTGGGTCCACACGCAGGGCTGCCAGATCGGCAGGTGCCGCATCCCGTCGTAGTCCGGGCCGACCGTCGGCGCGTCGCACTTCCGGGTGACCCATCGCGGTGCCCACGGCTTCCCGCTGGCGAACATCCGCATCCAGAAGTCCGAGGAGTCGTCGAGCTGGTCGGACAGGCTCGCCAGGTCCATCCCGTACGCCGTGCCGGTCGTGGACGTGCTCAGCGCCCCCGGCCGCGGCTGGACCTGGCGCCAGGTCAGGTCGAGGCCGCGCAGGTCGATCCTGGCGGACGGGTACTCGGAGAAGAATCCGCTGTTGGGCGCCCGGTCGGTGCCCGCCGGAAGGGTCCAGTCGTAGCCGTCGACGGTGCCGGTGACGGCCGCGCGGCCCGGGTCCGACCCGGCGTCGGCCCGTGAGTCGGTGGGAACCGCCGCGGCCGCCGCGACGAGGACGGCGGCGACCGCGAGCGTGCGGGCAACCATGTCGGCACTCTAGACCCGCGACAGCCCGCTCATCGCTGCTTCAGGAACCACGCCTTCGCGACGTTGAACACGCCGTAGGCGCCCAGGCCGACCGCGATCGCGACGAGCAGCCAGGGGCCGAGCGGAGCGTCGCGGAGGCGGTGGAGCGCCTGGTCGAGCCCGGCGGACTTCTGGGCGTCGTGGGTGACCCCGGCCCAGACGAACAGGGCGCCGACGAGCACGAAGGCGGCCCCGCGTCCGGTGAACCCGGTCCGCGCCAGGACCGTCACCGCGGTGCCGAGGTCGCCGCTGCTGGCCTGGTGCTCCAGCTGCTTGCGCCAGCGGTCGGTCAGACCCTTGACGACGTTCCAGAGCCCGTAGCCGGCGATCGCCAGCCCGACGCACACCACCAGCGCGGGACCGAGCGGCAGCTGCATCAGACGCGCCGTCCACCCGTCCGTGCCGGACCCGCCGGACGAGCTCCCGAGCACGATCTTGGCTGCACCTACCGCGAGGACCGCGAAGATGACGGCGCGACCGGCGGATCCCGCACGGGACGCCCAGCGGCGCGCGCCGTCGTGGTCGGTGTGGCCGCCGATCGCCTCGCACACCTCCCACAGGACGAGGGCGGCGAGCCCGATCGCCGCCACCACGAGGGCCGCGGTCCCGAAGGGCTGAGCGGCGAGCTCGTGGAGAGCGCCCTGCCCGGAGACCTTGCCCGTGCTGTCGCCCAGCGCCAGCTGGATCGCGAGGATCCCGACGACGACGTACACGACGCCGTACGTCGCGTACCCCAGTCGCGCCACCCACGACAACGCCGTCGAGCCCTGTGCCTCGCGCGCTTGTTCCTTCACCGACATCGATCTGCCCCCTCGGGTCCTGCTCCTGGTACCCACGGCGGGCACGGCCCATCCGCGGGACGGCACGTCCACCCTCGGTACGGCACCGTCCCGCGTACGCTGAACACATGAGCGTCCGGCGCGTGATGGGCACCGAGGTCGAGTACGGCATCTCGGTCCAGGGCATGCCCACGGCCAACCCCATGGTCGCGTCGTCGCAGGTCGTCAACGCCTACGCGTCCGCCACCGTGCGGGCGCGCCGGGCCCGGTGGGACTTCGAGGAGGAGTCGCCGCTGCGCGACGCCCGCGGGTTCGACATGTCACGGCAGGTCGCGGACCCGACCCAGCTGACCGACGAGGACCTCGGCCTGGCCAACGTCATCCTGACCAACGGCGCTCGCCTCTACGTCGACCACGCGCACCCGGAGTACTCGACCCCCGAGGTGGTCACGCCGCTCGACATCGTCCGGTGGGACAAGGCGGGGGAGCAGGTGATGCTCGACGCCGCGCGTCTCGCCCAGAACCTGCCGGGCAACCCGTCGATCGTGCTCTACAAGAACAACACCGACAACAAGGGGGCGTCCTACGGCGCCCACGAGAACTACCTGATGCGGCGGTCGACGCCGTTCGCCGACATCGTCCGTCACCTCACACCGTTCTTCGTCAGTCGTCAGGTGATCACCGGCGCCGGCCGGGTCGGCAAGGGCCAGGACGGCCGGGAGCACGGCTACCAGATCAGCCAGCGCGCCGACTTCTTCGAGGTCGAGGTCGGGCTCGAGACCACCCTCAAGCGCCCGATCATCAACACGCGGGACGAGCCGCACGCCGATCCGGAGAAGTACCGCCGGCTCCACGTGATCATCGGCGACGCGAACCTCTCGGAGATCTCGACGTACCTCAAGATCGGGACGACCGCCCTCGTGCTGGCGATGATCGAGGACAGGTTCATCGCCGAGGACCTCACCGTCGACACGCCGGTCGCGTCGCTGCGGGCGGTGTCGCACGACCCGACGCTGCGCCAGACCGTCACGCTCGCCGACGGCCGCAAGCTGACGGGCGTCCAGCTGCAGATGGAGTACCTCGACCTGGCTCGCAAGTACGTCGAGGACCGCCTGGGCGCCGACGCGGACGAGCAGACCCTCGACGTCCTCGCCCGGTGGGAGGACGTCCTCGACCGGCTCGAGCGCGACCCGATGTCGCTGGCCGACCAGCTCGACTGGGTCGCCAAGCTCAAGCTCCTCGAGCAGTACCGGTCGCGGGACGGCCTGGCCTGGGACGACGCCAAGCTCCAGCTCATCGACTACCAGTACTCCGACATCCGTCCCGAGAAGGGGCTCTACCACCGCCTCGTCGGGGCCGGCCGGATCCAGCGGCTGCTCACCGACGCCGATGTCGAGCACGCGATGACGATGCCGCCCGAGCAGACCCGGGCCTACTTCCGCGGCCGGTGCCTGGAGAAGTACGCCGACCACGTCGCCGCGGCCTCGTGGGACTCCGTGATCTTCGACCTGCCGGGCCGGGAGTCGCTGCAGCGGGTGCCGACGATGGACCCGTTGCGCGGCAGCCGGGCCCACGTGGGGGACCTGATCGACGCGTGCGACACAGCGGAGTCGCTCGTCGCCGCCCTCAGCCGTTGAGGACTCGCTAGGCTCGGGGCATGGCCCAGGAGCAGAAGCAGCCGCGCAAGAGCGGCGAGGAGCAGGACGCGACCGAGGTCGCGCCTGAGTCCGACGTCGCCGAGCGCAAGGAATCCCTCGACGACGACGTCGACGCGATCCTCGACGAGATCGACGACGTGCTCGAGTCGAACGCCGAGGACTTCGTGAAGTCGTTCATCCAGAAGGGCGGTCAGTAGCTCGTGACCGAAGCCCGGATCCCGGCTGCCTACATGCAGCCGGGCACCTCGTCCTTCAGCGACTTCCTGAGCGAGCACGCCCCCGACCTGCTGCCGGCCCGCAAGTCGCTGCCCGCGGGCAGCCTGGCCGACCTCGCGCCGCACGGCACCACGATCGTCGCTGCGACCTTCCCGGGCGGCCTGGTCATGGCCGGCGACCGTCGCGCGACGATGGGCAACGTCATCGCGCAGCGCGACATCGAGAAGGTCTTCCCCGCTGACGAGTACTCGACGGTCGGCATCGCCGGCACCGCCGGCCTCGCGGTCGAGATGGTGCGGCTCTTCCAGGTCGAGCTCGAGCACTACGAGAAGATCGAGGGCAGCATCCTGTCGCTCGACGGCAAGGCCAACCGGCTGTCGGCGCTCATCCGCGCCAACCTCGGGATGGCGATGCAGGGTCTCGCCGTGGTCCCGATGTTCGCCGGCTACGACCTCGACCGGGGGATCGGCCGGATCTTCGGCTATGACATCACCGGTGGCCGCCACGAGGAGCGCCACTTCTTCACGGTGGGCTCGGGCTCGCTCTTCGCCCGCGGCGCCATGAAGAAGCTCTACCGCGAGGACCTCACCGAGACGGAGTGCGTGACGCTCACCGTCCAGGCGCTGTACGACGCCGCGGACGACGACTCCGCGACGGGCGGTCCCGACCTGACCCGACGGATCTTCCCGGTCGTGTGGGTGATCACCGCGGAGGGCGGCCGCCGCATCAGCGACGACGACGTCGCCGCGATCGCCGACCAGGTGGTGGCGGGACGGATGCAGCGTCCCGACGGACCCAACGCCCCGCTGCTCCAGGGAGGTGACGTGCAGTGAGCATGCCGTTCTACGTCTCGCCCGAGCAGCTGATGAAGGACCGGGCCGACTTCGCCCGCAAGGGCATCGCACGCGGCCGCTCGTTGGTGGCCGTCCAGTACGCCGACGGTGTCCTGTTCGTCACCGAGAACCCGTCCCAGGCGCTGCACAAGGTCTCGGAGATCTACGACCGGATCGCGTTCGCCGCGGTGGGTCGTTACAACGAGTTCGAGAACCTGCGGATCGCGGGCGTGCGGCTGGCCGACATGCGCGGCTACTCCTACGACCGGCGCGACGTGACGGGCCGCGGGCTGGCCAACGCCTACGCCCAGACCCTCGGCACGATCTTCTCCAGCGGGGGCGAGAAGCCCTACGAGGTCGAGATCTTCGTCGCCGAGGTGGGGGACGACAGCGCGGACGACCAGATCTACCGGCTGACCTACGAGGGCCGGGTGGGTGACGAGCACGGCTACGCCGTCATGGGAGGCGACGCCGAGACGGTCACGTCCTACCTCGAGGAGCACTACACCGAGGGTGCCTCCCTCGACGCGGCACTCGCGGTCGCCGTGGCGGCGCTGGGTCACGCCACCGAGGGCGGTCAGACCACCGACCGGGTGATCCCGGTCGGGGACCTCGAGGTCGCGGTGCTCGACCGTTCCCGGTCGCAGCCGCGGAAGTTCGCGCGGATCCTGCCGGCCCGGCTCGACGCCTTGCTGGGCGAGCGGGGTCCCTCGGAGCCGGCCCCGGCCGAGTCGACCAGCAGCACGGACGACGCGGACAGCACGGACGACGACGGAGACGCGCCGATCGCACCGCCGCTCTGACGGCTCACGGCACGCGTCCGGGCGTCAGACGAGCGGGCGCGTGCCGCGGTTGTGGTGCGCCACGATCTCGGCGGCGAGGAGCCTCAGCTTCACGTTGAGGTCGCGCGAGTGGTCGCGCAGCTTGTCGAAGGCCGCGTCGTCGTCGAGCTGGTACTGCGCCATCAGCAGGCCCAGCGCCTTGCCGATCTCGCGGTTGCTGAGCAGGCCCTGCTGGAGCTGGTCCACGACCTCTTCGCTGCGGCGCGCGAGCAGCCGGAGCTCGAGGTGGTCCACCACGAGCGCGGCCAGGCGGGTGAGGACGTCCTCCTCGTCGGCGGACAGGACGCGGGTCTCGGGGTCGGCGACCCAGAGGTGGCCGATCTCGTAGCCGTCCGGGCTGACCAGCGGTCGGCGGGCCAGCTCGACCAGTCCGGCGCCGGGGTCCGGCTCCCCCCAGGTGATCTCAGCGACCGCAGCGTGGCAGGAGACGGCAGCCAGGTCAGCGATCCTCCGAAGGGCAGGCTCGAGGGGCGCGTCGAGCACCTCGTAGCGCCGCACCGCCCGCAGACGGGCCTCCTGATCCACCTCGCACACCACGGTCACGGGGGAAGTAGAGCGGTCGGCCGTGGTCGTGATCTACCGCAGCAAGCGCAGCGGCCTAGGTGTTCAACGAACCTTGACAACGCCCCCGGATCAACGGCGGCGCAGGGTCGCGCTCGGCAGCTCGTCGTACGCCGCCCGGTAGAGAGCGCTGAACCGGCTGGGGTCGGCGAAGCCCCACCGGCCGGCGACCCGGCTGATCGTCGTCGAGGCCGGGTCGGCCTCCTTCAGCTCGGCACGGACGCGGTCGAGCCGCACCTTGCGGAGGTAGGCCATCGGCGTCGTGTCGAGGTGGCGTCGGAACGCCAGCTGCACCGCACGCACCGAGGCGTGGCACGCCTGCGCGATGTCGGTGACCCCGAGGTCGAGGTCCGGGTGCGTCTCGCAGTAGTCGATCGCGCGCCGCAGCAGCGCCGGGAGCGGGGTCTCCGGCCCGCTGGGGTCCATCGGCTCGGCGAAGGCGGCGAGCACGGTCGCGGCGAGCAGCCGGGCGGTGTGACCGAGGACGATCGGACTCTGCGCCACCTCGTCGTCCCCGAGCAGGATGCTGTCGACGTAGCGCATCGTGCGCCGCCAGCTGGCCGCCTCGGCCCGGCCGAGCGGCTCGTAGCGCAGGCGCGGAGCTCGGTCCTGCCCGGCGACGTCGGCCAGCAGGCCGAGGTCGATGCCGAGCAGGTGCATCCGGCCGCCGTGGAGGCGACTGGCGTACTTCTCGTCCGGCCGGGCGATGAGGGCGACGTCGCCCGGACCGAACCGGCGGTGCCCGGCGGCCGTCCAGATGTCCATCTCCCGGGCGATCATCCCGGCGATGAAGACCTGGCCGAGTGGCTCGACGGCGTACTCGGTCGTCAGCGAGTTCCCGAACGTGTCGAGGCGGAGCACGCCGAGGTCGGCGCGGGTCTGCTCGTACCGGAAGGCCTCGCGATCACCCCGGACCACCATCTTGTTGTCGGAGTAGTCCGCGGCGACCCGGGCGCGACCCTCGTCGGGGTCGGTCGTGGTGAAGGTCGAGCGGACGGGCGGGTGCAGCATCAAGCGTCTCCATGCGAAGGAGTCGGCCAGGGGGTTGTTGGCCTGGACTTGGCGTCACGTTATCCCGCCGCGCCGACCGGCACGGCCGAACGACACCCCGGCCCGCCCCGGACCCCGTAGTGTTTGAGCATGGACCGCCGGATCTTCGGGATCGAGAACGAGTACGGCGTCACCTGCACGTTCAAGGGCCAGCGGCGACTCAGTCCCGACGAGGTCGCCCGCTACCTGTTCCGCAAGGTCGTGTCCTGGGGCCGGTCGAGCAACGTCTTCCTGCGCAACGGCGCCCGGCTCTACCTCGACGTCGGAAGCCACCCGGAGTACGCCACGCCGGAGTGCGACGACGTCGTCGAGCTCGTCACCCACGACAAGGCGGGGGAGCGGGTGCTCGAGGGCCTGCTGCTCGACGCCGAGCAGCGCCTCCACGACGAGGGCATCGCGGGCGAGATCTATCTCTTCAAGAACAACACCGACTCGGCCGGCAACTCCTACGGCTGCCACGAGAACTACCTGGTCAGCCGGGCCGGCGAGTTCAGCCGGCTCGCGGACGTGCTCATCCCGTTCCTCGTGACCCGGCAGATCATCGTCGGCGCCGGCAAGGTCACCCAGACGCCGCGCGGCACGTCGTACTCGGTGAGCCAGCGTGCCGAGCACATCTGGGAGGGTGTCTCGAGCGCCACGACCCGCAGCCGGCCGATCATCAACACCCGCGACGAGCCACACGCCGACGCCGAGAAGTACCGGCGTCTCCACGTGATCGTGGGGGACAGCAACATGAGCGAGACGACCACCATGCTCAAGGTGGCCTCCTGCGACCTGGTGCTGCGGATGATCGAGGAGGGCGTGGTGATGCGCGACCTCACGATGGAGAACCCGATCCGGGCGATCCGGGAGATCTCCCACGACGTGACCGGCCGCCGCAAGGTGCGCCTCGCCAACGGACGCGAGGCCAGCGCCCTCGACATCCAGGGGGAGTACCTCGCGAAGGCCCGCGACTTCGTCGACCGGCGCGGGATCAGCACGCCGGTCATCGAGCGCACCCTCGACCTGTGGGAGCGCGGGCTCAAGGCCGTCGAGTCCGACGACCTCGGCCTGGTCGACCGCGAGATCGACTGGGTCATCAAGTGGAAGCTCATCGACCGCTACCGCGCCAAGCACGGCCTCCCGCTCAGCCACCCGCGGGTCGCCCAGCTCGACCTGGCCTACCACGACATCCACCGCAGCCGCGGTCTCTACTACCTGCTGGAGAAGCGCGGCGCGGTCGCGCGGGTCACCAGCGACCTGAAGATCTTCGAGGCCAAGTCGGTGCCCCCGCAGAACACCCGGGCCCGGTTGCGCGGGGAGTTCATCCGCAAGGCCCAGGAGCGCCGGCGCGACTTCACCGTCGACTGGGTGCACCTCAAGCTCAACGACCAGGCGCAGCGCACGGTGCTCTGCAAGGACCCGTTCCGGGCGTACGACGAGCGGGTGCAGCGCCTGATCGACGGAATGTGACGGCGGGCTTGTAGGGTTTCGGCGTGCTCAGCCGACTGACCCGCCCTGCCGCTCTCCTCACCGCCTCGCTGTGCGGCCTCGCCGTGCTCGCCGGCTGCGGTGACGCCCCGGACGAGAAGACCGCCAAGGGGTTCGACGCGGTGTCGATCTCCGGCACGGTCGGCGAGACCCCCGAGATCGACTGGAAGGCACGCGTCGCGTCCGGCTCGACCGAGACCGCCGTGATCGAGGAGGGTGACGGCCCGGTCCTCGAGGAGGGCGACATGGTCCTCACCAACATCGCGATCTCCAACGACGTGACCAAGGACGTCACCTTCGACACCTACGGCGAGGAGGGCGCGGTCCTGCTCGAGGTGGGCGCCGAGAAGGAGCCCGTCCAGGTGATCGACCTGATGACCGAGCTCATCAACCAGGAGATCGAGCCCGGCACGACCACGGTCGGCACCCGCATCGCCGCCGTCGTCGACGTCGAGGACGAGTGGGAGACCAACATCGCGCTGGCGCTCACCCCGCTCGGCATCGGCAACGAGGACGGCATCGTCGTCGTGGCCGACCTCGACGCCGTACCGCTCGACGCCCCGGAGGGCGAGAAGCAGGCCGCGCCGCGCTGGGCCCCCGAGATCGTCGAGAAGGACGGCAAGATCACCGCGCTCGACTCCAGCGGTCAGCCGGAGCCCGACGCCGCGGCCAAGGACCTGACCCAGGCGACCCTGGTCACGGGGACCGGCGACGTCGTCGAGAAGAACGACCTCATCGTCGTCAACTACATCGGCCAGGTCTGGGACGGCGACAAGCCGTTCGACAGCAGCTACCAGAACGACGCGCCCGCGACGTTCACCATCGGCGTCGGCGCCGTGGTCAAGGGCTGGGACGAGGGCCTGGTCGGCAAGACGGTCGGCAGCCGGGTCCTGCTCCGCATCCCGCCGAAGCTGGGCTACGGCAAGGAGGGCCAGGGCGAGGACATCCCCGGCAACTCCACGCTCTACTTCGTCATCGACATCCTGGCCGCCGGCTGATCCTCAGGCAGAATCGGGGCCATGCCCGCGCCGAAGAGCGAGCGCCTGCTCAATCTCCTCATCATGCTGCTGGTCCAGCGGCGCCCGATCGCCAAGGACCGGATCCGGGAGCTCCTCTACCCGGACTCGCGTCCCGACGCGTTCGAGAAGATGTTCGAGCGTGACAAGGACGAGCTGCGGAGCCTCGGCGTGCCCGTCGAGGTCGCCCAGATCGACCCGCTGTTCGACGACGAGGTCGGCTACCGGATCCCGCCCGACGAGTTCGCCCTGCCGGACGTCTCGCTGACGCCCGAGGAGGCCGCCGTCGTCGGGTTGGCATCCCGGGTGTGGCAGCAGGCGACGATGGCGCAGGCGACGACCGACGCGGTGCGCAAGCTCAGCGCCGCCGGGCTCGACGTCGACCTGACCGCGCTCGAGATCGCCCAGCCTCGGTCCAACGCCGACGAGCCGGCGTTCGCGCCCTGCTGGGAGGCGGTCTGCGAGCGCACCCGGATCGAGTTCGACTACCAGCGTCCCCACGAGGCGACGACGATGCGGCGGCACGTGCAGCCGTGGGGCCTGGTCCGCACGTCGGGCCGCTGGTACCTCGTGGGGTTCGACACCGACCGCGAAGCGGAGCGGGTCTTCCGCCTGGACCGGATCGCGAGCGCCGTACGCAAGGTCGGCGCGGCGCGGGCGTTCGAGGTCCCGCCCGACACCGACCTGCGTGAGACCATCGAGCGCCTCGCACCGACGCCGGCCGCCGAGCGCGCGGTGCTGCTCGTACGGCGCGGCACCGGCCACAGCTTCCGGCGCCGCGCCGCGCGGATCGACCCCGACGTCACCGGTCCCGATACCCGGACCGGGTGGGACCGGGTCGTTCTCGAACGGCCGGCCCGGGGCCTCGTCGACGAGGTGCTGTACCACGGCGCCGACGTCGTCCTGCTCGAGCCGCTCGCGCTGCGGTCCGAGGTCGTCGGCCGGCTCGAGGCGGTCGCCGGATGACCGCCACGACGGGGACGACCGGGACCGCTGCACCGGGTGCCCGCGACCAGGTCGCCCGGCTGCTCACCCTGGTGCCGTTCCTCCACCACCGCGACGAGGTGCGTCTCGCCGACGCCGCCGAGCTGCTCGGGACCTCGCCGGCCCAGGTCCTCGGCGACCTCAAGGTCCTGTTCATGTGCGGTCTCCCCGGCGGCCTGCCCGACGACCTCATCGACGTCGACCTCGACGCGATCGAGTCCGACTCGGGCGGCCCGGTCGCCGACGGGGTCATCCGGATCGAGAACGCCGACTACCTGGCGCGGCCTCTGCGGCTCAGCCCGACCGAGGCCTCGGCGGTGATGGTCGCGCTCCACACCCTGCGCCAGGCGTCGCCCCGCGCCACCCAGGTGATCATCGACGCGGTGCTGGCCAAGCTCGAGGGCGCAGCGGCGACCGCGGCCGCAGCCCGGCGGATCGCGGTCGACGCCCGCTCCGGCGAGGTGGCCCTGCTCGCGTTGAGCGACACCCTCCAGCGGGCGGCCGACGAGCAGCGCCAGGTGCGGCTCACCTACCACGTGCCGAGCCGCGACGAGCTGTCCGAGCGCGTCGTCGACCCCCGCGGGGTCGTCCCGCACGGCCGGTTCTCCTACCTCGACGCCTGGTGCCACGAGGCCGGGGGAGAGCGACTCTTCCGCCTCGACCGGATCACCGAGGCGACCGTGCTCGACGCGCCCACGACCACGCCGGCGGCGCCGCCGCGCGAGGTCCACGAGGGGCTGCTGAGCGGGGAGGCGCCCGCCGGCGGCACTGTCGCCACGCTCCGGCTCGACCCGCAGGCCGACTGGGTGCCGCAGTACTACCCGATGCAGGACGTGCGCCCGCTCGACCGGGGGGCGCTCGAGGTGGACCTCCCGGTGGCTGACCCGCGCTGGCTGATGCGGCTGCTGCTCCGGCTCGCGCCGCACGCACAGGTGCTCGCACCCGAAGAGTTCATCGGGACTTTCACAGCGACAGCACAGGAGACCCTCGCGCTGTACCGATGAGTGCGGCGTACCATGGTCACAGGTAGTTCCCCGGGGGGCGGCGACGTCCCCTCAGTTCCTCGAAGTGAGAGTAGGCAAGGCGATGGTTCCCCTGATCGGAATGCCCCAGGGATGGGAGTGGCTGATCGTCCTCGCCATCTTCGTCCTCGTGTTCGGTGCGGCCAAGCTGCCTGACCTCGCTCGCGGCACCGGTCAGGCGCTGCGGATCTTCAAGGCCGAGACCAAGGGGCTCAAGGACGACGACACGCCCAAGGGCGAGCTGAACGCGGCCGACGAGGTCGCCGAGGCCGAGATCGTCGAAGAGCCGCGCGAGCGCAACGCCTGAGCCTGGTCACTTGTCGCTCACGGGAGTCTTCAAGCTCTTCGTCGGCAAGCCCGTCCACCCCGTCGGAGCCGACGGGCGGATGGCCCTGTCCGACCACCTGCGGGAGCTGCGCGCCCGGATCCTGAAGATCGCCTTCACGATCGTCGCCGCGTTCGTCATCGCCCTGTTCTTCTTCGATCCGTTGTTCGCGATCGTCAACGAGCCCTACCAGCAGGCCCGGCAAGCCCTGGGCGAGGACCGCACGGTCGCGACGACCAGTGGCGCGGCCGGCGGCTTCCTGCTCTACCTCAAGCTGTGCGGCATGGCGGCGCTGATCGGGTCCAGCCCGATCTGGCTCTACCAGATCTGGGCGTTCATCCTCCCGGGGCTGCACTCCAGCGAGAAGAAGTGGACGGCGATCTTCGCCGTCATCGCGGGACCGCTCTTCATCGGCGGCATCGCCCTGGGCTACCTCACCCTGCCCAAGGGCCTCGAGCTCCTCATCGGCTTCACCCCGGGGGACCTCACCAACCTGGTCGACTTCAACGACTACCTCACGTTCTTCATGCGGACGCTGCTCGGCTTCGGGATCGCGTTCGAGATCCCCGTGTTCGTCGTGATGCTCAACCTCGCCGGTGTGGTCAAGGGCAAGGCGCTCGGCAACCACCGGCCGTGGATCATCGTCGGCACCTTCCTGTTCGCCGCCGTCATCACCCCCTCGGGCGACCCGTTCACCATGTCGTTCATGGCCGTCCCGATGGTGATCCTGTTCCTCGTCGCGGAGGTGATCGCCCGCCTCAACGACCGCCGTCGGGCGCGCCGCGGGATCAACGCCGGCCTCAGCCCGGACGAGGCCTCGGCACTGTGACCCGTCCCTGCAGTGCCGTCGACGCGTTCGACCTCCCGGAGTGGCTCGGCGTCGACCCGGTGACCTGGTCCGCTGCCGGCCCGATGCACCACGGGATCGTGCCGGGGGTGCTGCGGAGCGACACGGCGGGGGTCGAGATGCCGTGCGACCTGATGGCGGGCGACGTGGCCTACCCGGTGGCCGTGGTCGACGAGGACAGCCGGATCCAGATCCACCAGGCCTGGCGGCACGGACAGGTGCACATCCTGCACCGGGACGACCGGCTCACCCTCGGCGCTCCGGGGACCGACTTCAACGCGCCCCGGGTGCTCGACGTCGTGGGACGGCTCGCGAAGGCCGTCGGCGCCCCGCCGGACCACTTCGCCGTCCGGCTCCGCGTGGCGCGCGACGGCTCCGGCTGGGACCGCGGCGGCGCCGGATAGGTTGGCGCCGTGACCCGCCAGATCGCCCTGCTCACCAACCCGACGGCGGGCAGGGGCCGCGCTCGCCGGGTCCGTGACACGGCACTGCCGCTGCTGCACGGCGCCGGGTGGCGGGTGCGCGACCTCCAGGGGCGCGACGCCGACGAGGCCACCGACCTGGCCCGCGCCGCGCTCGCCGACGGCGTCGATGCGCTCGTGGTCTGCGGCGGCGACGGACTGGTGCACCTGGCGATCCAGGAGGTCGCCGGCACCGACGTCCCGCTCGGCATCCTCCCGGCCGGCACCGGCAACGACGTGGCCCGCTACTTCGACCTGCCGCGTCGCGACCCCGAGGCCGCCGTACGACGTCTGCTCGCCTGGAAGCCGCGGCGCATCGACCTGGCCCGGTCGGGTGACCGGTGGTTCGCGACCGTGCTGGCGGCCGGGTTCGACGCGGTCGTCAACGAGCGCGCCAACAAGATGACCTGGCCGCGCGGCCAGATGCGCTACAACCTGGCGACGCTCGCGGAGCTGCGGACCTTCGAACCGCTGCGCTACGAGCTCGCGCTCGACGGCGAGCAGCGCCAGCTCGAGGCGATGCTGGTCGCCGTCGGCAACGGCCCGTCGTTCGGCGGTGGTCTCCGGATCGCCGAGGGCGCCTCGCTCGACGACGGGCTGCTCGACGTCATCGTCATCGGTCCGATGACCAAGCCCGAGCTCGTGAAGACCTATCCGAAGCTCTTCAAGGGCACCCACGTCCACCACCCGAAGTTCAGCCGGCACCGGGTGAGCCGGGTGACCGTGGCCTCACCCGGGATCGTCAGCTATGCCGACGGCGAGCGGTACGGCGCCCTGCCCCTCACGGTCGAGAGCGTCCCCGGCGCCCTGCAGGTGCTGTCGTGAGCTCCCCGGGCCAGACCGTCTTCGACGACTTCGCCGCGTCCTACCCCTTCCCGCTCGACGAGTTCCAGGCCGACGCCTGCCGGGCGCTCGAGGAGGGCCACGGGGTCCTCGTCGCGGCGCCGACCGGAGCGGGCAAGACGGTCGTGGGCGAGTTCGCCGTCCACCTGGCCGTGGCGACCGGACGCAAGTGCTTCTACACGACGCCGATCAAGGCGCTCTCCAACCAGAAGTTCCACGACCTGGTGACGCGGTACGGGCCCGAGCAGGTCGGCCTGCTGACCGGTGACACCACCGTCAACGGGGAGGCCCCCGTCGTCGTGATGACGACCGAGGTCCTCCGCAACATGCTCTACGCCGGCTCCCGGACCCTCATCGGCCTCGGCTTCGTGGTGATGGACGAGGTGCACTACCTCGCCGACCGGGCTCGCGGCGCGGTCTGGGAGGAGGTCATCATCCACCTCCCGGAGTCGGTGACCGTCGCCTCGCTGTCGGCCACCGTGTCCAACGCCGAGGAGTTCGGCGAGTGGCTCGAGACCGTGCGCGGAGAGACCCGCACGATCGTGGCCGAGCGCCGGCCGGTGCCGCTCTACCAGCACGTGATGGTCGGTCGTCGCCTCCACGACCTGTTCGCCTCCTCCGACGTGGACGCCTCGGCAGGCTTCGTCCGCGAGGGCGCGCCGGTCAACGACGAGCTGATGCGGATCGCTCGCGACGACTGGGCCAGCACCCGGCTGATGCGGGACCGTCGTTCGCCGCGCAAGGGCAATCCCGGCGCGTCCAAGAACCCCCGCAGCGTCGGCAACGGCAGGCGAGTGTGGATCCCCGGCCGGGTCGACGTCATCGACCGGCTCGAGCGCGAGAACCTGCTGCCCGCGATCGTCTTCATCTTCAGCCGCGCCGCCTGCGACGCGGCCGTCCAGCAGTGCCTCGACGCCAAGATGCGGCTGACGACGCCCGCGGAGCGCGACGAGGTGATCGCCTACGTCGAGAGCACCGTCGGGACCCTGCCGGGCGCCGAGCTCGAGGTGCTCGGCTACTCCGACTTCCTCGACGCGGCCAGCCGCGGCGTCGCCGCCCACCACGCCGGCATGCTTCCCGCCTTCAAGGTGTGCGTCGAGGCGCTCTACCTGCGCGGCCTGGTCAAGGTGGTCTTCGCGACCGAGACGCTCGCACTGGGGATCAACATGCCGGCCCGCACCGTCGTGCTCGAGAAGCTGACGAAGTGGAACGGCGAGACCCACGCCGACATCACGCCGGGGGAGTACACCCAGCTCACCGGCCGGGCCGGCCGCCGCGGGCTCGACGTCGAGGGGCACGCCGTCGTGCTCTGGCAGCCCGGCATGAACCCCCGCGAGCTCGCCGGCCTCGCCTCCACCCGGACCTACCCGCTCCGGTCCTCGTTCCGGCCGTCGTACAACATGGCGGTCAACCTGGTGCACCAGTACGGTCGGCACCGGTCCCGGGAGCTGCTCGAGCAGTCGTTCGCGCAGTTCCAGGCCGACCGGGCCGTCGTCGGACTGGCCCGCCAGCTGCGCAAGGCCGAGGATGCACTCGAGGGCTATGCGGAGGCGGCGAGGTGCCACCTCGGCGACTTCATGGAGTACGCCGGGTTCCGGCAGCAGATCAACGCGCTGGAGAAGGACGCCAGCAAGGCACGGCGGGCCGACCGCCGTGGTGAGGCGGAGCTGTCGCTGGAGAAGCTGAAGGCCGGCGACGTGATCGTGGTGCCCGTCGGCCGCTTCTCCGGCCCGGCCGTGGTGCTCGACCCGGGCCTGTCCGAGCACGGCCACCGTCCGTTCGTCGTGACGATCGGCCGTCAGGCGAAGCGGCTGGCGATGATGGACTTCCCGGTCCCTGTCGAGCCGGTGGGCCGGATCCGGTTGCCGAAGAAGTTCGAGCCGCGCAACCCGCAGCAGCGCAAGCAGGTCGCCGAGTCGGTGCGGCAGGCGGTCGCCGACCTGCCGCTGTCGGTGACGCGACCCGGCAAGCTCGACAAGTCGCCCTCCGACCCGGGCGTGGCCCGGGAGATCGACGGGCTACGGGCGAAGATGCGCGCCCACCCCTGCCACGGGTGCGCGGACCGGGAGGACCACGCCCGCTGGACCGAGCGCTACTTCAAGCTGCAACGCGACACCGAGACCCTGGCGCGGCGGGTCGAACGTCGTACCAACACCGTCGCCCGTGAGTTCGACCGCGTGTGCGAGGTGCTGGACGCCCTCCAGTACCTCGACGTCGACCGGGTGACCGACCGCGGTCGCGGGCTGATGCGGATCTACTCCGACCTCGACCTGGTCGCCGCGGAGGCGCTGCGCGAGGGGATGTGGGACGACCTTTCGCCCTCCCAGCTGGCCGCCGTGCTGTCCGCCCTCGTCTACGAGGCGCGGCGTCCCGACGAGTCCCCACCCCGCGTCCCGGGCGGTGCGGTCGCGACCACCATCGAGGCGATGCAGCGGCTCTGGGCCGAGCTCGAGCGTCTGGAGAAGGACCACGGGCTGTCGTTCCTCCGCGTCCCCGATGCCGGGTTCGCCTGGACGGCGTACCGCTGGGCCGAGGGCGACGCCCTCGACGAGGTCCTCACCCGCGCGGACCTGACCGCCGGCGACTTCGTCCGCCAGATGAAGCAGCTGGTCGACTTCGCCGGTCAGATCGCCGACGCCGCCGGCGACTCCCCGGTCCGCACGACCGCTCGCGCCGCGATCGGACTGCTGCGGCGCGGCATCGTCTCGCCCGACTGATCCTCGACCTCGTCGATCGCCCGCGCCTCCTCGGCGCGGAGCCGCTCGGCGAGCGACCGGCCCGCAGGAGACAGGGCCAGGACCACCCGGCGTCGGTCCGCGGCGTCGATGTGCCGTACGACGAGCCCGCGCTCGACGATCCGGTCCATGTGGCGGGTCAGGGTGGCCGGCGGGACGACAGCAGCAGTCGCCACCGCGCTCATCGCCAGCCCCGGCTCGTCGTCGATGACGGCGATGATGCGCCAGTCCTCCATCGTCAGGCGCTGCTCGCCGAGGAGGGGGAGCAGGCGGTCCTTGAGCGCCGCCTCAGCGCGGCGCAGGCGGACCGCGTGGCTCGTCGTCATGTCTCGGTCACCTCCGCGTCCTTCGATAGCGATATCCTAGGCACGCGCTCCTCGGGGTTTGAGCGCTTCCGCTCGCGCAGCGTCGCCGGGCAGGCCGTTCCACGACCGCTCGGAGGCCCCCGATGCCCGATCCCTTCCTCTCGGTCGCGTTCGTCGTGCCCCTCCAGGGGCCGACCGGGATCTACGGCCCGTCCTGCCTCGCGTGCGGCGAGCTGGCGGTCGAGCAGCTCAACGCGGCGACGGGCATCGCGGGGCGCCAGGTGGAGCTCGTCGTCGTCGATGCCGGACGCCCGGCGGCGGAGGTCGCCGCCGAGGTCGGCCGGCTGGTGGACTCCGGTCGGGTCCACGCGATCGCCGGGTGGCACATCTCGGCGGTCCGGCAGGCGATCACGCGCCGCGTCGGTGGGCGGGTGGTCTATGCCTTCGCCGCGATGCACGAGGGCTCGGACGAGACGCCCGGGGTGTTCATGATCGGCGAACGACCGATCAACCAGCTGCTGCCGGCCGTCGAGTGGATGCGCGAGGAGCTCGGACAGCGCCGCTGGGCGATCGTGGGGAACGACTACGTCTTCCCCCGGGTGACCGGTGCGACCGCCCGGCTGGCGCTCCAGGGGACGGCGTCGGCCGTGGTGAGCGAGACCTACGTGCCGCTCGGGACCTCGAACTTCCGCGACGTCGTCGCGGACCTCGGCCGCCAGCCGGTCGACGGCGTGGTGATGCTGCTGATGGGCCAGGACGCCGTCCACTTCAACCGCGCGTTCGCGCGGGCCGGGCTGAGCGGATCCATCACCCGGCTGAGCCCGGCGGTCGAGGAGAACACGCTGCTCGGGGCCGGCGCCGCCGCCAACGAGGGCCTCTATGCGGCCGCGGCCTACTTCGACACGCTCGCGACCCCGGAGAGCATCGAGCTGGCACGTGCCTACTACGCCCGCTGGGGTCGGTGGGCACCGACGCTCAACGCGGTCGGGGAGTCCTGCTACGAGGCGATCTGGTTCCTCGCCCGGCTGGGCGAGGTCTGCGGCGCGCTCGACGTGGCGAGCGTGCAGCGGCTCGCGGACGGGCACTTCTACTCCAGCCCTCGTGGTCTGGTCCGGCTCGCCGGCAACCTCCTCGACCAGGACGTGTTCGTCGCGGCCGCCGACGGACTGGAGTTCCGGGTGGAGGAGCAGATCGCTCGCGCGCACTGATCGGCCCCGCCCGCTCAGCGCACCGTGTCGAGCGCGAGAGCCCACGCGTCGGGCAGGGCCGCCTCGTGCGCCTGCGCACCGAGCCGCCGCCACTGGTGTCCGCCGTGCTCGAGGTCGAGGCGGTCGGCGCCCGCCCGGTCGGGATCGGCCGTCACGCCCGTACCGAGGAGGAGCACCGAGGCGACCACCCGGTGCCCGCCCAGCAGCCCGGGGGCGCTCACGGGCCCCAGCGGCAGGTCCTCGACCAGCCAGGGCGTCGCTCCGCTCGAGACGGAGGTGCGCTGCCGGACGCGTCCGGGGCCCTCGCCGTACCGACCGAGCACGAGCGTGTCCCGGACGGCAGCAGCAGCGCCGTTCGCCATCGTGATCCGGGTCGTCCGCTCGACGTCCGCGCCGGCGGCCACCACGAACGGCTCGCCGGCCCAGGTGAGCGCCGCGTCCTCCTCCAGCCGGACCCGGACGTCCCAGCGTGCCCGCCCCCCGCGCATGTCGAACGCCACGGTGCCGGCGGGCTCGATCAGGTGGAGCCGCGCTCCGGCGTCCACCGTGACGTCGATCTCGATCGCGTCACCGGCGAGCAGCAGCGCCCCTTCGGGGACCAGGCTGATCGTCGCCCCGGTCGCGTCGTGGTGGACGAGGACGGCGCGCAACGACGACGCGCCGGGGTCGGAGCCCGCCGAGGTGCTCCTCACCCGGCAGCGGCCACCGTCGGGCGAGGCGCCGACGCGGATCCTGGTACGGCCGACCCGTTCAGTGCTCGTGAGCATGCACGTGCCGTGCCATCGGGCCGGGGTCCTGGGGGACGAGAGCGCCCGTGCGGTGGGCGTCGAGCGTCGCCTCCACCCAGCTGAGGAGCTCGGAGATCGACGTGCCGTCGAGGCGCGAGAGGCCGATGACGGGCCGGGTGCCCCGGGCCACCGTCGCGTCCGCGACCATCTGCGCCACGTCGACCCCGACGTACGGCGCCAGGTCGGTCTTGTTCACGACCAGCAGGTCGGCCCGCTCGATGCCGGGCCCGCCCTTGCGGGCCACGTCACCGCCGCCCGCCACGTCCAGCACGAACACCTGCGCGTCGACGAGCGCGGGCGAGAAGGTCGCCGTGAGGTTGTCGCCGCCGGACTCGACGAGGACCAGGTCCAGGTCGCCGTAGTCGTCCTCGAGCTCCTCGACCGCCATCAGGTTGGCGCTGATGTCGTCGCGGATCGCGGTGTGCGGGCAGGCGCCGGTCTCCACGGCCCGGATCCGGTCGGCGTCGAGGACCCCGGCCGAGCGCAGGAAGCGGGCGTCCTCGTCGGTGTAGATGTCGTTGGTGACGACCGCCAGGCTCAGCCGGCCGGCCAGCTCACGGCACAGCAGGGCGATCAGCGAGCTCTTGCCGGTCCCGACGGGACCGCACACGCCGAGGCGGAGCGCGCGCGGGTGAACGTGGGTGTGGCGCTCCCCGTGAGAGTGGTGGTCAGGCACGGAACAACCTCCTGCTGGTCCGGGCGTGGGCCTCTGCCCACGCCTCGATCTGGGGGCAGCCCACGGCCGGCACGTCGGCCGGCTCCTCCAGGTGGGCCACGGTCGCGGCGAGCCGGTCGACGTCAGGCAGGGAGTCCACCACCCAGCCGGTGACGACGCTCGGGTCGGTCGGGGCCAGCTTGAGCACCGCGGCGCAGACCGTCTGCACGTCGTCGTACCCGATGAGCCGGGCCAGTGGCTCCGGGCCCAGTGCCAGGTGGGCTGCGACGACGCCGAGGACGGTCGCGCGTCCGGGCGCCCTGACCTCGGCGAGGCCGGGCAGGACCTCGGGCCACAGTCGCCCCGCCAGCCGGACCAGTGCCCTGCCCTGACCCCGCGACGACGCGCGAAGGGCAGCACTGGGGGTCCGCGCGGCCCACGCCGTCTCGACGACGTCGACCGACGCCCCCGTCAGCGCCGCGTGGCGGGCCACGACCGCGGTCCCGGCCTCGACGAGAGTCACGCTCTGGAGGCGGGTCCGGACGTACGCCGGGACGTCGTGCGTCGTGAGGCCGTGCGCGATGGCTGCCTCGACGGTCGCCGACTGGGTGTGGCCGGCGACCGGCAGCCGAGCGTCGGCCAGCAGCATGAGGAGGAGGTCGGGGTGCATCAGAACATCGCGTAGAGCTGAGCCAGGGGGAGCTCGGTCGCCGGCGCGGGGACCACCCGCTCACCGTCGATGTCGATCTCGAACGTCTCGGCGTCGATGTCGATCCGCGGGAGCGCGGTGTTGTTGACCATGGCGGCCTTCGTGATCCCACGGGTCGGGCTCACGGGCGCCAAGCGCCGCCGGAGGCCGAGCCGGTCGGCGAGGCCGTCCTCCAGCGCCGCCGGAGCGACGAAGGTGACGGCGTACGGGCTCGCGTCGCTCATCAGCGTGGGACGCATGAGCACCGGCTGGGGAGTGGGGATCGACGCGTTGGGGTCGCCGAGCGCGCCCCACACCAGCGCACCGCCCTTCATCACCACCGAGGGTCGGACCCCGAAGAACCGCGGGTCCCACACGACGAGGTCGGCGAGCTTGCCGACCTCGATCGACCCGACCTCGTCGGCGATGCCGTGCGCGATGGCGGGGTTGATCGTGTACTTCGCGACGTACCGCTGGGCGCGGGCGTTGTCGGCGGCCCCCGCGCCCAGGTCGGCGTGCCGGCCGAACCTGGCCTTCATGACGTGTGCGACCTGCCAGGTGCGACAGATGACCTCCCCGATCCGGCCCATCGCCTGCGCGTCGGAGGAGGTGATCGACAGCGCTCCGATGTCGTGGAGCAGGTCTTCCGCGGCGATCGTCGTGGCCCGGATCCGGGACTCGGCGAACGCGAGGTCCTCCGGCACGGCCGGGTTGAGGTGGTGGCAGACCATGAGCATGTCGAGGTGCTCGGCGACGGTGTTGACCGTGTGCGGGAGCGTCGGGTTGGTCGAGCCGGGCAGGACGTGGGGGAGGGACGCGATCGTCAGGATGTCCGGAGCGTGGCCACCGCCGGCGCCCTCGGTGTGGAAGGCGTGGATGGACCGGCCGTCGATCGCGCCGATCGTCGACTCGACGTAGCCCGCCTCGTTGAGCGAGTCGGAGTGGAGGGCGACCTGGAGACCGTGCTCGTCGGCGGCGCGGAGCGCGGCGTCGATGGCGGCCGGTGTCGAGCCCCAGTCCTCGTGGACCTTGTAGGCCGCGGCCCCTGCCAGTGCCTGCTCGGCGAGACCGGCGGCACTCACCGTGTTGCCCTTGCCCATGAGGAGCACGTTGACCGGGAGGTCGTCGAGGGCACGGTGGACGGCGGTGAGGTGCCAGGCTCCCGGTGTGACCGTGGTCGCCTTGGACCCCTCGGACGGCCCCGTCCCGCCGCCACCGATGGTCGTGATGCCGGTCGCCAGCGCCTCCACCACCTGCGATCGGGAGAGCAGGTGCACGTGGACGTCGATAGCGCCGGCGGTGACGATCTTGCCCTCGCCGGAGACCACGTCGGTCCCGGGGCCGATCACCAGGTCGGGATGGACGCCTTCGGCGATGTCGGGGTTGCCGGCGCGTCCGAGACCGACGATCCGTCCGCCGCGGATGCCGATGTCCGCCCGGACCACGCCCCAGTGGTCCAGGACGACGGCGTTGGTGATCACGGTGTCGAGAGCGCCCTCGGCGGAGGTCCGCGTGGACTGGGCCATCGACTCACGGATCGACTTGCCGCCGCCGAACACGGCCTCCTCGCCGCCGACGGTGTGGTCCTCGGTCACCTCGATCCACAGGTCGGTGTCGCCCAGGCGGACCTGGTCGCCGACCGTCGGTCCGTAGAGCGCGGCGTACGACGCGCGGCTGATCTCAACCATGCTGGGCCTTCCGCTGGATGCCGGGCACGACCCGATGGCCCTGGAGCGCGACGATCGCGACCTCCTGCGAGGCGCCGGGCTCGAACCGCCGTGACGTGCCCGACGGGATGTCGAGACGGAACCCGGCAGCACGGGCCCGGTCGAACTGGAGCGCGGCGTTCACCTCGGCGAGGTGGATGTGGGAGCCGATCTGGACCGGTCGGTCGCCGGTGTTGGTGATGACGAGGACGCCCCTCTCCTCGGCGGTACGCCCGGCGTTCAGGACGATCGTCCCCTCGGCGACCCGGAGGGCACCGGGACCGGAGCTGTTGACGGCCATCAGGTCTCCTAGGCGATCGGGTGGTGGAGGGTGACGAGCTTGCGGCCGTCCGGGAAGGTGGCCTCGACCTGGACGTCGGCGATCATCTCGGCGACCCCGTCCATGACCTCGTCGCGACCGAGGACCTCCCGGCCGCGGCTCATCAGGTCGACGACGCCGGCGCCCGCCCGGGCCTCCTCGATGACCCAGCACGAGAGGAGCGCGACGGTCTCGGGGTAGTTGAGGCGGATGCCGCGTTCCCGGCGGTCGCGCGCGACCATGCCGGCGACGGCGAGGAGGAGCTTCTCGGTGTCGGCGGGGGTGAGGTGCATCGCGTCACACTGCCATTGCGGCACGGACCGCGTCGAGGGCTCCCTCGCCACCCTCGCCGCTGGAGGTCACCCTCCCGGACTCCAGCACCGAGTAGCGGTCGGTGGCCCGCAGGGCGAAGCCGACGTGCTGCTCCACCAGCAGTACCGAGAGGTCGCCACGACGGGTGAGGTCGGTGATGACCTCCTCGATCTCGGCGACCACGTTGGGCTGGATGCCCTCGGTGGGCTCGTCGAGGATCAGCATCCGCGGCCGTGTCAGCAGCGTGCGTGCGATGGACAGCTGTTGGCGCTGGCCGCCCGAGAGCAGGCCGGCGCGCCGGCCGAGGAGCCCACGCAGGGCGGGGAAGGTGTCGAGGACCTCGTCGATCGCCGACCTGTCGGTCGTGATCAGCTGGAGGTTCTCCAACGTCGTCATGTGCGGGAACGCCTGCTGTCCCTGCGGCACGTAGCCCAGCCCGCGGCGGACCCGTCCGCTCGGCCGCAGGCCGGTGACGTCCTCCCCGTCGAGCAGGACCGTCCCCGACCGCACCGGGATGAGTCCGACGGCAACGCGGAGGAGCGTCGTCTTCCCGGCACCGTTGTGACCCATCACCGCGACCGCGCCGCCGACGGGCACCTCCAGGCTGACGTCGTGCAGCACCATCGTCCGGCCGTACCCAGCCGTCACACCCTTGATCTCAATCACGTCCTGCTCCCTCGTGAGTCACGGCATCCGCCTCCGCCGCCTCCGCCGCCTCCGCAGCATCGGCGGTCCGCCCGAGATAGACCTCCTGGACCCTGGCGTTCGCCTGGATCTCGGTGACGGTGCCCTCGGTCAGGACCTTGCCGGCATGCATGACCGTCACCAGGTCGGCGAAGCTCCGCACGAAGTCCATGTCGTGCTCCACGACGACGATGGTGCGCTCGGTCCCGATCCGCTGGAGCAGTGCGCCCGTCTCCTCGCGCTCCTCCGCGCTCATCCCGGCGACCGGTTCGTCGAGCAGCATCACCTTGGCGTCCTGCACCAGGAGCATGCCGATCTCCAGCCATTGCTTCTGCCCGTGCGCGAGCACCCCGGCCGGCCGGTCGCGCAGGTCGCCCAGCCCGATGGTCCCCAGGGCCGCCTCGACGTAGTCCGGCGTACCGCGCCGAGCCCGCAGGAGGGCGAACGGGGAACGGTGCACACCTCCCGCGATGTCGAGGTTCTGGAGCACGGAGAGCTCCTCGAACACGGTCGCGGTCTGGAACGTGCGGCCGATCCCTGCGCGGACGATCCGGTGCGACTTGAGAGCGAGCAGGTTGTGGTTCCGGTAACGCGCGACTCCGGTGGCGGGAACGAGCCCGGTGATCGCGTCGATCAGCGTCGTCTTCCCGGCGCCGTTGGGGCCGATGAGGAAGTGGACGCGACCCTGGAGGAGGGTCAGGTCGACCCCGGACACCGCCTTGAAGCCGTCGAAGTCGACGGTGAGGTCGCGGATCTCGAGGTAGTCCTGGCCGAGGTCGTCGGGAGAGGGGTGGTCGAGCCTCATGACGTCGCCCCCGCAGGACGGGCGGCAGTCGGGCGCACCCGGCGCCGTGGACGCAGCAGGCCGGCGGCGCGGCCGGCCGCCGAGATGAGGCCTGCGGGGAACATGAGGATGACGACGATGAACAGGGCACCCAGGAAGTAGGTCCACTGGTCCGGGAACTGCTCGGACAGGGTCGAACGGCCGTAGCCCACCGCGAGCGCTCCCAACGCTGGTCCGAGGAGCAGGGCCCGCCCGCCGAGGGCGACACCGGCGATCAGGAAGATCGACGCGGTCGCGTCGACGTCCGAGGGCGAGATGATGCCGGCGATCGGCGCGAACATGGCCCCGCCGATGCTGGCCATCACCGCGGCGATGACGAACGCTGCGAGCTTGACGTTGGCCGGGTCGTGCCCCAGGAACCGAACCCGTTCCTCAGCGTCCCTGGTCGCGACCAGCAGCTCTCCGAACCGGCTGCGGTACAGCTGCCACACCACCACCAGGCAGGCGATGAGGAGCCCTGCGGTGATCGAGTAGACCATCCGCTTGTTGACCGGGTCGTACAGGTTGTAGCCGAAGAAGAACGTGAACTGGTTGAGCCCGTTGAACCCGCCGGTCTCCTGGATCGTCGCGATGAGGAGCGTCGCGAACACCACGGCCATCGCCTGGGTGAGGATCGCGAAGTAGGCCCCTTTCACCTTCCGCTTGAAGATCGCCCAGCCGAGGATCGCCGCGGCCACGGCGGGCAACGCCACGATCGCGAACAACGTGAACGCACCGCTGCGGAACGGCTCCCACCAGCCCGGCATCGTGCCGTCGCCGTACAGGAGCATGAAGTCGGGGATCCCCTCCGGACCGGCGGCCTCGAGCTTGAGGTGCATCGCCATCGCGTAGCCGCCGATTCCGAAGAAGACACCTTGGCCCATGACGAGCATGCCTCCCCGGCCCCACGCGAGGCCGATGCCGACGGCGGCGATCGCCCAGCAGCAGTACTTGCCGAGGTTGTTGAGACGGAACGGGCTGAGAACGGACGGCGCGACGACCAGCAGCAGGACGGCCAGGACGGCGATGGCCACCAGCGGGCCGAACGTACGGACGGCGGACTTCATGCCAACCCCCTGCTGCGAACGGTGAACAAACCCTGTGGACGGAGCTGGAGGAAGACGACCACCAGTGCGAACGTCGCGACCTGCGCCATGCTGGCGCTGGTCCAGTCGGCGAAGAACGCGGTCGCGATCCCGACGGCGAACGCGGCGATGACGGTGCCCTTGAGCTGGCCGAGGCCGCCGGCGACGACCACGAGGAACGCCGAGATGATGTAGGTGGTGCCGAGCCGCGGGTTGGTGCCGGAGATGAGGGAGACCGCCACGCCGCCGACACCCGCGAGACCGGACCCCAGGAAGAAGGTCAACCTGTCGACGACGCGGGTGCGGACGCCGACGGTCTCGGCGAGATCCCGGTTCTGGACGGTCGCGCGGATCTGGCGGCCGAAGGAGGAGTACTTCAGGAGAGCGGCGAGCACGCAGAGTGACACGAGCGCGAGGACGATCGTGAACATCTGCCGGTAGGGCCAGTTGTACCCGAAGACGTCGACGTTGCCGTCGAGCCAGCCGGGCGACTCCACGGGGTCGCCCTGAGCGCCGAAGATGTCCTTGGCGAGCTGCTGGAGCACCAGGCTCACGCCGACGGTGACCAACAGGGTGTCGAGCGGACGCCGGTACATCCAGCTGATCACCGTCATCTCGAGCAGCAGGCCGAGCAGCCCGGCGACGACGAACGCCACGGGGATCGCGACGAGGATGGAGATGTCGGTGTTGGAGATGACCTGCTGGGTGAGGAACGCCGTGTAGGCGCCCGCCATCAGGAACTCGCCGTGCGCCATGTTGATGACGCCCATCTGGCCGAACGTCAGCGCCAGCCCGAGAGCGGCGATGAGGAGCAGCGCACCGGTCGCGGTGCCGGCGAGCAGGGGAGTGGTGAAGGAGTCCAAGACGGGACCTCTCGTGGGCGCTGGTGCCGGGGGCTCGCACCTGTCGGCGCGAGCCCCCGTTGTCGAGCGAGTGCGGACGATCAGGTCACTCCGCGCTGGCGTCCCACCAGGAATATCCCTCGAGGAAGGGGTCGGGCTCGATCGGACCGTCGGAGGACCAGACGACGTCGAACTGGTTGTCGGAGTTGATCCGTCCGATGAGGGCGGTCTTCGCGATGTGGTGGTTGTCCCCGTCGATCGTGACCAGGCCCTCCGGTGCCTCGAAGGTCACGCCGTCGGCCGACTCGTTGATGTCGTCGACGTCGAAGGAGTCAGCGGCCTCGACCAGGTTCTTGTAGAGGTAGAGCGAGGTGTAGGCCGCCTCCATCGGGTCCGAGGTCGGGCGCTCGGATCCGAACCGGTCCTGGAAGGCCTCGATGAACGTCGCGTTCGCGGGGCTCTCGACGGACTGGAAGTAGTTCCAGGCGGCGTACTGCCCGGTGACGTCCTTGCCCATCGCCGGCGCCTCCTCCTCGGCGATGGACACCGAGATGATCGGGGAGGTCTCCGGGCTGAGGCCCTGCTCGTAGTAGGCCTTGATGAAGCCGACGTTCGACGAGCCGTTGATCGTGTTGAAGACGAAGTCCGGCTCCGCCTCGACGATCTTGGCCACCTGGGTCGTCCAGTCGTCGTCGTCGAGCGGGACGTACTCCTCACCGACGATCTCGATGCCGAGCTCCTCGGCGTACTGCTTGATGATCTTGTTGGCGGTGCGCGGGAACACGTAGTCCGAACCGGCGAGGAAGAGCGTCTCGACCCCCTCGTCGGCAAGGAACTCCATCGCCGGGATGATCTGCTGGTTGGTGGTCGCGCCGGTGTAGTAGATGTTCTCCGACGCCTCTAGGCCCTCGTACTGGACGGGGTAGAAGAGCAGGCCGTTGTTGGCCTCGACGACGGGGAGCATCGCCTTGCGCGAGGCCGAGGTCCAGCCACCGAAGACGGCGGCGACGCAGTCACCGGTGAGCAGCTTCTCGATCTTCTCGGCGAAGATGGCCGGGTCACTGGCGCCGTCCTCCTCGACGAACTCGATCTCCTTGCCGAGGATGCCGCCGTCGGCGTTGATCTCCTCGGCGGCCAGCGTCAACGAGTCGCGGACGGTCTGCTCACTGATGGCCATGGCGCCCGAGGTGGAGTTGAGGAACCCGAGCTTGATGGTGTCGCCGGAGGTGTCGACACAGCTCTTCGCGGACGAGCCTTCGCTGTCCTTGTTGCCGCACGCGGCGAGGCCGAGCGAGACGGTCAGGGCGAGGACGGCGCCGGCGGCCAGGCGGGAACGTGAATGGTGCACGAGGGGCAACCTCTCGATCATCTGCAGGCGGCTCTGCCGCTGCGCGGTATGGGCACCGCGCTGTGCCCTTCGATGAGCGAGAACGTACGGAGCAGGCGTTTCGAACTATTACCAAATGGTATTAATTCGTCGTTACCCCCGGGACCCGTCTGTTTCGTCGTCCCCGCCGCTCACCCGGAGATCCCGGAGGAGCAGACCTGGACGGTTGTCCTCGAGCCAGGTGAGCGCGTCGGTGATCAGACCAGTGCTCACCGGACTACAGGCGAGCTGCATCGCGGCGGCGGCGGGCGAGAGCCCGAGCGCGGCGGCATCCGCGATGACACTCGCTGGAAAGGGATCGTGCTCGACCGCTGTCTCGTCGTCGAGGACGAAGCGCATCACCACCAGGCCCGCCTGCGCCTTGGGGCCGGTCGCAGCGGCGACGTCGACCGAGCTGACGGCGTCCCAGTCGACGGCGGCAGCGGTGCGCTCACGGCTGCGGTGATCGCTGGTCTGGATCCAGACCCCGCGGTCGTCTAGTCGAAGGACCACCTCGCCCTCCGTGGCGAAGCGCAGCTCCGCCGCGTCCTGGCGCAACCGCCACGCGACCCACAGGATGGTGACGCCGGACGCGAGCACCACGACGGCGTCGCGCGAGAGGTCGCGGGTGGCAGCGGCGACGACCGAGGCGACGACAAGGCCCGAGCCGAAGAGGAACGTCGCCAGGGCCCACGCCGTGCGCCGTCTGTCGGGCGCGAACCAACGGACCTCGTACGGCTCGCTCATCCCGCGAGCGTGGCCGTGAGTCGTTCGACGGGGGAGTCGAGGCCCCAGCGCTCGGTGAGCGCGGCGAGGGCGTCGGGGTCAGCGGGGGTGGACGGGAGGACCAGGGCGTCGCCGCGGGGGAGGTCGAGCTCGCGGGCCACGGCAACCACCGTCGGGGCGACGGCGAGGTAGTCGGCGGCCTCCTTGATCTTCAGTCGCGGTCCGGGCGCGAGATCGCTGGCCGGGTCGGCGGCCGCGGCGACGATGCCGTCGATGTCGCCGAAGCGCTGGAGGAGGGTGGCGGCCGTCTTCTCGCCGACGCCCTTCACCCCGGGCAGGCCGTCGGACGGGTCGCCGCGGAGCGTGGCGAAGTCGGCGTACTGGCGCGCGGTCACGCCGTACCTGTCGAGGACCCAGGCCTCGTCGATGCGCTCGTGCTTGCCGACGCCCTTGCCGATGTAGAGGACCCGGACCTCGGCGGCGTCGTCGACGAGCTGGAAGAGGTCGCGGTCGCCGGTCACGACCTCGACCGGCCGGCCGGCGCCCGTCGCGAGCGTCCCGATCACGTCGTCGGCCTCGTAGCCGGGCGCTCCGACCACGGCGATCCCGAACGCATCGAGCACCTCGCGGATGATCGGCACCTGGACCTCGAGCGGGTCGGGCACCTCCTCGACATCAGGCGCACCCGCGACGGGCGTGACGACCCGGTGCGCCTTGTAGGTCGGGATCAGGTCGACGCGCCACTCCGGGCGCCAGTCCTCGTCCCAGCAGCAGGCGAGGTGGGTCGGGCGGTACTGCTCGACGAGGTAGCTGAGGTAGCCGACCATCGTCCGCACCGCGTTGACGTTCGTCCCGTCCGGTGCGAGCGCCTCCGGAGCGCCGAAGAAGGCGCGGAAGTACATCGATGCGGTGTCGAGAAGCATCAGGCGCCCGGGCGCCGAGGGGGTGTCCACCAGGCCGATCGTAGAGGCCGGGCAAGCCCGGGTTCGCTAGGGTGGCGATCGTGAGCCAGAACAGCAGTTCCTCCGTTGTGGAGGCCACCGATCGCCAGATCCTCGAACTGCTCGCCAAGGACGGCCGGATGTCCTACACCGACCTGGGCAAGGCCACGGGACTCTCGACGTCGGCGGTCCACCAACGCGTCAAGCGGCTCGAGCAGCGTGGTCTGATCCTGGGCTACGGCGCCACCGTCAACCACGCCGAGATCGGTCTCCCGCTCACTGCGTTCATCGCGATCCGCGCCATCGACCCGTCCCAGCCCGACGACTCCCCGGCCCGCCTCGAGGGCATGCCCGAGATCGAGTCCTGCTGGTCGGTCGCTGGCGAGGAGTCCTACGTCATCAAGGTGCGCTCGCACTCGCCGGCCGAGCTCGAGGAGCTCCTCGCCCGGATCCGCGCCGTCGCCAACGTGTCGACGCGGACCACCATCGTGCTCTCGACGTACTACGAGAACCGGCCGGTCACCGGCTGACCTGAGGCCCCGATCAGTGGGCCTGGAGCGCCGCGGTACGACGTGATGCCTCGGCGACCTCGGCCGCGCGGAGGGCGGTCTCGTCGAGGTCGGCGTGGCTCGCCCACCACGCCTGGCCGCTGGCCGGGAGCGTGTGGATCGGGTCGTAGTACTCGTAGGTCCGCTGGAGTGCCTCGGGGTTCCCGGCCTCGATCGAGGTCAGGTAGTTCTTCGTCCAGTGGCTGATGCCGCGCTCGGAGTCGTAGTCGGCGATCTGGTGCACCCAGCGCTTGCCGACGAACGGCACGTCGCACACGATGCGCGGCGTCGCGAACCCGGGCAGGTAGCCCATGATCTGGTGCTGGAGGTGCTGCGCCTGCCCGACGGAGATCCGCCAGTGCTCCGAGTAGGGGATCAGGTCGCACATGTAGAAGTAGTAGGGCATGATCCGCGCGCCGTCGAGGAGCGCGAAGCAGAGGTCGAGGAGCGCGTGCGGGTCGGCGTTGACGCCGTTGAGGATGACGCCCTGGTTGCGGACGTCGCGGACGCCCACGTCGAGCAGGGCCGCCGACGCCTGGGCGACCATCGGCGTCACCGACTGGGCGTGGTTGGCGTGGGTGTGGATCGCCAGGGAGACCCCGCGGTTGCGGGCCGTGGATGCCACTCGGCCGACCCCGTCGAGGACGTCGGGCTGCGCCCAGTGCTGCGGCAGACCGATCAGCGCCTTGGTGGCGAGCCGGATGTCGCGGATGTTGTCGATGGCCAGCAGCGAGTCGAGGAACGCCTCGAGCCGCGGCCACGGCATGTTGGCGACGTCGCCTCCCGAGACGACGACGTCGCGGACCGAGGGGGTGCGACGCAGGTAGTCGAGCATCGACTCGAGCCGGTCGTTCGGCTTCGCGACGAACTTGAGCTTCTCGACCTGCGGGGTGGAGTTGCCGACCAGGTCCATCCGGGTGCAGTGACCGCAGTACTGGGGGCAGGTCGGCAGCAGCTCGGCAAGCACCTTGGTGGGGTAGCGGTGCGTGAGGCCCTCGGCGACCCACATGTCGTGCTCGTGGAGCGAGTCGCGGGTGGCGTGCGGGTGGGACGGCCAGTCGGTGCGCCGGTCGGAGAAGACGGGCAGCATGTAGTGACGGATCGGGTCGGCGTAGAACGCGTCGGTCAGCGACCCGGGGCCGGAGGGCTGCGCGTGCGGCACCATCGTGTTCATCATCTGCGGCGGCACCAGCATCGACATGGTCGCGCGCTCGGTCTGGTCGCGCTCGAGGTCGGCGTAGAACCGCTCGTCGACGAGGTCGCCGAGGAGCTCGCGCAGCTGCTTGAGGTTCTTGACGCAGTGCGCCCGCTGCCACTGCACCGAGGCCCACTCCTCCGCCGTGACGTCGCGCCACCCGGGGAAGCGTGTCCAGTCGGGCTCGACGAGCTCGGCCCGATGGTAGGGGTAGGGCTGACCAGCGGGCTCGCGGATGCCGGCCGCGATCGACGTCTCGATGCTCATGTGTGCCAGAATACGTGAAGATCATCCGGCTGCAACATCAACAGGCCGGACGATTTACTGTTCAACGTGTGAGAAGGGAGAGTGTCGACGGTGAGCAGGGTGACGACGCAGAGCGACCCGACCGGACTCCACCGCGTCCTCGACGACGCCACGGTGCTGCCCCAGGCCGCCCGGCGCCTCGACACGCGCCGTGAGCTCTGGCCGGACGAGGTGCGGATCCGCGTGGAGCGGCTCAACCTCGACGCCGCGTCCTTCCGCCAGCTCGAGGGGGAGCACGGCGACGGCGCGGCGGTGCGCGCGGCCGTGCTCGCGATCGTGGCCGAGCGCGGCAAGATGCAGAACCCCGTGACGGGCTCCGGCGGCATGCTCATCGGCACCGTGGAGGAGGTCGGTCCGGAGTCGCCGTTGGGTCTCCGCGTCGGCCAGCGGGTCGCGACCCTGGTCTCGCTCACTCTCACCCCGCTCGTCATCGAGGACGGTCTCGACGGCTGGGACGGCCGGACTGAGCAGGTGCCCTGCGACGGCTACGCGGTCCTGTTCGGGCGCTCGATCGCGGCGGTCCTGCCCGACGACCTGCCGACCGGTCTCAGCCTCGCAGTGATGGACGTCTGCGGAGCGCCGGCGCTGACCGCCCGCGTCGTCCAGCAGTACGTCGAGCGCGGGGCCCGGCCGCGGGTCGCCGTCATCGGCGGTGGCGGCAAGTCGGGCTCCCTCGCGCTGGCCGCAGCGCGCGCCGAGGGTGCTGGCGTGCTGGTGGGCGTCGTACCGACCGAGACGGAGGCCGCACGACTACGGGCCGCGGGCCTCGCGGATGCGGTGGTGGTCACCGACGCGCGTGACCCGATCGCCCTGCGCGACGCCGTCGCGGCGACCGGGGGTGCTGCCGACGTCACCGTCGTCTGCGTCGACGTCCCCGGGTGCGAGGGCGGCGCGATCCTCGCGACCGCCGAGGGCGGCACCGTCATCTTCTTCTCGATGGCCACGTCGTTCTCCGCGGCGGCACTGGGTGCCGAGGGGGTCGCGGCCGACGTCACGATGCTCGTCGGCAACGGCTACGTCCCGGGCCACGCGACCTACGCCCTGGAGCTCCTCCGGACGAACACCGGTGTCCGCGGTCTCTTCGAGGGGCGGCTGGCATGAGCGCGTCCAAGCTGGACCTCGACCCGGTCACCGTCCGCAAGGCCCGGTCGCTGGCGCGCAAGGCGGGCCGGCCGATCGTGAAGCTCGCCGAGCAGCACACCACCGTGTCCGTCGAGCGCGCGACCCTGCGCCTCGCGGGCCTCGGCGGCGCGGACGCCGAGGGCACGCCCTGGGTCAACCGGCTGCTCGACGCCGTCCGCGGAGACGTCGGCCTCGAGCACGGCGTGACCCTCCCCGTGTGGGACGCCCTGGTCCGCGGCGAGGCGGAGGACCTGACGACCCTGGCGCAGAAGGCATCCGCCGGCTCGGTCCGGTTCCGGCTCCCCGAGGGGCGCGACGCGCAGCGCGCCCGGACCGCCGGACGCCGCTCGGTGGGCGCCGGCATCCGCCAGGTCGACCGTCGTCGTGCCGAGCGCGACCGCCTGGTCAAGCGGCACGGCGACGCCCCGCGCCAGCCGTGGATCTATCTCATCGTCGCGACCGGCGACATCTACGAGGACATCCCGCAGGCCCAGGCAGCGGCCCGCGAGGGTGCCGACGTCATCGCGGTGATCCGCTCCACCGGTCAGAGCCTCCTCGACTTCGTGCCGGAGGGCGCCACCCGTGAAGGCTTCGCCGGCACCTACGCCACCCAGGAGAACTTCCGGCTGATGCGCGCCGCGCTCGACGAGTCGAGCAAGGAGCTGGGTCGGTACGTGCGACTCACCAACTACGCGAGCGGTCTCTGCATGCCGGAGATCGCGGCGCTCGCCGGGCTCGAACGGCTCGACATGATGCTCAACGACTCGATGTACGGGATCCTCTTCCGCGACATCAACCCGGTCCGCACCTTCGTCGACCAGCGGTTCAGCCGCCAGGTCCACGCCCGCGCGGGCATCATCATCAACACCGGCGAGGACAACTACCTGACCACGGCCGACGCGGTCGAGGCGGCGCACACGGTGACGACGAGCCAGCTGCTCAACGAGTTCTTCGCCAAGGAAGCCGGGCTCGAGGACTGGCAGCTCGGGCTGGGGCACGCGTTCGAGATCGATCCTGCCGTCCCGGACTCCTTCCGCCTCGAGCTCGCGCACGCGCTGCTCGCCCGCGAGCTGTTCCCGAAGGCTCCGCTCAAGTGGATGCCGCCCACCCGCCACATGACCGGCGACGTCTTCCGCGGCTACCTGCTCGACGGTTTCTTCAACCTGGTCGGGGCGATGACCGGGCAGGGGATCCTGCTCGTCGGGATGATGACCGAGGCCGTCGTGACGCCGTGGCTGTCCGACCGTGACCTGGCCCTTCAGAACGTCCGCTACGTGCTCGACGCCGCCGGTGGCCTGCACGAGGACTTCCACCCGGCGCCGGAGGGCCTCATCGCCACCCGGGCGCGCCAGGTGCTGGGGGAGACCATCGACCTGCTCGAGCGGATCGCCGACGAGGGGCTGCTCGACGCCATCGCCGACGGCACCTTCGGCCTGATGCGGCGCCCCGCCGACGGTGGCCGCGGCCTCGAGGGCGTCGCGCGCAAGGCTGACGGCTACTACAACCCGGCCTCCGAGATCCTGGAGGAGAAGTGAGCCAGCTCGTTCGTCCGTACGGCGACACCACCGGCGACGGCATGGTGCAGCTCAGCTTCACGCTGCCCGTCCCGCACTCGAAGCGTGCCGAGGGCGCCGCGCAACAGCTCGCCGCCTCGATGGGGCTCGACCCTGCGCTCGTCGTGCACGCCAAGCCGATGGGCGACGGCTTCACCTTCTTCGTCGTCTACGGCCGGGTCCACCACCTCGTCGACCTGGATGCGGTCGAGGTGGTGGAGCGTGACTACCCGCTGCTCACGCCGAAGGAGGTCAACGCCTCGATCAAACGCAGCCTGCGTCGTCGGCTCGTGGTGATCGGCGCCTGCATCGGCACCGACGCGCACACCGTGGGCATCGACGCGATCCTCAACATCAAGGGGTTCGCGGGGGAGAAGGGCCTGGAGTACTACCGCGAGATCAAGGTCGTGAACCTCGGCGCCCAGGTGTCGGTCCCGCAGCTGGTCGACCGCGCCGTCGCGGAGCGTGCCGACGCCGTTCTGGTGTCGCAGGTCGTGACCCAGCGCGACGCCCACCTGCTCAACACCCGGGAGATGTCGGCCGCGTTCAGCGAGGCGTTCCGCGCCGAGCACCGGCCGCTGCTGGTCGTGGGCGGCCCGCGTTTCGACGAGGCGATGGCGGGCGAGCTCGGCGTCGACCGGATCTTCGGTCGGGGGACGACGCCTGGCGAGGTCGCGAGCTTCCTGGCCCATAGGCTCACCGCATGAGCGCCTCCTCCCCGATCGGCGGTGCAGTCGTCGGCACCCGGGTCACCCAGCGCCGCTACGTCCCTTACTCGCACGCGCACTACGCCGGCAACCTGGTCGACGGTGCCTACGGGCTCGGCCTGTTCGGCGACGTCGCGACCGAGCTGTGCATCCTCACCGACGGCGACGAGGGCTTGTTCGCGTCGTACGACGACGTGCAGTTCCGCGCCCCGGTACGCGCCGGCGACGTCGTCGAGGCGACCGCCGAGCTGGTCCGCGCCGGCACCCGGTCGCGGGTCATGGCCTTCACCCTGACCGTCGTCGCGCGGGGCGCCGCCACCGCCGACCGACCCGGCGCGGCCGAGCTGCTCGACCCGCCGGTCGTCGCGACGACCGCGACCGGCACGGTCGTCGTTCCCTGAGCCGGTGACATCCGGCGGCGCGTCGCAAGCGACACGCCGCCGGATCATGAGATTTTTCGGGCCAATTCGTGTGATCCGGACCACCCTCTGACCTGCGATTTCGCGCATCTGTGCAGGTCAGCGGGCGGTTGACAGGTCCTGCCGCGGTGACCAAAGTACGTGGCTGTTGCTCGTGCAGGTCGTGGTACGCGGACCGACGTCCGAGTGGCCGAAGACGGGGGTGTAGCGCCAACACCTCCCATCACGGTTCGCGGAGGTCGGTCCGCTCCTCGAGAGCGACGCGGAAGGGTCGCTCTCCCCCTAGACAACATCCCGTTGTCGGCAGCCAGTCGAAGAACGGGATGGTCCGAAGGTGGGAGCGACCCTTCCGTCGCCCTGGAGGGCCGGACCCCAGGGCCCAGCCCCTAGGCTTGCCGCGTGCTCGCCCGCCTCGTCGTCGCCGCCGCGGGCGGCCTCCTCCTGACGGCCTCGTTCGAGCCCGTCGCGATCCCGTACCTGCTGCCTCTCGGCATCGCCGCCTTCGCGCTCGCGGTGCGCGAGCTGCCGGTCAGGCGGGCGGGCGCGGTCGGCCTGGTCTTCGGCGTCGCCTTCTACTTCACCCACATCTACTGGATGAAGGAGTCGATCGGCACCGACGCCTGGATCGCGCTGTCGGCGGTCGAGGCACTCTTCTACGGGGCTCTCGGCCTGGCGGCGCCGCTCGTCCGGCGGCTGCCGCTGTGGCCGCTGTGGCTGGCCGCTCTCTGGACCTCCGTCGACGGCCTGCGCAGCACCTGGCCCTTCAGCGGAATGCCTTGGGGGCGGCTCGGGTTCGCGGCGATCGACACCCCGGTCGCGCCGGCGGTGGCCTATCTCGGCATGACCGGGCTCTCGTTCACCCTCGCACTGGTCGGGTTCCTGATCGCGGCCGGTGTCGAGTCGTGGCTGCCGTCCGACCGGACCTCGGTGCGACGCAGTCGGCCGGTCGCGCTCGGGGGAGCGGTCGTCGTCCTCGCGCTCCTGCTCGTGCCCGCCGTCGCGCCGTACGAGACCGAGGAGACCGGTTCCGCCGTCGTCGCCGCGGTGCAGGGCGACGTGCCGGGGCCGGGCAACGACATCCTCTTCGACCACCGGCAGGTGACCCGCAACCACGTGGACGCCACTCTCGACCTCGCCGCGTCAGGGGTGCGCCCGGACTTCGTGCTGTGGCCGGAGAACTCGACCGCGGTCGACCCCTTCCTCGACAGCGGGGTCAACGACGACATCCGCGAGGCGGTGGCGGCCATCGGCGTGCCGGTCGTCATCGGCGGCCTGGTGGACGACGGGGACGATCACGTCCTCAACCAGGGGATCGTCTGGGATCCTCGGACGGGGCCGGGGGACCGCTACACCAAGCACCACCCGGTGGCCTACGGGGAGTACATCCCGTTCCGCCGCTACTGGGACCCCAACTTCGGGGCGCTCAACCAGATCAGCCGCGACATGAAGAGCGGCACGCGCACCACGCCGCTGCGGGTCGCCGGCATCCCGGTCGCCGACGCCATCTGCTTCGACGTGGCCTACGACGACGTCATGCGGGAGCAGCTCCAGGAGGGTGCGGAGCTGTTGACGGTGCAGACGAGCAACGCGAGCTTCATCTTCACCGACCAGATCGACCAGCAGTTCGCGATCACCCGGTTGCGGGCGATCGAGTCGGGTCGCTGGCTCGTCGTCGCCGCCACCAACGGCATCACCGGCGTCGTCGCCCCGGACGGGACGGTGGTCGCCTCGGCCGACCCGCGGACCACGGCGGTGCTGGTCGAACGGGTCGGCCTGAGCACCGAGCTGACCCCCGCCACCCGGGCCGGCGCCTGGCCCGCGCGGGTGTTCACCGGTTGGTCGCTCCTCGGTCTCGTGGTGGGCGCGATCGCGTACCGTCGAAGGCGAGATCATGGCGGGTCCGAGTCCGCGAGTCCGAGTGAGGCTCTTGTTGTCTGAAGCAGAGATGGTCACCCCCGATCCCGTGTCCCAGCACGGCCGGGTCGTCGTGGTGATCCCGACCTACGACGAGGCCGCGAACCTGGCGTGGATCGTCGGCCGGCTGCGGCGCGCCCAGCCCCGGGTCGACGTGCTGGTGGTCGACGACTGCTCGCCCGACGGCACCGGCGACATCGCCGACGACCTGGCGGCGGCCGACCCGCAGGTCCACGTCCTGCACCGGGCCGGCAAGGAAGGCCTGGGCGCCGCCTACCTCGCCGGCTTCGCGTGGGCCCTCGCCGAGGGCTACGACGTCGTGGGGGAGATGGACGCCGACGGCTCACACCAGCCCGAGCAGCTCGACCGGCTCCTCGAGGGCCTGCGGACCGCGGACCTGGTGATCGGCTCGCGCTGGATCCCCGGCGGCAGCGTGGTCAACTGGCCCCGGCGCCGCGAGGCCCTGTCCCGGGGCGGCAACCTCTACGTGCGCCTGCTCCTCGGCATCGACGTCCGCGACGCCACCGCCGGCTACCGGCTGTTCCGCCGTGAGGCACTGGAGAAGATCGACCTCGCGTCCGTCCGCTCGACCGGCTACGTCTTCCAGACCGACCTGGTCACCCGTTGCCTGCACGCCGGGCTGGTGGTGCGCGAGGTCCCCATCGAGTTCATCGAGCGGGTCCGCGGCCACTCGAAGATGAGCGGCCAGGTCGCGGTCGAGTCGCTCAAGCGGATCACCCAGTGGGGCCTGCGCGAGCGCTGGGAGCAGGCACAGGCGCGCCGACGCACTGGCTAGGCTTGCGGGGTGAGTACGACGACGCGACGACGCCGGCGGTGGCCGCTGCTGCTCTTCGTCGCCTTCGTGGTGGTGCCGCTGGTCGAGATCTACGTGGTGATCCAGGTCGGCCAGGCGATCGGCCCCTGGTGGACCATCGGCCTGCTGATCCTCGACAGCATGCTCGGAGCCTGGTTGGTCAAGCGGGAGGGCCGGCGCGCCTGGCAGGCGCTGCGGCAGGCCCTCAACAGCTATCAGCCGCCGGCTCGCGAGCTCGCCGACGCCGCCCTGATCCTCATCGGTGGCACGCTGCTGCTCACGCCCGGCTTCGCGACCGACGTGTTCGGGTTCCTGCTCGTGCTGCCGTTCACCCGGCCCCTGTTCCGCCGGCTGCTGACCGGCTACATCGCTGGCCGGGTGACGGTCGCGACCGTGGGGCGGGCGCGACAAGACCCCGGCCCGACGGCAGGGGACACCGTCGTCCGGGGTGAGGTCGTGGAGGACTGAGCCTGCTGAGCCGGGGGCTCAGGCGTTGGCGGCCTTCTTCTTGCGGTTGCCGGTGCGGTGCAGGTGGGCCGGGCCGATCTCGCCGCCGCGCAGCAGCTCGAGGCGCTCGGTGAGGATGTCCTCGAGCTCCTTCTCGGACCGGCGCTCCAGCAGCATGTCCCAGTGGGTGCGCTGCGGCTTCTCGACCTTCTCCACACGCTCGATGCCGGACGTGCTCTCGCCCTCGGCGCCACAGCGGGGGCACTCCCACACCGCAGGCACGTCAGCCTCGATCGACATCGTGATCTCGAACAGGTGGCCGTGGGTGCAGCGGTACTCGACCTGCTGACGGGCCGCGAACTCGATGCCGCGCTCGTCCTCGAAGGACTGGCCGCCCAGTCGTGCGCCTCGCAGCGTTCGCTCCGCCATGTTGTTCCTCCCAAGTCCCTGGCCCCTGCTCCTGGCGGGGCCCCGGCCGCGTGGTCGCCGGGGGATCTCCCCGGGCGTGGTTGACCGTCGCACCGTTGTCTCTTCAACGCTACCCGGCCGGAAAAGGTTGCAAACCGGCAGGACGAACCTGATTTCGCGACGGAATCAGACGACTGCGGGGCGATCGTTGCCCGCATCCCTGATTCCGCGCTCGGTGTCGACGCGGAGCAGCAGGAGGCCGCCGACCACGAAGAAGAAGACCAGCGCGAACAAGGCCGGGCGGAACGAGTCGGTGAGCTGGACGACGATGCCGAAGGTGAGCGTCCCGAACCACGACGTACCGCGGTCCATGAGGTGGTAGAAGCTGAAGAACTCGGCTTCCTTGCCACGGGGGATGAGCAGCGAGAAGTAGGACCGCGCGAGCGCCTGCGTGCCACCGAGGACCACGCCGATCGCGACGCCGAGGACGATGAGCCAGATCAGCTGCTCGGCCGGGATCACGAGCGCGGCGGAGACGATGATCATCCAGACCACGAGCCCGCCCAGGATCACCCTCTTCGCACCCACCCGGGCGGCCAGCCGCCCGAACACCAGGGCGCCCCCGACGGCGACGAACTGGACGAGGAGATAGATCGCCAGCATCGTGCCCTCCTCGAACCCGAGCTCCTCCACCCCGAACACCGAGGCCTGGGCGATGACTGTCTGGATGCCGTCGTTGAAGAAGAGGTAGGCGAGCAGGAAGGTGAGGGCGACCGGGTACTTCCGAAGCTCGCGGACCGTGGTCCAGAGCTGGCCGAAGCTGCTCGCGAAGAGGCCGCCCTCGACCGCGGCGACAGCGCGCGGCGGGTGGTTGCTGAGGCCGCGGTAGGGCACGAGCGTGAAGACCGCCCACCAGACCGCGGCGGAGAGCAGGCTGATCCGCACCGCCATCCCCTGGCTGAGCCCGAACGTGTCGTGGAAGCTGACGAGGACGAAGTTCAGTGCGAGCAGCAGCCCGCCGCCGACGTACCCCATCGCCCAGCCGCGGGTGGAGACCCGGTCGCGCTCGGACTCGGTCGAGATGATCGGCAGGATCGCGTCGTTGAACACGGTCGACGCGGCGAAGCAGAGGTTGGCGACGATGAATGCCACGACGCCGATCTGCCAGTTGTCGCCCGTCATGAAGAACAGCACGGCGGCGGCTGCGGCGCCGGCCCACGCGAAGCCGGCGAGCAGGTCCTTCTTGCGCGCCGTGCGGTCGGCCAGAGCCCCGAGCGGCGGCAGCATGATCGCGGACAGGATCGTCGAGGCGGTGATGACGAACGCGGGCAGCGCGTCGGGGTCGATCCCGAGCCCGAGCACGTTGACCCGGTCGTCGACCGCGGCCTTCTCCGCGACCGCGATGAGGTACGGCGCGAACAGGACGCCGGCGATGGTCGTGGCGAACGCGGAGTTCGCCCAGTCGTAGAAGTACCAGGCCCGCTGCTCGCGGGCGCGGTTCAGTGGGCCGAGGTCGGCGATGGTGCTGCTCATGAGGCTCCCTCCCCAGTCTGCGACCGCCATTGGCCGCGAGCGACGAGGACATCCTTGAGCAGATCGGTGCGATCCGTGAAGAGGCCGTCGACGCCGCGGTCGAGCAGCTCGTGCATCTCGGCCGGGTCGTCGATGGTCCAGACGTGGACCTGCTTGCCCGCTGCGTGGGCCCGGCGCACCAGCCCCGGCGTCACGACCCGCACCCTGCGCCGTCGGTGCGGGACCTGGAACGCGACGAAGTCCCGCCCGGCGATCCGGTCGGCCAACCGGGCACTGGGCAGCAGGCGGAACGCGAGGATCTCCCACGGGTGGGCCGCCGTCGGGACCCGACCGCCGGTGAGGCGCCGGAACTCGCGGATCCGGGCGGGGGAGAAGGAACCGACGAGGACCCGGTCCCACAGGTCCCGCTCGTGCACCGTCGCGGCGAGGGCTGCGGAGGCGCCCGCGGACTTGATGTCGATGTTGAACCGAGCGTCCGGGAAGGCGTCGAGCAGCTGGTCGAAGGTGGGGATCTCCTCCCGACCGCCGATCCGCGCCTCCCGCACCTCGGCCAGCGTCAGGTCCGCGATCGCGCCGACCCGGTCGGTGACCCGGTCCAGCACCTCGTCGTGGAACGCCAGCAGGGCTCCGTCGCGGGTGACGTGGACGTCGGTCTCCAGGTAGCGGTAGCCCAGCGCCACGGCGTGCCGGAACGCGGCCAGGGTGTTCTCGAGCCCCTCGATCTCCGGGTGGTAGGCGCCGCCGCGATGGGCGAACGCCAGGACCCGGCCCTCCTCCAGGTACACGGGGCGCTCAGATGTCTCGGAACGTCTCGATCTCGGCGCCGAGGGAGCTCAGGCGCTCGGCGAGGTCCTCGTAGCCCCGGTGGATGACGTAGGTGCTGCGCAGCACCGAGGTGCCCTTGCTGGCGAGCATCGCGAGCAGGACGACGACGGCGGGCCGCAGCGCGGGCGGGCACACGAGCTCAGCGCCGGTCCACGACGTCGGCCCCTCGATCATCACCCGGTGCGGGTCGAGCAGGCTCACCCGGCCACCGAGCTTGTTGAGCTCGGTCAAGTAGATGGCGCGGTTGTCGTAGACCCAGTCGTGCAGCGTCGTCTGGCCGTCGGCCACCGCCGCGATGACCGCGAAGAACGGGAGGTTGTCGATGTTCAGGCCGGGGAACGGCATCGGGTGGATCTTGTCGCGCGGCGCCACCAGGTCCGAGGGCAGCGTCCGCAGGTCGACGAGCCGGGTGCGGCCGTTGGCTGCGAGGTACTCCTCGGACCGCTCGTAGCGGAAGCCCATCTCCTCCAGCGTGGCGAGCTCGATCTCGAGGAACTCGATCGGAGCACGTCGGATCGTGATCTCCGAGCGGGTCACGATGGCGGCGGCGAGCAGCGACATCGCCTCGATCGGGTCCTCGCTGGGGGAGTAGTCGACGTCGGTGTCGATGACGGCCCGGCCGGTCACGGTGAGCGTCGTCGTACCGATGCCCTCGACGTCGACGCCGAGCGCCTGGAGGTAGAAGCAGAGGTCCTGGACCATGTAGTTGGACGAGGCGTTGCGGATGACCGTCGTGCCCGGGTGGAGAGCGGCGGCCATGAGCGCGTTCTCGGTCACGGTGTCGCCGCGCTCGGTGAGCACGATGGGTCGGACCGGGGCGATCGCCCGGTTGACCTGACCGTGGTACCAGCCGTCGGTCGCCTTGACCTCGAGCCCGAACGGCCGCAGTGCGGACATGTGCGGCTCCACGGTGCGGGTGCCGAGGTTGCAGCCGCCCGCGTACGGGAGCTCGAAGGTGTCGGCGCGGTGGAGCAGCGGTCCGAGGAACATGAGCACCGAGCGGGTGCGGCGCGCCGCCTCCTCGTCGATGCGGGAGAGGTCGATGTCCTTGGGCGGGATGATCTCGAGGTCGTTCTCGTCGTTGATCCACCGCGTCTGCACGCCCAGGCTGCCGAGCACCTCGAGCAGCCGGTTGACCTCCTCGATCCGAGCGACCTTGCGCAGCGTCGTACGGCCCCGGTTGAGGAGCGAGGCGCACAACAGCGCGACCCCGGCGTTCTTGGACGTCTTGACGACGATCTCGCCGGACAAGGTGGTGGGGCCCTTGACCCTCAGGTGGGTCGGGCCGGCACCGAGCGCGACGATCTCGGAGTCCAGCGCGGAGCCGATCCGAGCCAGCATCTCCAGGGAGAGGTTCTGGTGCCCCTTCTCGATCCGGTTGATCGCGCTCTGGCTGGTGCCGAGGCGTTCGGCGAGCTGGGACTGGGTGAGGCCCCGGTGCTTCCGGGCGTCTCGGATGAGGTTGCCGATCCGGCCCTTGTAGTCCGCTTCGCCTTCGACCTGGGGAGAGACCGTCATGATGCCGACGGTAACTCACATGTGAGATATCGCCAACCGTGCCGCGCGGTGAATCGGCCGCGAGGCGGTCAGGGTCGATAGGGCAGGATGATCGACATGCTCGCCACCACGATCCACGGCATCCGGGACATCCGCGTGGAGGAGGTGCCCGACCCGACGATCAAGCGTCCCACCGACGCGATCGTGCGGGTGACCGCCGGGTGCGTCTGCGGTTCGGACCTGTGGCCCTACCGCGGCGAGAACCCGATCTCGCCCGGCTCCACCATCGGCCACGAGTGCATCGGCGTGGTGGAGGAGGTCGGCGCCGAGGTGACCGGCTTCAAGCCCGGCGACTTCGTCATCGTGCCGTTCTGCCACTGCGACAACACCTGCGCGCACTGCCGCGCCGGGGTCCAGTCGGCGTGCGACAACCTCTCGATGACGTCGAGCGGCCAGGGGCAGTACGCCCGGGTGGGTCACGCCGACGGCAGCCTGGTCGCGACCGGGGGAGTGCCCGACGACGCTCTCGTGCCGTCGTTCCTCGCCCTCACCGACGTGATGCCGACCGGGTGGCACGCGGCGGTGTCCGCGGGCGTCACCGCAGGCGGCACCGTGGTCGTGGTCGGTGACGGCGCGGTCGGTCTGTGCGGCGTCCTCGCCGCGTCGGTGATGGGCGCCGAGACGATCATTGCGATGTCCCGTCATGAGAGCCGCCAACAGCTGGCCACCGCCTTCGGCGCCACCCACGTCGTCGCCGAGCGTGGTCGCGAAGGCGCCAAGGCCGTGAAGGAGATCACGAAGGGCATCGGTGCCGATGCCGTCCTCGAGTGCGTCGGCACCGACGACTCGATGGGCTCGGCGTTCGCGGTGGCGCGCCCGGGGGCCACCGTCGGCTTCGTCGGCGTCCCCCACGGGGTGGAGCTCCCCGTGGGCCGGATGTTCCAGAAGAACGTCGGCCTGCGCGGCGGCATGGCCCCGGTCCGGCGCTACCTCCCCGAGCTGCTCGACCTCGTCGTCTCCGGCCGGATCGACCCGGGCCAGGTCTTCGACCTCACGTTGCCGCTGGTCGAGGCCCCCGAGGCCTACCGGGCGATGGACGAGCGGCGCGCAGTGAAGGTGATGCTGCAGGTCTGACCACGGTCGGCGCCGCGTCACCCGACGGGGTCACCCGACGGGGTCGCGGGACGGGGTCGCCCGACGGGGTCGCCCGCCGAGGTCACTCGACGACGACCCCCTCGTCGTCGTCGGACACCGGCTCGTCCGGGTCACCTTGGTGCACGGGCTCGTCGGGCACGTCCTGCTCGACGAGCTCGAGGACCACGTCGCCGCCGGTCAGGACGAGGGTGTCGCCGTCGAGCGCGACGGTCGGTCCGTCACCCAGGAACGTCGTCAGCCACGCGTCCTGGTCGTTGCGGCCGTCGGGGCAGCCCATCTCGGTGCCGCCCATGTCGGTGGCGGTGAGCCGCTCGTCGGCGACGGCGATGGTGCCGAACAGGTGGTTGCACCCGGCGTCCGCGGAGAGCGCGTCACCGTCGAACGCGAGCCGGACCTGGGTGCCGTCGACCAGCCGGTGGCCGTCGACGCGGACCGAGGCGAACGCCCGTCCGTCGAGGTCGTCGAGGGAGGTCGAGCCGGCGGCGCCGTCGTCGCGGGCCATGGTGGTCGGCTCGTCGTCGTCACCGCAGGAGGACATCGTCAGGGCGAGGAGTGCGGCCGTGGCCAGCAGGATCGTCTTCACGGCGGTGGGACGTCGGGGCACCCCGTCAGGTTCCCACACCGCGGGCGACGTCACCGAGGATCTGGGCCAGGTCGTCGGGCCGGGACCACATCGGCCAGTGGCTGGTCGGGAGGTCGATCCAGGTGATGTCGGAGACCTCGTCGAGCCCGGCGAGGAAGCTGTAGCCCTCGGCGGCGTACTTCCGGTAGTCCTCGGCGGTGAACGCCGTGCACACCACCGTCGACGGGACCGCCCGCCGGTCCTCGTTGGTGAACGACCACTCCTCGCGGAGCGCTGCTGCGGGCTGGGGCACGGCGCGTTCGCGGAACCGGTCGAGCTGCTCCTCGCTGATGCCGTCGAGGTTCTCGTCCAGCTCTTCCCAGGTCGGCGGGAGCGGCCACTCGTCGCCCTCGAAGTCGGGGTTGATGGCTCCCTTGCCCGGGGCCGTGTCGACGTAGACCATCGCGGCGACCTGATGAGGGATCTTGTCGGTCGCGGCGTAGCCGGACATGCCGGCGCCGCTGTGGACGGCGAGCACGACAGGAGTCCCGGCCTCGGTGACCGCCGCGCAGATCGCATCGACGTGGTCGGCGAAGCTGATGCCGGAGCGGTCGGCGTCGACCGAGTCGAGGCCGGGGAGGGTGACCGGACGGACGTCGTGCCCCTGCTCGCGCAGGCGGGCGGCGACCTCGTCCCACGCCCAAGCGCCGAGCCAGAATCCGGGGACCAGAACGATCGGTGGAGTCGTCATGGGACCACCGTAGGCAGGGCCACCGACAGTGCTCAGCGAGCGGTGGGCCGGCGCTCAGGCGGCTTGTCCGGGCAGCACGACGGGCGGGCAGTCACACCCGTCGCTGCAGGGGAGGAAGGTGTGGATGCCATGACCGCACGACGGGCAGGGCAGGTCGTGCGACAGATGGGCCACCCCCCTCCGGGTGGTCGCGGTTTCGGTCTCGTTCCACATGGTCGGCACCTCCTCTCCGGCTGATCGGCTTGTCAGGACCGATCGACGGGTCGGAGGCCGACGTGAGGAGTCGAGCGGGACCAAGGGTCCCTGTTTGCCCGGTTCGCCGGACGAGGCACCCCACGACGCCCTACCGTTCGACGAGGGAGTCGGTGCGCGACCACGGTCGTCGCGCGGGGGAACAGGTGGATCGATGGAGGGCGGCGACGGAGCGCGCAGTGGCGCGGTCACCGGCCGATGGGCGTTCGTGCGGACACCGCGCGCCTGCCGGGCCTGGGTGAGCGCCGCGTTCCTCTGCGCCCTCGTGCTGCCCTTGCTCCTCGTCGACCGGGGTCAGGGCCACACCGCGAAGGACGCCACCGTCACCGGCCTGGTCCTCATCGCCCTCTCCGTGCTCAACGTCGAGATCGGGCGCCTTCTCGAGGGCGGCATCTCGCAGAGCCAGCGGCCCCACAAGGGCCTGTCGGCCTGGGCCTTCGCCAGCGCGCTGCTCCTCCCCACGTGGTGGCTCCTCCCGGTCGTCGTGGTCACCTACGGGCACGCCTGGTGGCGCGGGCTACGGGCGCCGCCGTGGAAGTGGATCGGCTCGGCGGCGTACGTCGTCGTCGCCGCGCTGTCCGCCGCGGTGGTGGCGCACGCAGTCATCGGCAACCATCACGACCTCATGCACGGGACCGGGCTGGTCGGGCTGATCGGCGTCGTCGCCGCTGCCGCGACGTTCCTCGCCGTCGAGACCGTGCTCTTCCACGGCAGCGCCTACCTCAACGTTCCCGAGGACGAGGTATGGCTGCGCCAGACCCTGCGGAGCCCGTCGTTCTACCTCACCGAGGCGGGGGTCCTGCTCGTCGGCGGACTGTCCGCGGCGATCTGGACCGGGGGCGGCTGGTTCATCGTCCTGCTGGCTCCGGTCTACGTCCTCACCCAGCGCGCCGCCCTCCACGAGCCGCTGCGGGAACGTGCAGAGCACGACGAGAAGACCGGCACCCTGCGGTTCGAGTCGTGGCGTCGGCTGGCGATGGCCGGAGCCGATCGGTGCCACCGCCGCGAGCAGCCGTGGTGCGTCCTCTTCGCCGATCTCGACCACTTCAAGACCTTCAACGATCTCTGGGGCCACCTCGTCGGCGACGACGCCCTGGCGGCCGTCGCCGCGGCCATCCGCGCCGAGCTGCGCAACGACGACGTCCTCGGCCGCTTCGGTGGCGAGGAGTTCTGCGTCCTCCTTCCCGACGTCGCGATCGAGGACGCCACCGGGATCGCCGAGCGGATCCGGGCCGGCGTCGCGGCGATCGACGTCCCGGGCGGTGGCCCGATCACGATCAGCATCGGCCTCGGCGCCGTGACCCCCGAGGACGGCCAGATCGACTTCGTCTCCGCTCTCACGGCCGCCGACCGCGCTCTCTTCCTGGCCAAGCACGAGGGACGGAACCGGACGCACCTCGTCCTCGTCGACGCCTGAGGCTCCGATCGCCGGGTCGGCTAGCCCCTTCTGACCATGCGGTCACTGCCCGCGAGCAGGACGTTGTCCTGGGGTCCGCAGGCGCAGCATGGAAGGACACACCCGAGGGGGCGAGGGCAATGGCAGCAGGATCTTCGTACGACGCAGGGCCGGCCGGAGGGCCGGGAGGACTGGCAGGCGACTGCTTCTTCCCGACGTGCGACGGCGAGCCGGTGACCGAGACGGGCATGTGCGACCTGCACCGGCGCGTCGGCATCTCGCGGACGGGTTCCTGGCTCGAAGCCAGCTGATCCCGACGGGGCAGCGCCTCGTCTACGCTGCCGGGCATGGCGACGCCCGTCCGGTTCGCGAGCAGCAGCGGTCCCTTGCTGGCCGGCCTCATCGACGAGCCGGCCGGCCCGGCGCGGGGGTGGGGGCTGTTCGTCCACGGCCTCACGCTCGGCAAGGACTGCCCGGCCGCCTCGCGGATCTGCAAGCAGCTGGCCGCCGACGGGATCGGGATGCTCCGGTACGACAACCTGGGGCTCGCGGACTCCGACGGCGACTGGGGCGACGGGTCGTTCACCCAGAAGGTCGCCGACACCGTGCTGGCGGCGCGGTTCATGGCCGAGCGCGGCACGCCGATCGACCTGCTCGTGGGTCACTCGCTGGGCGGTGCCGCCGCGCTGGCCGCCGCACGCGACGCTCACGCCCGCGCAGTCGTCACGGTGGGAGCCCCGATCGAGCCCGGCCACGCCGAGCAGCAGTACGACGCGCTCGTCGACCGCGTCCTGGAGGACGGCCAGGCCGAGTGGCTGGTCGGCGGCAAGGCGCTGACGCTGCGACGCTCGTTCGTCGAGGACATGCGGGGTGCCGACCTCCGCGAGTCGATCAGGGGCCTGCACCGGCCCCTCCTCGTCATGCACTCACCGACCGACAACACGGTGGGCATCGCCAACGCCAGCGAGATCTTCCGGACCGCACGGCACCCCCGCAGCTTCGTCTCGCTCGAGGGCTCCGACCACCTGCTCACGGCCCGGGGTCAGGCCCAGCGCGCCGGGCGGATCATCTCGGCCTGGGCCGACCAGTACCTCGTCGACTAGCGCCACACCCGGCGCGCCGTGTCGGTCGTCCGTGGCACGATCGGTGCGTGAGCACCCGCGACGCCGACGACCAGCGGCTGCGTGACCTGGCGCTGCTGCGCAAGGTCAAGGACCGGATCGACCGGGACTACGCGCAGCCTCTCGACGTCGCCGCGCTCGCCCGGGGCGTGGGGATGTCGTCGGGCCACCTCAGCCGCCAGTTCAAGGAGGCCTACGGCGAGCCGCCGTACTCCTACCTGATGACGCGCCGGATCGAGCGGGCGATGACCTTGCTGCGGCGCGGCGACCTGAGCGTCACCGACGTCTGCTTCGCCGTGGGCTGCTCCTCGCTCGGCACCTTCAGCACCCGCTTCACCGAGCTGGTCGGCGTCTCGCCCAGCGTCTATCGCGACGATCCCGAGCGCTCGACCGAGGGCATGATCGCCTGCGTCGCGAAGAAGGTGACCCGACCGGTGCGCCGTCCGGCCTGAGATCCGCCCACGGTCGGAGGACAAACCTCCGCCGGACCGCAAGGATGACGGACCATGAGCGATCTCCAGGGCCGTACCTTCGTCGTCACCGGCGCCAACACCGGGATCGGCAAGGAGACGGCGCGCGGTCTCGCCGGCCGCGGGGCGCGGGTGGTCATCGCCGGCCGGTCGGAGGACCGGACCCGCGCCGCGATGAAGGAGATCGCCGACAGCACCGGCAACACCGACCTCGACTACGTCCCGCTCGACCTCGGCGACCTGGCGTCGGTGCGCGCCGCAGCTGCGACCCTCCTCGCGAGCGGCGAGCCGCTGCACGTGCTCATCAACAACGCCGGTCTCGCCGGGGCCCGTGGGATGTCGGCCAGCGGGTTCGAGCTCGCCTTCGGGACCAACCACGTCGGCACGTTCCTGCTCACCGAGCTGCTGCGCGACCGCATCGTCGCCAGTGGCCCCGGCCGGATCGTCAACGTCGCCAGCACCGGTCACTTCCGCGCGAAGGGCATCGACTGGGACGCGATCCGCCAGCCGTCCGTGACCCGCACCGCGTTCGACGAGTACTGCGTGTCCAAGCTCGCCAACGTCCTGCACGCCCAGGAGCTCGGCCGGCGGCTCGAGGGGACCGGCGTCACGACGTACTCGCTCCACCCCGGGACCATCGCCTCCGACGTGTGGCGGGAGGTCCCCATCGGGCTGCGTCAGGTGATGAAGCTGATGATGAAGTCGCCGGCCCAGGGCGCACGTACGTCGCTGTACTGCGCCACGTCGCCCGACGTCGCGACGCACACCGGCCGCTACTACGACAACCGGCGTGAGAAGACCCCGTCGAAGGTCGCGACTCCCGAGCTCGCCGCGGAGCTGTGGACCCGCAGCGAGGAGTGGGTCAAGGAGTCCTGACCAGGACCTCCGGGGCGAGGTCGGCGATCGTCCGGTAACCGTTGAGGCCCATCGTCAGGTCGGCCTCCGCGAGCAGGCACTGGAGCACGTGGTGGGCGCCGGCCGCGCCGCCGAGCGTGATGCCCCAGCCGTAGGGCCGGCCGATCCCGACCGCGGTCGCGCCCAGCGCGAGCGCCTTGACCACGTCGACCCCGGTCCGGACTCCGGAGTCGAAGAGGACCGGCATCCCGTCGGCCGCGGCGACCACTCCGGGCAGGAAGTCGATCGCCGGTGCGCTGGCCGCCTGGCGTCCTCCGTGGTTCGAGCAGTAGATCCCGTCCACGCCGCCGTCCTTGGCCCGGCGGACGTCGTCGGGGTGGCAGATCCCCTTGAGCAGCAGCGGCAGGTCCGTGAGGCCGCGCAGCCACGGCAGGTCGTCCCAGGACAGCGCCGGGCTGCCGAAGGTGAGTGCCCAGGCGATCGTCGCCGCGCCCGGGTCCTCCTCGGGCGTCTGCTCCAGCCGGCTGCGGAAGACCGGGTCGCTGAAGTAGTTCGCCAGGCACTTGCCCTGGAGCTGCGGCATGGCCGCGTGATGGAGGTCCCGCGGCCGCCAGCCCAGGCTCCAGGTGTCGAGCGTGACGACGATGCCGGCGTAGCCGGCGGCCTCGGCGCGGCGCACGAAGCTCTCCGCGAGCTCGCGGTCGTTGGGGGTGTAGAGCTGGTAGAAGCCCGGGGTCTCGCCGAGCTCGGCCGCGACGTCCTCCATCGGGTCCTGCATGAGGGTCGAGATCACCGCCGGCACGCCGGACACGGCGGCTGCCCGGGCGACCTCGAGATCGCCGTGCTGGCTCTCGTGCATGATCCCGACGACGCCGATCGGCGCCATGAACAGGGGAGTGGGGTAGGTCCGTCCGAACAGCTCGACCGAGAGGTCCCGCTCGGCAGCACCCGACAGCATCCGGGGATAGAGACCCCATCGGTGGAAAGCGGTGCTGTTGGCGTTCTGGGTGTGCTCGTCGCCCGCGCCGCCGGCGACGTAGTCGAGGAGGACCGGGTCGAGCACCTCCGCCGCCGCGGCGGCCAAGCCGTCGTACGACACGGGGAACGGGGGCTTCACACCACTCAGCCCGCCGAGGTAGATGCCGAGGTTGAAGTCGGAGAAGTTGGCCATGCGCGCATGATGCCGCACGACCGTCCGCGGCCGAGACCGATCAGGAATCGAGAAGCGCGGGGCTGGTGCGCGCCCGTAGGTTCCTGGCCATGGAGATCAAGATCCACAGCAGCTTCCTGCCGCACCTCGACGCGGAGGAGTCAATGAGGTTCTACCGCGACACGATGGGTTTCGAGGTCCGGATGGACGTCGGCTACAACGACATGCGCTGGGTGACGGTCGGTCCGCCGGGACAACCGGACACCAACATCGTGCTCCACCCGCCCACCGCGACCCCGGGCCTCACCGACGCGGAGAAGCAGACGCTCCGTGAGCTCATGGCGAAGGGCACCTACTTCGGGATCAATCTCTCCACCGACGACGTCGACGCGACGTTCGACCTCCTTCAGTCGCGCGGAGCCGAGGTGGCGCAGGAGCCGATCGACCAGCCGTACGGCGTCCGCGACTGCGCGTTCCGCGACCCGGCCGGCAACGAGATCAAGATCCAGCAGACCGCCTGACGGCGGCATCCGGTAGGAATTCCCCCATGGCCACCCCCGCAGCCGACAGCCACGACCTGATCCGCGTCCAGGGCGCCCGCGAGAACAACCTCAAGGACGTCTCCATCGAGCTCCCGAAGCGTCGCCTGACCGTCTTCACCGGCGTGTCCGGGTCCGGCAAGAGCTCGCTCGTCTTCTCCACGATCGCCGCCGAGTCCCAGCGCCTCATCAACGAGACCTACTCGACGTTCGTCCAGGGGTTCATGCCCACGCTCAACCGCGCCGACTACGACGCCCTCGAGGGCATCACGCCCGCGATCGTCGTCGACCAGGAGCGGATGGGCGCCAACGCGCGCTCGACGGTCGGCACCGTGACCGACGCCAACGCGATGCTGCGCGTGCTGTTCTCCCGGCTCGGCACGCCCTTCATCGGCCCGCCGACAGCGTTCTCCTTCAACGTGCCGACCCGCAAGGCCAGCGGCGTGATGCAGACCGAGAAGGCCGGCGGCAAGGTCGAGAAGAACGTCGTCCGGCAGGCGATCTACCTCGGCGGCATGTGTGCCGAGTGCGAGGGCCGGGGCACCGTCTCCGACCTCGACCTGGCCGCGATCATCGACGAGAGCAAGACGCTCGAGGAGGGAGCGATCCTCGTCCCGGGCTACACCGCGGACGGGTGGATGGTCGCGCCGTACAAGGAGGTCGTGCCGCCGGACGTGCCGATCGCGAAGTTCACCGCTGCCCAGCGCGAGGAGCTCCTCTACGCCGATCAGCGCAAGGTGAAGGTCGAGAAGATCAACATCACCTACGAGGGCCTGATCCCCAAGATCCGGAAGTCGATGTTCAGCAAGGACGTCGACTCGCTGCAGCCACACATCAAGGCCTTCGTCGAGCGGGCGGCGGTCTTCCAGTCGTGTGCCGCGTGCGCCGGGACCCGTCTCAACGAGTCGGCCCGGTCCTCGACCATCAGGGGCAAGCACATCGGCGAGGTCTGCGCGATGCAGATCACCGACGCGGCGGAGTGGCTGCGCGGTATCGACGACCCCGGGGTCGCGCCGCTCATCGCCAACCTGCTGCACCTGTTCGACTCGTTCGTCGAGATCGGGCTCGGGTACCTCTCGCTCAACCGCCCGTCCGGCACCCTGTCGGGCGGTGAGGCACAGCGGACCAAGATGATCCGGCACCTCGGCTCGGCGCTCACCGACGTGACGTACGTCTTCGACGAGCCGACCGTGGGCCTCCACCCGCACGACATCGAGCGGATGAACAAGCTGCTCGGCGACCTGCGCGACAAGGGCAACACGGTCCTCGTGGTGGAGCACAAGCCCGAGACGATCGCCGTCGCAGACCACGTCGTCGACCTCGGTCCCGGCGCCGGTACGGCGGGTGGCGCGGTCTGCTTCGAGGGCACGGTCGATGGCCTCCGCAAGAGTGGCACCCTGACCGGCGACCACCTCGACCACCGAGCGCGCCTCAAGGAGTCGGTGCGGGAGCGGACCGGGGTCGTCGAGATCCGCGGTGCCAGCACCCACAACCTCCGCGACGTCGACGTCGACGTCCCGCTCGGCGTCCTGTGCGTGGTGACCGGCGTGGCCGGGTCGGGCAAGAGCTCGCTCATCCACGGCGCGATGGCGCCGTCGGCCGAGGTCGTGGTGGTGGACCAGAGCGCGATCAAGGGGTCGCGCCGGAGCAACCCGGCGACCTACACGGGGCTGCTCGAGCCGATCCGCAAGGCGTTCGCCAAGGCCAACGGGGTCAAGCCGGCGCTGTTCTCGTCCAACTCCGAGGGCGCCTGCGAGTCCTGCAACGGGAACGGGATGATCTACACCGAGCTCAGCTTCATGGAGACCGTCGCGACCCTGTGCGAGGACTGCGGCGGCAAGCGCTTCCAGGCCGACGTGCTCGAGCTGCGGTTCGGCGGGCTCAACATCGCCGAGGTGCTCGACCTCCCGGTCGCCGAGGCGCACGCGTTCTTCGCCGACGGCGAGGCGAAGACGCCGGCAGCGTCAGCGATCCTCGGACGGATGGAGGACGTCGGCCTCGGTTATGTCAAGCTGGGTCAGCCGCTCAACACCCTGTCCGGGGGAGAGCGGCAGCGCCTCAAGCTCGCCATGCACCTCTCGGAGAAGGGTGGCACCTACGTCCTGGACGAGCCGACGAGCGGCCTCCACCTCGCCGACGTCGACAACCTGCTGGCGCTGCTCGACCGGCTCGTCGACGCCGGCAAGTCGGTGATCGTGATCGAGCACCACCAGGCGGTCATGGCCCACGCCGACTGGATCATCGACCTGGGCCCGGGAGCCGGGCACGACGGCGGCAGGATCGTCTTCGAGGGCACGCCGGCCGACCTCGTCGCGCAGCGCTCGACGCTGACGGGGGAGCACCTCGCGGAGTATGTCGGCGGGTGACGGCATGCTGGGTGGCATGAGCCGAACAGTGCAGTTCACCTTCGACGCGCACGATCCTCGGGGGCTCTCGTCGTTCTGGCGCGACGTCCTCGGCTACGTCCACCCGACGCCGCCCGGAGTCACCCTGGAGCCTGGAGCCGACCCGCTCGCCGCCTGGGACGACTTCCTCGAGCAGGCGGGTGTCCCCGAGGAGCGACGCAACACGGCGTCGGCGATCGAGGACCCCGACGGCATCGGCCCGCGCGTCTTCTTCCAGCAGGTGCCGGAGGGCAAGGTCGCCAAGAACCGGGTCCACCTCGACGTCCGGGCCGCGCCCGGGCTGGAGGGGGAGGAGCGGATGGTGGCGCTCGAGGCGGAGTGCGAGCGACTGGTCGCGCTGGGCGCGTCCCGGCTCGAACGGTTCGAGCCGGCGCTGCCGATGGGCAGCGGTCACATCGTGATGGCGGACCCGGAGGGCAACGAGTTCTGCCTCGACTGACCTGGTTAGGTTCGTCGCCATGACCCTGTCTCAACAGCTCCTCGCGAAGAAGACCCGTCCCGCCGTCGTGGCCGACCTCGTCGCCGTCGTCAAGGACGAGGTCAAGGCCAAGAAGGGCTTCTCCGGCACCGCGATCAAAGCGGGTTACGGAGCCGCGACCAAGATCGTCCCCGACCTCGTCGAGCGCGTCGTACGGCGGCTGCTGCCCGAGTTCGCCGCTGCGCTCGACCCCTTCTGGATCGACTTCGCGGCGGCCGGTGGCGGGGACTTCGGGGCGGCCCTCGACGCTCGGGGGCCGGAAGTCGCCACCGCACTGCTGGGCGTGACCGACGCCAAGGTCGAGGGGAGCGGGCGCGAGCCGATCAAGAAGGCCTACCGCGCCCTGCGCGGCAAGGCCGACACCCACGTCCAGGCGGCGCTGCCGCGGCTCGGGAAGGCCCTCCAGAAGCACGCGACGATCGCCTGACGAGGCGGCTGCCCGCCTCCTCGTCCCCTGTGCGACACACCGGGCTGGCTAGACCAGCCCGGTGTGTCGTTTGTTCATTTGTCAATCCCTAAAGTAGATTGGATCTGTCAACATACAAAGTTTGTTTGTTTAACCGTTAAAGGGAACGCCTGTCATGTGGATCCTCGCCGCCTTCGCGCTCGCCGGAGGCCTCGCCCAGTTCATCGACGGCACCCTCGGCATGGGGTTCGGCGTCACGTCGGCCACCGTGCTGCTCTACATGGGCGTCGCACCGGTCACCGCCAGCGCCGCCACGCACGCCGCCAAGCTGCCGACGACGCTCATCAGCGGTCTGTCGCACTGGCGTGAGGGCAACGTCGACAACAAGATCCTGCTGCGCGTCGCCGTGCCCGGAGCCATCGGCGGCTTCCTCGGCGCGGTTGTCCTGACCAACATCAGCCTGGAGTCGGCCAAGGGCTGGATGGCCGGGCTGCTCCTCTTCTTCGGCGCCCTGATCTTCACCCGTTTCGCGTTCGGCAAGCGCCTCATCCCGACGCCCAAGAACGGCAGCAGCGCCCGCTGGCTCTCGCCGATCGGCCTGCTCGGCGGGTTCGTCGACGCCACCGGCGGCGGTGGCTGGGGCCCGGTCGTCACGCCCAGCCTCATGACGATCACCGAGCACGAGCCGCGCAAGGTCGTCGGCACCACCAACGCGGCGGAGTTCGTCGTCGCGGTCTCCGTCTCCACCGGATTCCTCACCGGTGCGGCCCAGCACGGCATCCCGTGGCTGCCGGTCCTCGGCCTGGTCATCGGCGGCGTCATCATGGCGCCGATCGCCGCCCGTCTGGCCGGTCGCCTCCCGCACCGCCCGATGGGCACGCTCGTCGGCGGTCTGGTGATCCTCGTCAACGGCATCACGATCATCAAGGCGCTCGGCGGCATCCCGCTGTGGGCCGACTGGAGCCTGTTCGCGGTGGCCATCGTCGTCCCGTCCGTCTTCGCCTGGCGCGCCTGGCAGGCCGAGAAGGCCGAGAAGGCGGCCGGAGCCGGACAGCCGGTCACGGGGGAGCATGCCCCTGCCGCTCCCAGTGAGGTCTGAGGGTCCGATCCCTCAGGTCGTCGCCGGGTACGGCGGCAGGACGCAGAACTCGTTGCCCGACGGATCCAGGTAGGAACGCCAGGGGAGATCTCCCCAGTCGGTCATCAGTCGGGTCCCGCCGCGGGCCACGATCGCAGCCTCGACCTCGTCCGCCGTGTCGTCGAGGGGCTCGAGGCGGACGTCGAGGTGCAACCAGTTCTTGTCCGGGCCCTTGGCGGCCTGCTCCGGGACCAGCTCGAGCAGCGGACCGCGCAGTGACGGGTGGCGCAGCGACCTCGGCGTGACGTCCGGGGCGTCGACCCAGCCCGTCAGCCACGACCAGAACGCGGCGTCGCGGTCCGGGTCGGCGCTGTGCCACCGGACCGCAGCGATCGGCCCGGTTCCGACGTACGACGACCGCACGTCCGCGACGCCGTACGGGTTGCCCTCGGGGTCGGCGAGCCGCTGGACGGTGTCGCCGAGGTCACCGAGGACCGCCAGGTGGATCCGAGTTCTGTCAGAGCGATTCTCAGCGACCTGCTGGAAACACAGATCGATCTCCGGGCCGCCATCGACACGCAGACGCGTCTCGTAGATGCCGTCGTCGTCGGTGAGCGTCTCGCCGGCGACGACGCCCTCCCAGAACCGCCCGAGTCGCTGCGGGTCGGTCGCGTCGAAGACCAGGTTCTCGAGGAACATGGCGCCCACCGTACGGTCCCCGCACGGGGAGGTCTGAACGTTATGTCAGGTCGACGAAGTCACTGCGCGAACGGCAGGTCGCTGTAGAAGACGAGCAGCGGCGGATACTGCCCGTGCGGTCGCATCGGTCGCTCGTGCTCAGGGACGACGTGCTGCAACGTCAGTCCCTGCTTCTCCCACTTGTTCAGTGCGGCCTGGAAGCAGTCAGCACGGGAAGCCTTGTCGTTCCCCAGGATGACGGCGCCGGCCTTCTCGACATCCAGTGCGGTCAGGACGGTGTAGGGCACGGCGTCATCCAACCATGTATCCGGACCTGTTCTCAGTACGCCGATAAGTTACATTATGTCAGTTAGTACGGATCCCCCGCCGTCGATCGTTGTGCAAATCCCGTGCAGCAGGCAGGGCTGGTCCCTAGTCTGCGGTCATGCCTCGTCAACGGCCGCAGCCGTGGCGCCACCTCGACCCGAGCCTGCTGGAGCTCGTCGTCATGTCGCCCGACGACATGGACGCGATCGTCGACGACATCGCCGTCGAGGTCTCGCGGCAGGCGGCGTCCGAACGGATCATCGACCCCAGCCCGCGGGACCTCGCGCGGATGCGCTCGATCGCCCTGGCCGTGCTCACCGAGCTCTTCCGGGAGCTGGGGAACCCCGACGGCGAGACGAACCGCAGCGTGTTCCGCGAGCAGGGCCGTCTCCACCAGCAGCTGGGGGGCTCCGTCGAGGAGCTCGTCGGCTACTACGAGCTGGCCGGGATGGGGTTCTGGCGCACGATGCTCGCGGCCATCCCGGTGGAGAGCCTGCCGGTCGCGGTGGTCTCCACCGTGAGCGAGGCCCTGCTGAGCTTCATCACCGACGTGATCGCGTCGACGGTGGGTGGCTTCGTCGACGCCAACACCGAGTCCGCGAGCGGGCTCCAGGCCATGCGGGACCGGCTGCTGGAGATCCTGCTGGGCGATCCCCCGCCCGACCCGGCGATGCTGGTCGCGTCCTCACGAGCCGCCCAGTGGACGCCGCCCGCGCGGGTCGCCGTCGGTGTTGTCGAGGCGCCGTTGGACGGACGCCCGGAGAGTCTTCGGTACAGCTCGGTGCTGTCGGGCAGCCGCCGGGGTCACACCGTGTTCGTCGTTCCCGCGGACGACGTCGACCAGCACCTGCGCGCGCTCGGCCGCACCGAGGGGCCGAGGGTGGCCCTCGGGCCGGTGGTCGACCTGGCCGAGGCCCGCGCGAGCCTGAAGGTGGCGAGCAGCCTGATGCGGCTGGCCAAACGGCGGGGCGACCCGGAGGGAGCCGTCCTCACCCTGGACGGCAACGAGCTCGACCTGCTGGTCGCCGGTCAGGAGGCCGTCACGAACCGGATGGCAGGAAGCGTCCTCGCGCCGCTCGACGCGCTCGAGGAGGAGCGGCGGACCGTCCTCCTGGAGACGTTGGCGGCCTGGCTCAACCGTCCCGACCAACCCTCCGCCGTGGCGAAGGACCTGCACATCCACGTCCAGACCGTCCGCTACCGGCTCCGCCAGCTCCGCGAGCTCCTCGGTGACGCGGTCGACGACCCGACGCAGCGTGCCCGGCTCCTCCTCGCCGTCCGCGCTCGCCAGCTGTTCGCCGTGACGCCCGAGGGATAGCGGTCCCCCGCCCGTCAGGCAGGCTGCGGGCCGGTCGTCTCCGAGGGATCGGAGTCGATGATCACGGCGACGAGGCGGTCGACGGCGATCTGGGTGTAGCCGGCCTGGAGCGCCGACTGGTCGCTGACGCCGCTGACGCCGACCGTGATGACGTTCTTGCCGATCCGCACGTAGGTCTGGTGCAGGGTGAGGTCGTACGACGTCCCCGCGCTGTCGGTGACCGTGCCGGCCGCCGTCACGTTGACCTGGTCGTCGGTGGCGTCGCTCAGGACCGTGTCGTCGGACGTGACCGTCAGGTCCCACGTGTACCCCTCCCCGTCGGTCCCGGTCACCGAGGTGCAGGCGCTGAGGGCGGCGCTCAGGTCGTCGAACGCCTGGGCGACGGCGTTCCCGTCGCTGTAGGACGACGCCCCGCTGTGGACCGACGGCTCGCCGTCGTCGCCGAAGTCGTACTCGACGTCCCGCTCGGCCACCTCGATCGCGTCGAGGCCGTCACTGATGGTCTCGATCTCGCCGAAGCACCCCGGCGCACCGCTCTCGACGTCGGACTCGACCGGACCGCCGGTCCAGCCCTCCCCCAGGTTCTCGGGCGTGAGGACGACGACGTCGAGCTGCTCCTGCGTGAGTGCGGGCCCGGAGTCGTCGGGGCTGTCGGACCCGTCGGTGGGCCCGGGAGTGGTGACGTCGGCGGTGACCACGACGGTCTCGGTCTCCTGTGCTGCGCTGTCTCCCCCGTCGTCGCCGCACCCGACGGCGAGCAGAGCGACCAGGGCCAGTGAGCCGGCAGCGGCGAGACAGCGGCGAGGACGGACGTGCGACAAGGGGAACCTCCAGCTAGACGGGACCCCCCGGATGCTTCCACCACCCCCACCCCCCAACCCTCGCCCGGCCAGGAATCGTCCTCAGGAACGATCGGTCACGACGCCGTCAGGGATGTCAGCAGCGTCGGGTCATGGACCAGTTCCACGAGCGAACCGCTCTCCACGAACGCCGCAGCGACAACATTGCCGCTCTCGACACCGAACACCGTCTCGCGAGCACTGACCATGCCGCCTCCGGGCAGGAACAGCCGTACGACCCGCTCGACGCGGAGGTCCTCTGCCGGAGCGGCGCCGACGTCGACCGGCGCGATAGCGGTGTACTTCCCCGGGCCGGCCTCGGGAAGCGCGACAGACACCCACGTCTCGATGACCTCGACCCCGTCGCCGGTCTCCCGCTCGCTGCACGCGACGAGCGAGGTCGTGGCGTCCGGACACCCCGCCGACGGCCCGTCGTTCCTCGAGGCTGCGCTCGCGACGTAGAGGCGGAACTCGCGGTTGTTTCCGATCCGCGACAGGACGAAGGCTGACTGCACCCGTGCATCGCCGGACTGAGGAACATGAGACACCCCGTCGTCAGCGAGCGCGACCACTCTCAGGCGGCCCATCCGGGCGGACCGCACGTCGTCCACCAGCGCCGCTGCCATGGCATCAAGCCCATGGGAGTCCAGTGCGACGACCTGCGGCCGCGTACCGGTGCGGCTCGGCTGTGCCTCGGTGGTTGCCACGCCGGCAATGACGAGTGAGGCCGCGAGAATGAGGAGACCCGCACCGCTCAGGCGGCTCGATGTAGATGCGGACCTGGGGCTAGGAATTTCGGACATGACGGACTGCTCCTGGGAAGTTGGAGAGGGAACTGGATCGGGTCACGGATACGCCGGGTTGTCCTTCCACACCCCCGGTTCCGCGACCTGCCAGCAGTCGATGCCGTCGTTGGTCCAGCAGAGGACTGTGCGCGCCCGCGCGATCTTCGTCCCACTCGACGTCTCGAATCCGCCGCCGCCACCACCGTTCTGGCCGTCACTGCATCCCGAAGTGTCGAGAGCCTTGTAGGGCGTGAAGCCCCATGAATCCGTTCCGGTCTTGTCGATGAGGAGGTAGTAGGACGTCCCGACGCCATCGGCGTACCTGTCGAAGTCCCAGGTGGCTGCGATGGCTGCGACCGGCACCAGGTGCGGTGTAAGCGCTGAAACTGCGATGACGAAGGCGACGACTGTGGCGACGCCAGGCACACGGATCCTCGAAGTCATGCTCTATGGACGTGCGGTCGCCCCGGATCCTTACGCCACTCTTGAGAAATGTTCTCGGGGCGGTTGCTGCCAACTGCCCCGGCACCCTCGAAACAGGTCCACCTGGCCCGTCCGTCGTACGACCTCACCTGGTCGAGATCTTCCAGCCCGCCGCCCGGACTTGACATAACGCAGGCCGCGGCCCCTCCCCTCCCCCTCAGAGGGCTTGGAGCCGCGGGAGGACCTCGGCGCAGACCTGCTCGGTCCACGCGGCCGGGTCGTCGCCGCGCGGGGTGAGCGTGACGAGGGTGATCCCGAGCGCGGCGTACGACGCCATCTCGGTGACGAACGCGTCGGGGTCGGCGAGCGGGTCGGTGGCGACGATCATCGTCTTGCGGATCGCGTCGTAGTCGGTGCCCTCGGTCGCGCAGTGGCCGCGGAGGACCTCGAGCTTGTGCTGCATCAGCTCGGGCGAGGAACCGAAGATGTTGCACCACTGGGCGTAGCGGGCGACGAAGCGCAGGGTCTTCTGCTCCCCCGCTCCCCCGATCATGATCGGCGGGTGCGGCCGGGCAAGCGGCGGCGGGACGCAGACGGTCTCGGCGAGCTGGTAGTGCTCACCGGCGAACGGACCCTCGTCGGGACCCCACATCTGGAGGCAGATCCGCAGCGACTCCTCCAACCGCTCGAACCGCTCGGCGGTCGGCGGGAACGGGACCCCCAGCCCGACGTGCTCGCGCTCGTACCACCCGGCCCCGAGCCCCAGCAGCGCCCGGCCGCCGGACAGCCGGTCGAGCGTCGTCACGGTCTTCGCGAGCAGCCCCGGGTGCCGGTAGGTGCCACCGGTGACGAGCACGCTCAGCCGGATCCGCGACGTCAGCGCGGCGACGTGCGCCAGGGTCGTGTACGCCTCGAGCATCGGCTCCGACGGCCCGCCGAGGTTCTCCATCTGGAACCAGTGGTCCATGACGGTGAACAGCTCGGCTCCCCCGGCCTCCGCGGCCTGCGCGGTCGCCACCACCTGCTCGGTGAGGCTGGTCTCCCAACCGGGGAAGGTGAAGCTCGCCTGGTGCACTCCGATTTCCACATCGCCACCGTACGACGGCCCCCAACCGACGTCCCCCTACGATGCCCGTCATGCGCGCACGATCCCTCGCCCGTCCCGTCGCGGCGGCCGCCTCCCTCGTCCTCGCCCTCGCGCTCGCCGGCTGCGGTGACGATGACGGGGACGACGCGGCCCGCGACGACGGCCCGTGCTCCTACGTCGAGGACGGCACGATGGCGGACACCGAGCTGCCCCCGGCGACCCCGGCGAGCACCGGGGACGTCGGGGTGACGATGACGACGTCGATCGGCGAGTTCCACCTGACGCTCGACGGTGCGCGCACCCCCTGCACGACCAACTCGATGGAGTTCCTCGTCGAGGACGGCTTCTTCGACGGCACCTCGTGCCACCGGATGTCGGTGAGCCCGGGCTTCGAGCTCATCCAGTGCGGCGACCCGACGGGCACCGGGGCCGGTGGACCCGGCTACACCATCCCCGCGGAGTTCGACGGCACCGAGACCTACCCCGCCGGCACCCTCGCGATGGCGCGGTCGAGCGCTCCCGACAGCGGCGGCTCGCAGTTCTTCATCTGCTTCGGCGACGTCCAGCTGACGCCGGAGTACACGGTCTTCGGCACCGTCGACCAGGCGACGATGGACGTGATCCGCGAGGCCGCGAAGACGGGCGTCACGCCGGTGTCGAGCATGGGCGACGGCACGCCGAACACGCCGATCGTCATCGAGAGCGCGACCCTCGACTGAGCAGCGACCGGGCGGTTCAGCCGAGCGGGAAGGTGACCCCGCTCAGCTTCTCCGAGACCTCCCAGAGCCGCCGACCGAGCTCGGCGTCACGGGCCGACCTCGATCGCCGTGCCGCCGACGGCCAGCCGTGCATCTCCAGCCTGCCGTGCGGACCGATGTAGGTGTCGCCGGGGATGTCCATCGTGGCGGCGTAGACCGTGCAGAGTGCGCCGCGCCAAGCGGGCATGCTCACCAGCTTGGCGCCGTGGTAGCCCACCCAGGTGAGGACCGGGTTGCCCGAGCCGCTGGTGATGTGCGTCGAGGACGCGCCGGGGTGGGCGCCCACTGCCCGGACGTCCGAGCCGGCCGCCGTGAGCCGCTGGTGGAGCTCGGTCATGAACAGCAGGTTGGCCAGCTTGGACTGCCCATAGGCCGCGAACGCCTTGTAGGGGCGGCGGTCCCACACCAGGTCCTCGAGGTCGATCTCACCGCGCCGGTGCTCGCGGGACCCGGTCACCACCACCCGGTCGCGGAGGGCGGGGAGCAGCAGGTTCGTGAGCGCGAAGTGACCGAGGTGGTTGGTCGCGAAGTGGGTCTCGATCCCGTCGCCGGTGAGCCCGAGCGGCGCGCCCAGCACGCCCGCGTTGTTGACGAGCACGTCGAGGCCGTCGTGGTCGGCGAGGAAGTCGGCTGCGAACGCGCGGACCGACGACAGGTCCGCCACGTCGAGGCGACGGACGACGACCCGGCCGGCGTCGTACCCGGGGACCTGGCGGGCGGCCTCCTCACCCTTCTCGAGGTTGCGGCACGCCATCACGATCTCTGCGCCCCGGGATCCGAGGATCCGCGCGGCCTGGAAGCCGACGCCGCTGTTGGCACCGGTGATGACGAACCTTCGCCCGGACTGGGGCGGCACGGAAGTCCACGGTCGCATGGCACGAATGCTAGGGGGCAGGCCCCCCTCCGGGACGGGAGGACGGCGTTCGTCCGTCGCGGCGGCGCCCGCTTCCCCGGTTTCGACGGACCCTGCTGATTGACTGGTTCCATCATGGAAACCATCGCTCTTCTCCTCCTCGGTCTGGTGATCGGCACGGTCGTCGGCTGGGTCCTTCGTGCTCGTACGACGCCGGTCCCGGCGGTCGCCGGCGAGCCGCCGGAGGTCATGGCGGCCCGCCATGAAGCGGCCCTCGCGGAGCTGCGTCACCAGGAGGGCCAGGCTCGGAGCGAGGTGCTGCGGCGCGAGGCCGAGGCGCGCGCAGAGATCCAGGCCGACCTGGCGGCGGCGCAGGCGAGCGTCGAGGAGCTGCGGCACGCGCTCGACGCAGCGCGGACCCAGCACCGGGAGCTCCTCAGCCAGCACCGCACGGCCCAGGCGGAGCGGGAGAAGGCCGAGTCGGGCCAGACCCAGGTGCTCAAGACCCTCACCCCGGTCGTGGAGCACCTGCGCACGATGCAGCGCAAGGTCGACGACCTCGAGAAGTCGCGGGTCGCCCAGCACGCCGAGCTCGCGACCCAGATCAAGCACACCCAGCGCTCGGTCGAGGAGTCCCGCAAGGCGGCCGACACGCTGTCGTCGGTCCTCAAGAACAATGCGGTCCGGGGCGCCTGGGGCGAGACCCAGCTGCGGACCCTGGTCGAGTCCGCGGGCCTCCTCAACCGGGTCGACTTCGAGCTCCAGGCGTCGGTCGACTCCGACTCGGGGGCCCGGCGCCCCGACATGGTGATCAACCTCCCCGGCGGCAAGCAGATGGCCATCGACGCCAAGGCGCCCTACAACTCGTTCATGGACGCCCAGCGCGACGGCATCGAGCCGGAGCTCCGCCAGCGGCTGCTGGTCGACCACGCCAAGAAGGTGCGCGGCCACGTGGACACCCTGTCCCGCAAGGGCTACTGGACCGGGCTCGCGGTGAGCCCCGAGTTCACGGTCGCCTTCATCCCCAACGAACAGCTCCTCAACGCGGCGCTCGACGTCGACCCGTCGCTGATGGAGCACGCGTTCGGCCAGGGCGTCGTGCTGGCGACACCGACCAACCTCTGGGGGATGCTCAAGACGGTGGCGTTCACCTGGAAGCAGGAGGCGCTGACCGAGGACGCCCAGGCCCTCTTCGAGCTCGGTCAGGTCCTCTACCGGCGGATCCTCAAGCTCGCCGAGCACGTCGACAAGCTGGGCCGCTCGATCCAGCGCAGCGTCAAGGACTACAACACCTTCACGGGCTCGCTCGAGCGTTCCGTCCTGCCGGCAGCGCGCAAGCTCAACGCGGCCGAGCCGCTCGAGCAGCTCCCCGCACCGGCGCCGATCGAGGAGGCGCCCCGCGCTCTGACCAGCGGCGACTTCGAGGTCGTCGCAGACCTGGAGCGCGACGAGCTTCCCCTCGAGTGGAACAGGATCGACGCCGTCGACGCGGAGATCGTGGAGCAGGACCGCGACGCCGGTTGATACGTTCGGCCGCATGGCCGAGGTCGATCCCGCCTTTCTCGCACTCCCCTTCCGCCGGCTCGGGGAGGTGGCCCTCGCCCGGGCCGCTGATCTCGGTGCCGGCCACGCCGACTTCCGCTTCGAGCGGATCCGTTCGCAGCGCATCCTCGTCCGGGACGGCTCCCCCCAGGGAGTCGCCGACGCGGAGACGGTGGGCTTCGCCGTCCGGGTCGTGCACCGGGGCGCGTGGGGCTTCGCGGCCGGCGTCGTGCTGACTGAGGAGGAGGCGCGCCGGGTCGCGGAGACCGCGATCGCCGTCGCCGAGGTCGCCGCCACGATGACCACGACGCCGGTGGTCCTCGCGCCGGAGCCGGTCCATGACGACGTGACCTGGGTGTCGTCCTACGTGATCGACCCCTTCGCAGTGGCCACCGCCGACAAGACCGCCGTGCTGGCCGACTGGACGGTGCGGCTGTGCCGTGGCGCCGCCGTCGACCACGCCAGCGCCTCGCTCCTCGCCGTGCTCGAGAACAAGTACTACGCGGACCTCGCCGGCACCCGGACGACCCAGCAGCGGGTACGCCTCCAGCCCGGGTTCGAGGCGATGGGCGGGACCTCGGAGGTGTTCGACTCGATGGCGAGCATCGCGCCGCCGTCCGGTCGCGGGTGGGAGTACGTCGTGGGCGACGGGCCCGACGCGTGGGACTGGGACGCCGAGCTCGCCGAGGTCCCCGACCTGCTCGCCGACAAGCTCAAGGCGCCGTCTGTGGAAGCGGGTCGCTACGACCTGGTGATCCACCCGTCCAACCTGTGGCTCACGATCCACGAGTCGATCGGCCACGCGACCGAGCTCGACCGGGCGCTCGGCTACGAGGCCAACTACGCCGGCACCAGCTTCGCGACACCGGACCAGGTCGGCGTCCTGCGCTACGGCAGCCCGGTCATGCACGTGACGGGCGACCGCACGGTCGAGCACGGGCTCGCCACGATCGGCTACGACGACGACGGCGTGGCGACCCAGGAATGGGACATCGTCCGCGACGGCACGCTCGTCGGCTTCCAGCTCGACCGCCCGATGGCCGCGCTCATGCCCGAGCTGAGCGTCGACGGGGACGGCCGCTCCAACGGCTGCGCGTACGCCGACTCCCCCGGCCACATCCCCATCCAGCGCATGGCCAACGTCTCCCTCCAGCCCGCGGCCGACGGACCGAGCACCGAAGACCTCATCGGCAGGGTCGAGCGCGGCCTCTACGTCGTCGGCGACAAGTCCTGGTCGATCGACATGCAGCGCTTCAACTTCCAGTTCACCGGTCAGCGGTTCTTCGCGATCGCCGACGGCCGTCTGGCCGGCCAGGTCCGCGACGTGGCCTACCAGGCGACGACGACGGACTTCTGGGGGTCGATGGAGGCGGTCGGCGGACCGGAGACCTGGCTGCTCGGCGGCGCCTTCAACTGCGGGAAGGCCCAACCAGGTCAGGTGGCCGCGGTCAGCCACGGGTGTCCGTCTGCGTTGTTCCGCGACGTCCGGATCCTCAACACGACGCAGGAGGGAGGCCAGTGACGACCACACCACAGGACCTGGTCGAGCACGCACTGGCGTCCTCGACCTCCGACGACTGCATCGTCATCGTCCGCGACACGACCAGCGCGAACCTCCGCTGGGCCAACAACACGCTGACGACCAACGGCCAGATGTCGCGGTGCAGCGTGACGGTCGTGGCGTTCGTCGGGTCGGGAGACGGCGTCGCGGCGGCCTCCACGAGTGGCAGTGCCACCACCCGCGAGGAGGTGGGGAAGGTCGTCCTCGCCGCGGACGCGGCGGCGCGGCTCGCGGCACCGGCCGAGGACGCCAACCCGCTCGTCCGGGACCGGGCGTCCTCCGACTGGGACGACCCGTCCGTGCCGACCGACATCGGGGTCTTCTCCGAGGTCGCGCCGGCGCTGGGCGCCGCGTTCCGTCGGGCGGCGGCGAGCGACCGGGTCCTCTACGGGTTCGTCGACCACGCGGTCACGACGACCTACCTCGGCTCCAGCACCGGCCTGCGGCTGCGCCACGTCCAGCCGACCGGTCACCTCGCCTGCACGGCCAAGGACGCGGCCCTGACGACGAGCGCCTGGCTCGGCGCGTCCACCACCGACTTCTCCGACATCGACCCGCTGGCCATCGACGACGAGCTGGCGCAGCGACTCGGCTGGGCGCAGCGCCGAGTGGACCTGCCGGCCGGCCGCTACGACACGATCCTCCCGCCCACCGCTGTGGCCGACCTCATGGTCGACACCTACTGGTACGCCGGAGCCCGCGACGCGTGGGAGGGCCAGTCGGTCTACAGCCAGCGTCCGACCGGCACCCGGATCGGCCAGCGGATCACCGCCCCGGGCGTCCGGCTGTTCTCCGACCCGCTCGCAGCCGGGGTGGCGTGCGCGCCGTTCACCGTCGTGGGCGCCTCCGACTCCGAGAGCTCGGTGTTCGACAACGGGTGGGCGCTCGGCGCGACCGACTGGGTCCGCGACGGCGAGCTCCGCTCCCTCGTCCAGACCCGGCAGACCGCGACGCTGACCTCGCAGCCGGCGACGCCGTACATCGACAACCTGCTGCTGACGGTCGACTCCGGCGCCGGCACCATCGACGACCTGGTCGCCACGACCGAGCGCGGGCTCCTGCTCACCTCGCTGTGGTACATCCGTCTGGTCGACCCGCAGAGCCTGCTCCTCACCGGGCTCACGCGCGACGGGGTCTACCTCGTCGAGGACGGCGAGATCAGCGGCGCCGTCAACAACTTCCGGTGGAACGAGAGCCCGATCGACCTGCTCGGCCGGTTCACCGCCGCGTCGGCGACGACCCGCAGCTTCAGTCGCGAGTGGGGCGCCGACTACTTCCCCCGGACGGCGACGCCTGCGCTCCGCATCCCCGACTTCAACATGTCGAGCGTCTCCCAGGCGATGTGAGGCGCCGCGCCGGGCGACACGCCCGAGCGTCCCATCCGTCCGGGGAGCGGCTCCGAACCAGGGGGCACCACTCATCTCTTTTCGGAGGTCTCACATGCGTGTCCGCAAACCCACTCCCGCGTTCGCCGTCGCTGTCGGTGCCCTGGTCGTCTCGCTCGGCGGTACGTCGTACGCCGTCGCCCAGATCGGCTCGGCCGACATCAAGGACGACACCATCCGGTCGCGCGACCTGCGGGACGGCGGGGTCCGTGCCGTGGACCTGGCACCTGGCGCGATCGAGGCGGGACCCGAGGGTCCCGCCGGCCCACCGGGACCTGAGGGCGTCGGCCGCTGGGTCCTCATCAACGCCGACGGAAGCATCGAGGCACAGTCCGGCGGGTTCACCGTCGCGGCCGCCTACGTGACCCTCCCCAACACGGCTCCGGCACCGGGCGACAACTCGCTGCGGGCCGCGGGCAACGTCTACATCAACGCCGGCGAGGACCTCAGCGACAACGCCGTGATCGCCACCATCGCCCTGCAGAACCAGCTCGACCAGAACGGCGACGGCATCATGAACGGCCGTGCGCCCGGACCGGACAGCAACCCGGAGTTCTCCGGTGAGATCTCCGCGTCGGTCTGCGGGGTCGCGATGATCACCGCCTGCGCCCCGCCGGACACCAACGCGACCACGCACTTCGTGGTCAGCCCGCGCAACAGCGACGGGACGGTCACCCTGCCCGGCGCCCGCAAGCGCTTCTTCGTGGTGATCACCGGCGACTCCTCGGACCTCGCCGGATCCTGATCTGCCCGACGTGACCGGCCGCGGGGGGCCTAGACGCCCGGCATCCCCCGCGGCTTGTCACGTCCCGAGCCGGCCACGTCGACCGCGCGCTTGAGGTTGACGAGTGCCGAGACCGACGCCGAGCCGATCGGCCCGAGCCGGTCGAACACCTCCACGGTGCCGACCGCGACACCGTCGGCGGCGACGTGGTCGACCGCCCGCAGTCCGAGCGAGGTCGACTCCGGCAGCCGCGCGAGCGCGAGGCTGATGTCGGTGTTGATGTGTTCGACCCCGGCCGCGCCCCAGTTGGTCACCAGGCTCGCGGCGTCGGCGACGGGCGCCG
>NZ_JACEFC010000059.1 GCF_014180715.1 Nocardioides stalactiti | reverse complement strand
CTGTTCCTGCGCCCCGGCGACGACGGCGTCGCCGAGACCGTCGCCGAGGGCTACCCCGACGGGGTCGACCCGGCGGACCAGGCCGACCTCCACCTCGCCGACGTCGACGGCGACGGTGCTCTCGACCGGGTCTTCGCGACCACGTTCGCGCCGACCCGCGAGACGCTCGTCATCGACGTGGTGCCGGCCGAGGGTGAGCCGTGGCACCAGGAGATCCCGTACGCGGCGACCCCCTGGGGTGCCGCCGACGCCGTCCAGGTGCTCTTCGGCGACCTCGACCGCGACGGCAGGGCCGACCTGGTCGTCGCCAACGAGTACCTCACCGACGGGTTCTCCGTCTTCGTCGGCTCCGCCGGGGACGGCGCGTTCGCCGACCCCGAGGAGTGGTACGCCGCCAGCACCGAGGCCTCCCTCGCCCAGCTCGACGTCGCCGACTTCGACGGCGACGGCGAGCACGACGTCCTCGCCTCGCTCGAGGGACCGGCAGACGACAGCGCGGACGCCCCGTGGAGCATCGAGCTCCAGCTCCTGACCTCCGACGGCAGCGCGCTCTCCGCGGCAGGGGCCCCCCGGCCGCTCGGGCCCGGCAACTACCCCCAGGGCGTCCGGCTGTACGGCGACCTCGACGGCGACGGTTCCGACGAGCCGCTCCTGGTCGGTCCCGGCGGGTTCGCCACGACGTCCTTCTCCGCGGGCGCCGCACCGGACGTCGTACCGGTCTGGGAGGTCGACCCCGCCAACCAGGCCTGGCAGGCGCGCTACGAGCGCTACAGCTCGGTCGCGTCAGCAGACTGGGTCATGTCCGACGTCGACGGCGACGGCGACGACGACCTGGTCTTCCTCCAGTTCCGCGGCGACGAGGACAGCAGGCCGGTCACGGTCCGGCTCGCGGAGGAAGGCCAGCTCGGCGACCCGGCCCCCTGGGGCTCCTTCGACTGTGGCACGGCGTGCGGCCCGGTGTTCGACTACCGGCCCGTGACGCCGGCCTACTGAGGACGGACATGCACGTACCGCAGCCCGGCGAGTCCCTGGGGCACTACCGGATAGAGCGCGTCCTCGGCCAAGGCGGCATGGGCGTCGTCTACGTCGCGACCGACCTCCGACTGGGGCGGGAGGTCGCCCTCAAGGTGATCACCGGGCCACTCGCCGCCAACGAGGAGTTCCGTCACCGCTTCCACCACGAGGCGCTGGCGATGTCGCGGGTGCAGTCGCCGTGGATCGTGCAGATCCACGACCACGACGAGGTCGACGGCTACCCCTACATCGTCACCCAGCTGGTCCTCGGCACCGACCTCGGCTCCCTGGTCCGGGCGGAGGAGCGGCTCGCCCCGCAGCGGGCGCTCCGGCTCTGCGCACAGGTCGCGCGCGGCCTCGACGACGCGCACCGGGCCGGGGTCCTGCACCGCGACGTCAAGCCCGGCAACGTGCTCCTCGGCGACCCCGGCACCCCGCACGAGCACGCCTACCTGTGCGACTTCGGGATCGCGACCTCCGACGCGGCCAGCCACCACACGGCGACCGGCATGGTCGCCGGGACCTGGGCCTACCTCGCGCCGGAGCGGACCCTCGGCGCACCGGCGGTGCCGGCCAGCGACCTGTACGCCGTGGGATGCATGCTCTGGACCTGTCTGGTCGGCCACGAGCCCTACCGCGGCACGCCCGTGGAGATGGCCGTCGCGCACGCCAACGCCCCCGTGCCCCAGCTCGCCGGCGACGACGAGTTCTCGCGGTCGCTCAACCGGGTCCTCGACCGGGTGCTCGCGAAGGAACCGACCGGACGGCACCCGGACGGGGCCGCCCTGGCCGCCGACCTGGAGCGGCTCGCCCTCGAGGCGCCGGACGTCCTGCCGAGCGCGCCCGCGACCGGCGCGCCCGCGACGGCGGTCCACCACGACCCGCCCCCACCGCCTCCGCCCGGGCCTGCACCCGCCACCACGGTCGCCCCGGGGACCGCGCCCGCGCCGGACCGTCGCCGGCGATGGCCGCTCGTCGCAGCAGCCGCCGTCACCGTCGCCGCCCTGGTCGCCGGCACGACGTGGGCCGGCCTCGCCGCCCGTGACGACGACGAGCCCCGCGGGTCGGACCCGGAGCCCGAGGTCCCCGTGCTCGTCAACGGCGACCTCGACGGCGACAGGTTGGGCGACGTGCTCGTCCAGGGCCGCACCGACACGTTCTCCTCCCCGACGACCACCAACGCGACCATCTGGCCGCTGCTCTCCACCGGCACCCGGTTCGGGCCGGCCGCGCCGGCCGGCAGCGAGTCGGGCGCTGCGCTCCTCGGCGACGTGGACGGCGACGGGCTGATGGACCAGGTCTGGTTCGCCGACGCGCCGGGCGCCGCCTACCGGATCCGGGTGATCACCGGCACCCGCGAGATCTGGGAGCACAACCAGCAGCTCTCGGCCCTGGAGGAGTGGGCCGAGATCCTGGAGCCGCTGCTCGCCGACGTCGACGGCGACGGCCGCGACGACGTCGTCTTCAGCAACCTGCTGACCGAGACCGGCACCGTCCACGCCGCCCTCGCCGGCGACCAGGAGTTCGGCGAGCCCCAGGTGGTCGCCACGCTCGACCCGATCGAGGATCCCGTGACCGGGGTCGGCGACCTCGACGGCGACGGCGACGACGACCTGTTCCGGGCGGTCAACCGCTACAACAAGACCTTCAGCGCCATCGTCGGCCTGGAGGTCCAGGCCTACCTCAACGACGGCGGCACCTTCGAGGCGCAGGCACCGACGCCGCTCCGGCACGAGGACTGGGGCGCCGGCTGGTTCCTCGCCGGCGATCCCGACGGTGACGGCACCGACGAGCTGGTCGTGACCAACGGGCGCGGCGGCGCGGTCGGCGTCGTCGCGTACGGCGACGACGGCTTCGGCCAGGTCGAGGAGTGGCTCCCCGGGAACATCCGGGAGCGGCTGTGGGAGCGGATCGTCGCCGACGCCGGCGCGCCGCACTTCAAGCAGACCCTGTCCGACGTCGACGGGGACGGCGACGACGACCTGGTCTCGTACGCGCTCAAGCGCGAGCGGTTCGCCCTCGGGGTGGCGCTGTCGGACGGGTCGTCGTACGCGCCCTACGAGGAGTGGGGCGCGGTCCCCTGCGGCGTCGCCCAGCCGTGCGACCAGTTCTCGCTGGTGGCCGACGTCCGTCCGTCGATCACCTGACCTCAGGCCCCGTCGAAGCCGCTGAGCAGCAGGAAGAACAGCAGGACACCCACGACCGCGGCGCCGATCCCGAGCGCAGCGCCCACCAGCACCCGCCGCCTCGTCGTCGCACCGTCCCCCGCCAGGTCGGGGGTCGCCCAGCCGACCAGCGCGCCGATCCCGGCCATCGCACCGAGCTGGGCGGGAAGGATCCAGTTCTCGGTGCCCTGGCCGTCGAGGAACGTAGCCGCGACCGGCAGGCTCACGACGCCGGCGGCGAGCAGGAGGAGGTAGGCGATCACGCGGGGCACGTCCTGAGGTTAGGGCCCCGCACCTCCACGAGACGGGACCTCGCGGACACGGGAGGTCTGGCACCGTCTTGTCCATGCGCCGCATCCTCGGGATCGCTCTCGTCCCGCTCCTTCTCGCCCTGCTGCCGGTCGCCTCGCCGCCCGGCGGCGCTCCGAGCGCAGCCGCAGGCGCCGCGGAAGCGGTCGCGACGTCCTGCTCAGGACGGCACTGGGTGGCGTCCTGGTACGCCGCTCCGGGCGACGCCGTGCTGTCTCAGCCGCCGGTCGAGCAGACGTTCCGCGTCCAGGTGATGCCGACCCGCCAGGGCTCGGTGGCCCGCTTCCGCCTGTCGAACCGGTTCGGCAACCGGCCCGTGCGGTTCGGCGCGGTGACCGTCGGTCGGCAGGACAGCCCCGGCAGCGCGGCGATCGAGGCCGGCACCCTGCGGGCGCTCCGCTTCGACGGGCAGCGGGCCCTGGTCCTCCCCCCGGGCGCCGACGTCCTCAGCGACCCGGTCCGCCTCCGCTTCCCCGCTTTCAGGGCGCTGCTCGTCAGCATGCACGTCGTCGGCTCCCCCGGCGGCGCGACCCAGCACGGCATCTCCGAGCAGACGACGTGGCAGACGGCGCCGCTGTCGGGCGACCACACCGCCAGCCTCGGCGCCGACGGCTTCGTCGGGCTCCCGATTCCTGGGGTGACCCCGGCGCTGCCGCAGGGCATCCCCTACGTCATCGGGATGGACGTCCGCGCCAGTCGCCGGGTCGGCACCGTCGTCACGTTCGGCGACTCCATCACCGACGGCACCGAGTCGGAGATCTCCGCCGTGGTCCTGTCGCCCGACAACATCGACACCTTCACCAGCTATCCCGAGCAGCTCGGTCGGCGGATCCGTCGGGCCCGCCTCCCGTTGTCGGTGGCCAACGCCGCGATCTCCGGCAACCAGCTCCTCGCGGACGCGAGCGTGCCGATCTTCGGCCCGTCCGGCCTGTCCCGGCTGCGGATCGACGCACTGGCCCGTGCCGGTGCCACCACCCTGATCCTGCTCGAGGGCATCAACGACATCGGCCAGTCCTTCGCGACCCGCGACGAGCTCGTCGCCGGCTACCGCGAGGCGATCGACGCGGCCCACGAGCGCGGGATCCGCGTCCTCCTGGGCACGCTCACCCCGCAGAACGGTGCGCTCCAGCCCGGCTACGGGGCCATGGCCGAGCCGACCCGGGTCGAGCTCAACCGGTGGATCCGCCACCAGCACCGCTCCGACGGGATCGTCGACTTCGACCGGGCGGTCCGCGACCCCGAGGACCCGTCGCGGATCCGTGAGGAGTACGACGGCGGGGACGGCCTGCACTTCAGCGCGGAGGGCTACCGGGCGATGGCCGCCGCCGTCCCGCTGCGTGCGCTGCGCCTCCCCGCCTGCGACTGACCGGCAACCCGGCGCCTCAAGTGGCTCGGGTGGCCCAGGTGGCTCAGCGCAGCGGGTGGAGGACGACCGCCTGCTCGCGCTCGGGGCCGACGCCGACGACCGACATCCGTGCCCCCGACATGCCCTCGAGCGCCTCGACGTAGGCCCGCGCGTTGGCCGGCAGGTCCTCGAGCGTCCGCGCGCCGGAGATGTCCTCGGACCAGCCCGGGAAGTACTCGTAGATCGGCACCGCGTGGTGGAACGCGCTCTGGTTGGCCGGCATCTCCTCGTAACGCTCGCCGTCGACGTCGTAGGCGACACAGACCGGGATCTCCTCCAGGCCGGTGAGCACGTCGAGCTTGGTCAGCACGAAGTCGGTGACCCCGTTGACGCGCGCCGCGTAGCGGGCGATCACGGCGTCGTACCAGCCACAGCGGCGCGGCCGGCCGGTCGTCGTACCGAACTCGAAGCCGGTGTTGCGCAGGAAGTCGCCGGACTCGTCGTGCAGCTCGGTCGGGAACGGGCCCTCGCCGACGCGGGTCGTGTAGGCCTTGACGATCGCGATGACCTGGTCGATGCGGGTCGGCGGGATGCCGGAGCCGGTGCAGGCGCCACCGGCCGTCGCCGACGACGACGTCACGAACGGGTAGGTCCCGTGGTCGACGTCGAGCAGCGTCGCCTGGCCGGCCTCGAGGAGGACCGTCTCGCCGCGGTCGAGCGCCTGGCCGAGCAGCAGTGTCGTGTCGCAGACGTAGGGCGCGAGCCGGTCGGCGTGGGCGAGCAGCTCCTCGACCGTCTGGTCGACCGACGGCGCGCGGCGGTTGTAGACCTTGGTGAGGACCTGGCCCTTGAGCTCGAGGGCGCCCTCGACCTTCTGGGTGAGGATCTTCTCGTCGAAGAGGTCCTGGATCCGGATGCCGATCCGGTTCATCTTGTCGGCGTACGTCGGGCCGATGCCGCGGCCGGTGGTGCCGATCTTGCGGCTGCCGAGGAAGCGCTCCGCGACCTTGTCGAGGGTGCGGTTGTAGTCGGCGATGACGTGGGCGTTGGAGCTCACCTTGAGCCGGCTGGTGTCGGTGCCGCGGGCCTCGAGACCATCGATCTCCCGGAAGAGGACCTCGAGGTCGACGACGACGCCGTTGCCGATCACGGGCGTGCAGCCCGGCGTGAGGATGCCGCTCGGCAGCAGGTGGAGGGCGTACTTCTCGTCGCCGATGACGACGGTGTGGCCGGCGTTGTTGCCGCCGTTGAACTTCACCACGTAGTCGACGCGGCTGCCGAGGTGGTCGGTGGCCTTGCCCTTGCCCTCGTCGCCCCACTGGGCGCCGACGATCACGATCGCTGGCATGTTGTGCTCCTTCGCAGAAATGCGCGAACCCCGGTCGCAAGACCGGGGCTCTTGCGACGCAACGTTAGCAAATCAACCGGCCGCGGCCGTCACTGACGCAGGTGGTGGGCGATCTCCGCGGCGACGGCACGAGCCAGCGCGGCCGGGGTGTCGTCGTCGTGCTCCGGTACGACGGCGTGCACCTCTCCCCCGGCGAGCAGGTCGACGGCACGCACCCCCTGGGACGCCGCCATCTCAGCGGCGTGGTCGGGCGTGCCGTGCATGATCACGCTCGCGCCCTCGGGCGGCAGCGGCGAGAGCCAGGCGTGCTGGGTGGCGAGGACCGTGTCGGCGGGCAGCAGAGCCAGTGCGCCACCGCCGCAGCCCTGGCCGAGGATCACCGACACCGTCGGCACCTCCATCGTCACCAGGGTCGCGATGCAGCGCGCGATCTCCCCGGCGATCGCGCCTTCCTCGGCGCGCTGCGAGAGCTCCGCACCCGGCGTGTCGACGATCGTGACGAGCGGCAGCCTCAGCTCGCCGGCGAGCCGCATCGCGCGGCGTGCCTCGCGCAGCGCGGCCGGACCCATGGGGGTCTCGGCCGTCTGCCGGCTGTGGTCCTGGCCCACCAGCACGCACGGCACCCCGTCGAGCCGGGTCAGGGCGACGATCACCGTCTCGTCCCGCTCACCCTCGTCGGTCCCGCGCAGCCGGAGCGTGCCCTCGGCCCCGTGCTTGAGCAGGTCGCGGACGCCGACCCTTCCCGCGGCGCGGGTGCGGGTGATCGACTCCCAGGCCGGCGGACCGTCGGCCCCGCGCTCGATGGGCGGCCGCCGCTCCAGCGTGCTCGGGGCGACCGGGTCGACGACGACCGCGAGGGCCTGGTCGAGCAGCCAGCGCAGGTCCTCGGCCGCCGCGACGGCGTCGATGATGCCCTTGGCGGCGAGGTTCTCGGCGGTCTGCACGCCCTCGGGGAACGGCCGGCCGTTGAGCGCTTGGTAGACCTTCGGACCGAGGAAGCCCACGAGCGCCCCCGGCTCCGCGACGGTCACGTGGCCCAGCGACCCCCACGAGGCGAAGACGCCGCCGGTCGTGGGGTGACGCAGGTGGACGATGTAGGCGAGCCCGGCGGCGCGGTGCTCCATGAGCGCCCGCGAGATCTCGATCATGTGGACGAACGCGCGGGTGCCCTCCTGCATCCGGGTCCCGCCCGACGACGTGCTCGCCACCACCGGGATGCCCGCAGCAGTGGCCCGTCGCACGGCGCCCGCGATCCGCTCCGCCGCAGCCACCCCGATCGAGCCGGCCAGGAACCCGAACTCGTTGACGATGAACGCGACCGGGCGGCCGTTGACGCGGCCCTCGCCGGTGAGCACCGACTCGTCGGTGCCCGCCCTGTCCTGCGCGGCGCGGAGCTCGGCCTGGTAGGCGTCCGGATGGCCGCTGATGTCGACCGGGGCGTCCCAGGAGGTGAAGGAGCCCTCGTCGAGCACCAGGTCGATCAGCTCACGCGCGGTCCAGCGGCGACTCGTCCCCATGACGTCGAATGCAATCACGAGGTGCCGCCTACAGTGACCGCGTGCCCACCTCCGAACCCCTGCTCGTCATCACCAACAGCGACGCAGGGACAGCCGACGACACCACGCTCGCGGCCGCCCTGGAGGTGCTGCGCGCGTCGACCTCGGTCGAGGTGGCCGCCACCTCCGACCCCGGCGAGCTCGACGGCGCCCTGCACCGGGCCGGCTCCCGCAGGGTCGTCGTCGCCGGCGGCGACGGCAGCCTGCACGCTGTGGTGGCGGCCCTGCACCGGCGCCGCGAGCTCGGCCCCGACCGCGTGCTCGGCCTGCTTCCGCTCGGCACCGGCAACGACTTCGCCCGCACCCTCGGGATCCCGCTCGACCCCGCCGAGGCTGCAGCCGCAGTGGTCGCGGGTCATCGGCGGCCGATGGACCTGCTCGTGGACGAGGTCGGCCAGGTCGTCGTCAACCAGGTCCACCTGGGGGCCGGCGCCGAGGCCGGCAAGCGCGGTGAGCCGTGGAAGGAACGGCTCGGCGGGATCGGCATCGGGCCGCTCAACCTCGGCCGGCTCGGCTACCCGATCGGCGCCGCGCTGTCCGCCATCGACCCGCCGTCCCTCCGGCTCCGCGTCGAGATCGACGGCGACGTCGTCAACGACGTCGACCACCCCGTCCTCATGGTCGCGCTCGGCAACGGCGCGACCGTCGGCGGAGGCCTCGAGCTCACGCCCGACGCCGACCCGGGGGACGGCCGGATCGACGTGATGATCGCGCGGCCGCGGGGCACCCTGTCCCGCTTGGCCTATGTCGCGCGGCTCGGCATCGGCGCCCATGCCGACCACCGCGACGTGATCACTCGCCAGGCCACCACCGTGACCGTGAGCGGCACCGAGTTCTGGTGCAGCGCCGACGGCGAGATCTACGGACCCGAGCGCCACCGCAGCTGGCGGCTCGAGCCGGCGGCGTACTCGATGATCGTTCCGGCCTGATCCACCACTAAAGTGCCCGGCGTGGCACGAGGACGCGGCAACGCCGAACAGGGAGCAGACCCCGTCGACTGGGTGACCCGGACCGCCGACCTGGCGCTCCGGCACGCAGAGACGGTCAACGGCGGCACCCTCCCCGACGTCGTCACCTGCGCCTCGGGCATCAGCCCGTCCGGCCCGATCCACCTGGGCAACCTGCGCGAGTTCCTCACCGTCCACTTCGTGGCCGAGGAGATCCGCCGGCGCGGGATCAACGTGCGGCACCTGCACAGCTGGGACGACTACGACCGCTTCCGCAAGGTCCCGGCCGGCGTCGACGCAGCGTGGAACGAGCACATCGGGCGACCGCTGTCGGCCGTCCCCGACCCGACCGGCGAGTTCCCGAGCTGGGCGGAGCGCTACAAGGCGCCGCTGCGTGCCGCGCTCGCCGAGATGGGCTGCGAGATGGTCGAGGTCAGCCAGACCGAGATGTACGCCGCCGGCACCTACCGCCAGGAGATCCTCACCGCGATCCGCAAGCGCAGCGAGATCGAGACGGTCATGGCGCGCTACCGCACCAAGAAGGCCGAGCCGGCCGAGGGCGAGGAGCCCCTCGACCCGACCGCGGAGGAGGACGGTGACGACGCCGGCCACGGCGCGACCGAGGACCTCGCCCGCTTCCCCTACAAGCCGTACTGTCGCGGCTGCGGACGCGACACCGTGACCCTGACGTCGTACGACGACACGACGACCGACCTCGCCTACACCTGTGACGTGTGCGGCGGTTCCTTCGTCACCAACGTCGCGACCCAGGACGAGGGCAAGCTGGTCTGGAAGGTCGACTGGCCGATGCGCTGGACCTTCGAGGGCGTCCACTTCGAGCCGGGTGGCGTCGACCACGCGTCGCCGGGGTCGTCCTACACCGTCGGCAAGGAGATCGTCGGCCCGATCTTCGGCGGCGCCGCGCCGTCCTTCGTCGGCTACTCGTTCGTCGGTGTCGCCGGGATGCCGAAGATGTCGTCCTCCAAGGGCGGCGTGCCGACCGCGGCCGAGGCGCTGCGGATCCTGGAGGCGCCGATCCTGCGCTGGCTCTACGTCCGGCGCCAGCCGAAGCAGGCGTTCAACGTCGACTTCGGCCAGGAGGTGCTGCGGCTGTACGACGAGTGGGACGCCCTGACCAAGAAGGCCGCGATCCCGGAGAAGCGCGACGCCGCCGTGCTGGCCTGGGAGCGGGCGTCCTCGACCGCTGCCGCGGGGGCGCTGCCCGTGCCGTCGGTCGTCGTACCGTTCCGGATGCTCTCGTCGGTCGCCGACGTGACCGCCGGGTCGCGCGAGATCACCGCCCGCACGGTCGGTGCGACGGAAGCGGACCTGGAGCCGCGGCTGAACAAGGCCGCGACCTGGATCACCGACTACGTCGACCCCGACGACCGCACCACCGTCCGCGAGACCGCCGACGCGGCACGGCTGGCCGCCCTGTCGGAGGACGAGGAGCTGTGGCTGCGTCAGCTCCTCGACCGGCTCCCCGACTCCTTCGCCGACGGCGACGAGGTCTCGAACCTGATCTACGGCGTGCCCAAGCTCGCCCGGGGACTGACGCTCGAGGACGCTCCGACCGACCAGGTCAAGGCCGACCAGAAGGCGTTCTTCAAGCTCCTCTACGAGCTGCTCGTTGCTGCCGAGCGCGGCCCCCGGCTGCCCACCCTGTTCGCGGCCCTCGGCCCCGACCGGGTGCGCGAGCTGCTGACCCCACCGTCCTGACTGCGGGCGGCTGGCAATCGGTCGAGTAACTACGTGTTACTGCCACTACCAGGGTGGTCGACCACCCTGGTAGTGACAACAGCACCGAGGTAGTCGCGCGCGAGCGCCGATCACGGCGCCGACCGCCGAACGCCGTACCGAGCGCGGATCTCTGCTGCCTCCCGGGCCAGTTCCGGTGCGAGCTCAGCTCCGAAACGCCTCACGGACTCCGCATGGTCTGCCCTCAACCGGCTGATCGCCTCGGACCTGCGCCGTCCCCAGTAGTCCTCCCAGACAACCCGGGTGACGACGGTCCCGCGATCGGTGACCAACCGCTCGCGCGCCTTCTCCTTCCACAGCACCACGTCCGGCGGCTCTTCGGCCACGCCGCCGAGGGACCGCGGCTGGAGCTTGACCCGACCGTCCGTCTCGATCATGTGGTTGCCGACCCTGAGGTCACACCACTTGATCCCGTCGGACGTCCGGATCGGGAACTGGCAGTCGGGCTCGCCGATCCCCGCTTCCAGCACGAGATACCGCCCGAGCGACTCGTGCGGGTTCTCGGCACGGCCGTCGGCCAGCCGGACCGCGGTGTGCGCCGCGCGGATACCCGGCCACTGCTCCATGGGTTCGTACGCCGCCACGAGCGCCGCCCTGCTCACGCCGATACGCATCGCCGAGTCGCAGGCGACGAGCCCGTGCATATCGCCGTAGCGGCGGGAGATGTCGATCGCCGTACGGGCCGCGTCGAGCACCCTCACTCCGTTGATGTCGACCACCTGGTCAGGACGGAATCCGGCCAGGTGGTGCGCGACACCGTTCTCCGTCCACGCGTTGGTCCACCCAGGTCGAGTGATGTGAGTCAACGGGATCGGCGGCCGCAGGGTGTCGACACCCAGCTCGTCCGCGGACGACTGATGGCTCAGCACCCATGCCCGCTTCATCGTCACCACGACGGCTCTTGCCATCAGTCGCGGGCGCCCGCGCCACTCGTCGAGCGATTCCCACAGCTCGGTGGTCGTGTAGACGCCGCGCCTGAGCGCCAGCCACGCACCCTGCCGCCTGAGCTGACGGACCTCGCTCGGGCTCATCCCGAGATCCAGGGCCTGGACGAAGGTGATGAGGCCACCGTTGGCAGCGAGCGCTCCCGACACGCGAGGATCCATGGCCGCAAGCCTGCGGGCGTCGTACGTCACCCGCTCCCTGCGGACGGATCGAATGTGGAGAAGGGACGACTACCTCGGCCTTGTGGCCAGTACCCGGGTGGTCGACCACCGAGGCAGCGGCCGTAACACGTAGTTACTCCGCCGCCGGGGGCCGCACCTGCTCAGCCCAGCAGAGCGTCGTACGCCTCAGGGCTGGAGTCGCGCAGGAACGTCGAGCAGCGCTCCCACTCCTCGGTCTCGCCGATGGCGCGGGCGCTGTTCGCGAGCAGCGCGAGGCAGCGCAGGAACCCCCGGTTGGGCTCGTGGTCGTACGGCACCGGACCATGGCCCTTCCAGCCGTTGCGGCGCAGCATGTCGAGCGAGCGGTGGTAGCCGACTCGGGCATAGGCGTAGACGGTGACGTCGTCGGCCCCCTGCTCCAGTGCGGCATCGGCGAGGGTCGCCCATGCCAGGGGCGACGCCGGATGCTTCCGTACGACGGCCGCGGGCTGCTCACCTGCGGCGAGCTCACCGGCGGCGGGGTCCTCAGGCAGCCGGGTGGGTGGCGGTCCGGCCATGAGGTCGATTCCAGTCATGCTCCAGAGTCTGCCGTCCGACCAAGGCGAACCGCGAGCCGGCGTACCTTCAGGTCATGAACCCCTACGACCGCTACCTGCTGCCGTGGCTGATCGAGAAGGCGTGCGGAGTGGGCGCCATCCAGAAGAAGCGCAGCCAGCTGGTCCCGAAGGCGCACGGTCGGGTGCTCGAGGTCGGCATCGGCACAGGGCACAACCTCGTGTTCTACGACCGCGACCGCGTCACGGAGCTGATCGCGGTCGACCCGGCGGAACAGATGCATGGCCGGGCGCAGAAGCGCGCTGCTGAGGCGGGGATCGACGTCCGGGTCCTCGGCCTGCCGGCCGAGCGGATCCCGCTCGACGACGCGTCCGTGGACACTGTGGTGATGACCTTCACCCTCTGCTCCATCCCTGACCCAGCGGCGGCGCTGGCCGAGATGCGTCGAGTGCTGAGGCCCGAGGGAGCACTGCTGTTCCTGGAGCACGGCGCCGCGCCGACCGAGGGCGTGCGGAGGTGGCAGCAGCGGCTCAACCCGATCCAGAACCGAGTGGCCGGGGGGTGTCACCTCGACCGCGACATCCCCCGCCTCCTCGAGCAGCAGTTCAAGGTCGCCGACCTCGAGGAGGGCTACCTGCCCGGCGTGAAGGTCGCCAGCTACCTGTACTCCGGCACGGCGGTCTGAACGGGAGGGCTCGAGCGCGGGGTAAGCCTCCTCTCATCGAGCGCTCACCCCGACCTCACGTGGATCCGCGACGGTGGGCCATCCGACCCCGACCCACCAGGAGCACCCATGAACCGGAGCACGAGGGCGATCATCGCCTCCCTGTCCACCGCCGCCGCTGCCGCAAGCATCACCGTCGCGCTCGGCAGCCCGGCCCACGCCGACGAACGGCGCTGCACGGGAACCATCCGTGCCGTCGCGATCGACGGGGACGTCGTCGTACCGCAAGGTGCGACCTGCACGCTCGTCGGCACCCGAGTCGACGGCAACGTCAAGGTCAACCGCAATGCGACGCTGTATGCCCGCGGAGTTCAGGTCAACGGCAACGTGCAGGCCGACGACTTCCGACGCGTCGAGGTCACCCAACGCACGATCGACGGCGTCGTCCACCGCTCCAGGATCGGCGGCAGCATCCAGGTGAAGCAGGGTGGAGCCGGCGTGGTGCGTCGTACGGTCGTCAAGGCCGACGTCCAGGTGTTCTCCAACGACGGCCTCTGGGCGATCTACGACAACGCGATCGACGGCAACCTGCAGTGCAAGTCGAACGCTCCCCGGCCGGTCGGTGACCGGAACCGCGTGGAGGGCAACAAGGAAGACCAGTGCGAGACCTTCTGATCTCGCACTGACCGAGCCGCGTTGGCCAGCTCGGCCGGTCAGCCGATGGTGGTGCCGGCCGAGCGGAGGTTCTCGCAGGCCTCGACGACGCGGGCGGCCATGCCGGCCTCGGCCGACTTGCCCCAGGCGCGGGGGTCGTAGGCCTTCTTGTCGCCGACCTCGCCGTCGATCTTCAGGACGCCGTCGTAGTTGGCGAACATGTGGGCCGCGGCGGGACGGGTGAAGGCGTACTGGGTGTCGGTGTCGACGTTCATCTTCACGACGCCGAAGTCGACGGCCGCGCCGATCTCCTCGGCGGAGGAGCCCGAGCCGCCGTGGAAGACCAGGTCGAACGGCTTGGCGTCGGCGGCCAGGCCGAGCTCCTTGACGACCGCCTCCTGGGCGGCCTTGAGGATCTCCGGGCGCAGCTTGACGTTGCCGGGCTTGTAGACGCCGTGCACGTTGCCGAAGGTGAGGGCGGTCAGGTAGCGGCCCTTCTCGCCGATGCCGAGCGCGCGCACGGTGGCCAGCGCGTCCTCGGGGGTCGTGTAGAGCTTCTCGTCGATCGCCCCGACGATGCCGTCCTCCTCACCGCCGACGACGCCGACCTCGATCTCGAGGATGATCTTGGCGGCGGCGGCCTTCGCCAGGAGCTCCTCGGCGATCTGCAGGTTCTCGTCGAGCGGTACGGCGGAGCCGTCCCACATGTGCGACTGGAACAGCGGGTCCTCACCGCGCGCGACCCGCTCGGCCGAGGCCTCGAGCAGCGGTCGGACGAAGCCGTCGAGCTTGTCCTTGGGGCAGTGGTCGGTGTGCAGGGCGATGTTCACCGGGTAGTTCTTCGCGACCTCGGCGGCGTACGCCGCGAACGCCAGCGAGCCGGTGACCATGTGCTTCACGCTCGGGCCGGAGAGGTACTCCGCGCCACCGGTGGAGATCTGGATGATGCCGTCGGATCCGGCATCGGCGAACCCCTTGAGGGCCGCGTTGAGGGTCTGGGAGGACGACACGTTGATCGCCGGGAAGGCGAAGGCTCCGGCCTTCGCGGCGTCCAGCATCGCGGCGTACTTGTCAGGGGTGGCGATGGGCATTGCTGTACAGCTCCTGCTCACGGGGGACGGTTCGTCCGGGCCACCCTAATGCCCGACGGCTTTCTTTACTGTTCCGGTCCGCGCTCCGCAGATCCCGTCTAGATTTTCGCGAGCATTCGATCCCGGAGGAACACCCCCTTGAAGCTGCGACTCGGCGCCGCCGTCCTGTTGGCCGCCCTCATCCCCCTGACCGCCGTCACGTCGTCGAGCCCCGCGAGCGCGGGCACCGAGGTGGACATCACGCCGCCAGCGGTGGGCTCGTGCCACGACCTCACCTGGGACGAGTTCTACTCGGCCGCAGAGGAGCCGGAGGCTCCCGTCGACTGTGCGGGGCCGCACACGTCCCTGACGGTCCGGGTCACCGAGATCGACCCCGTGGACGACTGGGAGGCGAGCTGGGGAGACATCGTCAACCGTGAGTACGTCCCCTGTCTCAAGGCCCTGGTCGCCGCGACAGGCGGGCGCCCGGACCTGGTCCTGATGTCGACCTACCGACTGACCTTCTATCGTCCGACCGAAGAGCAGCGCGAGGCGGGCGCGTCGTGGGTCCGGTGCGACGCCGTCGTGTGGGGCAAGCAGGGGACGATCATGCGGATGCCGACCGACGTCGTGATGGACGGTTCCCGTCCGCCGGCGAGCGTGCGCCGCTGCCTCCTCGGCAAGCGCCAGGACTACGCCACCGTCGTCTGCACGATGCGTCACCAGTACATCGCGACCTGGGCCTTCAAGATGCCCCACGACCGCTACCCGGGCGAGCGGAGGGCGAAAGAGTTCGCCCACCGGAAGTGCCACGACAAGCTGGGCTCCGGCGACTGGGTCTACACCTGGATCTACAAGTCCTATTGGCGAGCCGGCCTCCGCTACGCCGTCTGCTCCCCCGCAGACTAGGAGCAGAGCCGCAGGCGCGCAGCACCGGCTGACGCGGCCTCAGGTCGGCACCCGCCCCGCCGATGGGGGCTGCATGAAGCTGCGTATCGCGGCTGCCCTGCTGGCTGCCCTCACCCCGCTGACCGCGCTCGCCGCCGGACCGGCGGAGGCCGAGGTCGAGGTCGACATCACCGCGCCAGCGGTGGGGAGCTGCCACGCGCTCTCCCTCGAGGAGGGCGGGGAGTGGAGCGACCCCGACGAGTCGGTCCCCTGCACTGGACCGCACACGTCGCGCACGGTGAAGGTCCTCACCTTCGACGACCCGTCGGTGTGGACCGACGTCGAGTCGTTGTTCGACCTCGCTCCGCGGCGGTGCCTGCCCGCGATCGGGCGGGCCCTCAAGGCCGAGCCGAAGGTGATCAGCCGCTCGGCGTACGAGCTGTACTGGTTCGTCCCGACCGAGGAGCAGCAGGCAGCCGGTGCGCTGTGGCTCCGGTGCGACGTCGTCCTACGCGGCGGCGACCGCTTCCTCCGGCTGGGGCGCCGACTGACGCTCGGCGACGACCTGCCGCTCCCTGACGCCGTCGCCCGCTGCCGGGCCGACGAGGCCAGCGGCTTCCGCCCGACCGCCTGCTCGAGGCCGCACGCCTACCGCGCGACCGCGCTGATCCCCTATCCCCAGGCGGAGTTCCCGGGCACCGAGGCCTCGATCGCGTTCGCGCAGCGCAAGTGCCAGCGCCGGATGGACGGCGCCGCCCACTACTGGGAGGCCACCATCAACCAGGGCTACTGGGACGCCGGCTATCGCTGGGTGGTCTGCTCGGTCCTGACCGAGGACTGACCGTGGCCGACCGAGGACTGACCGAGGCCGACGGGGGCTGACCGAGCGGGTCAATCGACCTGAAATTGTGTGACGCACGTAACTCCGGCCGGTGGAACCCGTTTCACGGGTGAGTACCGGTGTGCGCGGCAGGCCGCCGCGCTGAGGAGGTCCCCCATGCGTCGTGTCCTTGTCGTCCTTCTCGGGCTGCCCCTGCTGGTCGCCCTGCTGCTGGCGACCCCCTTGATGACCGGGCCCGCGAACGCGCACGAGGAACGGGAGTCGGAGTTCCCGCCCGGCACCAAGTCGACGCCGACGCACCGCACCGAGGCGCAGGCGGCCGAGGTGCTCGTGGTCTGCAAGCCGGACTCGGCCGACCGGATCGCCCGGATGACCAACCCGGTGGTCAAGAAGCGCAACCTGCGACTCCTCGAGAAGTGCCGGTTCCGTGACCTCCAGGCCGCCGTCGACGCCGTCCGCGTCCAGAAGACCAACATCTACCTGCTGCCCGGCGTCTATCGCGAGCGGCCGTCGTGGAAGCCGGCGTGCGTGGGCGACTACAACGGCGGGATCGTCAGCTACGAGCTGTCCCACTCCTGTGGCGAGGTCGTCAACCTGGTGACGATCGCGGGCGACGACCCCGACGACGCGGACATCGTCTGCGACAGCGCCGTCTGCAACCTCCAGGTCGAGGGCACCGGCGCCGGCCCCGGCGACGTGCTCTTCCGCGGCGGCTTCAAGGAGGACGGCGACTGGGTCAAGCACAACGGCATCAAGGCCGACCGGGCCGACGGGTTCTACCTGGCCAACATGACCCTCGAGCTGTTCCGTGAGAACGCCGTCTACGTCCACGAGACCGACGGCTTCGTCGTCGACCGGGTCGTGACCCGCTACAACGACCTGTACGGCGTGCTCGCGTTCACCTCCGACCACGGCCTCATCCACCGCTGCGACGCTCACCACAACGGCGACTCGGGGATCTATCCCGGCAGCTCCGCCGACGTGAACAAGGACAACAGGACCACCGGTCCGCTGACCCGCTGGGCCGTCGAGGTGCGCAACTGCAACATGCACCACAACGCCCTCGGCTTCTCCGGGACGGCCGGCAACTCCGTCTACGTCCACCACAACAAGATCCACCACAACGGCGTCGGCTACGTCGTGGAGTCGATCCTCGCCGGGCACCCGGGCATGCCCCAGGACCACGGCTGGTTCTCCAACAACCAGATCTACTCCAACAACGTCAACTACTACGGCAACGTCGCCGGCGACGACGCTCCGTGCCAGGAGGAGAAGCCCGCCGACCGCGGCCACGAGCGCGGCATCGTCTGTCCGGCGTTCGCCCTCCCCGTCGGCACCGGCGGGATGATGGTCGGCAACCACAACTTCGTGGACAGCAACCAGGTCTGGAACAACTACCGCCAGGGCTTCATGCTGTTCTGGGTGCCGCCGGCGCTGCTGCGCGAGGACTACAACCCGCTGCACCAGACGGACAACTCCAACTACAACCGGTTCACCAACAACACGATGGGCATCACGCCTGCCGGGGCGGCCTCGCCCAACGGCCTCGACTTCTGGTGGGACGACGCCGGCATGGGCAACTGCTGGCAGAACAACATCACGCCGTCGGGCGTCCCCATCACCCACAACGCCACGCTCGGCTACCTGCCGAACTGCCGCCTGGCCTCGCTGCTCCCGGTCAGCAACCTGATCAAGACGACGACGCTCATCCCCTGCGCGCAGTACGACCGTTACTCCAACCCGGCTCCCAACGGCTGCGACTGGATCGTCACGCCGCCCAAGCCGACGCCCGAGAGCATCGCGGCCGCCTCCGCCAACGCCGACCAGGGCCCCGACAGCCCGGTGCTGCCGGTCGCGCTGGTCGCCGCCGGCATCCTGGGCGCCGCCGTGCTGCGGCTGCGCGTCCGGAGGGCGCGCGCGTCGTGACCCTGCTCGACCACGGCCAGGACCGGGAGGTGACGTCGCCGGACGTCACCTCGCCGGAGGGTGCGCCGGGCGGCCGGCCGTTCCGACGGCGGGCGCTGCGCGCCGGGGTGACGATCGCCGCGGCGCTGGCGCTCGGGTGGGCCCTGCTGCTCCCGTACGGCGTCCGGATCGGGCAGGACGTGACGCCGGGGCTGCCCGTCGACGCGGGCCTCTACGTGCCCGAGTACGGCGAGAACGGCACCTACGGCCTGGACTACCGCCACCACGAGACAGTGACCCTGCGGGTGCCGATCCGGAACCGCGGCCCGCTTCCCCTGACGCTGACCGCGGCGAGCATCGACGACGGGCTCTACCCGCTGCTGGTCCACGGGGGCGACAACCTGCCGTTGGACATCGGCCCGTGGAGCGAGGGTGAGCTCGAGCTCGAGCTCACCTTCGACAACTGCCGCTACTACCACGAGCGCGCAGCCGAGACCTACGAGTCGGTGGCGCTCCAGGGCTCGGTGCTCGGCCGCGACTTCGAGGAGCAGGTCACGCTCGCCTACCCGGTGGTCCTCCACGGCCAGGTCATCCTGACCTGTCCCGACCGGACCCTGCGCCGCGACGACGACCACCCGGACAGCCGCTGAGCTTCAGGCTGACGCTCAGCCTCGCCAGGCCGCCTCGTCGCCGAGGTCGGCGTGCGCGCGGACCCAGGCGTGCATCGCGATCGCGGCGGCCGCCGAGGCGTTGATCGAGCGGGTCGAGCCGAACTGCGCGATCGCGAACGTCCCGTCGCAGGCCTGACGCGCCCCTTCCGAGAGGCCGGGGCCCTCCTGCCCGAACAGGAAGCAGACCCGCTCGGGGATCGCCATCGTCTCCAGGTGCGCCGACCCGGGCAGGTTGTCGATGCCGAGCAGCGGCACCGGCCCGCCGTCCTGCGCGGCGAGGTAGGCGTGGAGGTCCTCGACCGTCGGGTGGTGGTGCACGTGCTGGTACCGATCGGTCACCATCGCGCCGCGACGGTTCCACCGGCGGTTGCCGACGATGTGGACCTCTGCGGCGAGGAACGCGTTCGCGGAGCGGACGATGGTCCCGATGTTGAAGTCGTGCTTCCAGTTCTCGATCGCGACGTGGAAGCCGTGCCGACGGGTGTCGAGGTCGGCGACGATCGCCTCCATCGACCAGTACCGGTAGCGGTCGACGACGTTGCGCCGGTCGCCCTCGGCGAGCAGGCGCGCGTCGTACTCCTCACCCTCGGGCCAGGGACCCTCCCAGGGCCCCACACCGACCTCGGCGGGGCCGTGGGGCATCGGGTCGTACGGCGCCCGGACCTCCTCGGGAACGTCCTCTGCCACGGCCGTGACCCTACGGCGTCGGGCGCCCGACGCGCTCAGTCAGGGGATCCGGGCCTCCGATGTGGAACCGGCCGGTACGGTGATCCCGTGACAGGGTGGGTCCTCCCGAACGTCGAGCCGATGCTGCTCGGGATGAAGTGGATGGAGCCTGAGTGGCTCCTCGATCAGTTCGGCGCGGAGCTGTTCTGGCTGAGCCTCGCGATCATCTTCATCGAGTGCGGGCTCTTCTTCCCGTTCCTGCCGGGTGACACCCTGCTCTTCGCGCTCGGCATCTTCATCGCCGGCGAGAGCATCGACCTGTTCCCCGGCCCGCCGTTGGTCGAGCTGGCGATCGCCCTCGGCCTGCTGACCGTCGGGGCCTTCCTCGGCAACGTCGCGGGCTACGAGATCGGCCGCGCCATCGGGCCACCGCTCTATGAGCGCGACGGGCGGTTCCTCAAGCGCAAGTACTTCGACCAGACCCGCGAGTTCTTCGACAAGCACGGCAACAAGGCGCTCGTCATCGGCCGCTTCGTGCCGTTCGTCCGCACCTACGTCACCGTCGTCGCCGGCGTGACCAGGATGGAGCGCGGCCGCTTCTTCAAGTGGAGCGCGATCGGCGCCGTCCTCTGGGTCGCCTCGATCCTGGTCCTGGGCTACTTCCTCGGCACGGTGCCGAAGGTCGGCCCGTTCCTGTCGGAGAACATCGACTACGCGATCATCGTGATCCTCGCGTTCTCGGCGGTCCCGCTCGCCTACGAGTGGTGGCGGCACCGCCGCACGGCCTCCAGCAAGGCCGACGACAACGACGGCGACGGCCACCCGGACCGCGACATCCTCGGGCTGGACGCGACCCACTCCGACTAGTGTGCCGACGCGCTCAGCACGCGTGAACCGACCGCCCCGGTCACCCAGGCACCCGGAACGTGGTGCTGAACGTCGAGTAGGTCCCGTCGCCCACCGCGTTGGTCGCCCGGACCCGGCAGTGGTAGCCCTTGCCGGGTGTCAGCCCGGTCGCACCGATCGGGGAGCCGCTGCTGGTGCCGTAGCGCGTCACCCCGCCATCGGTGGAGATGCACTGGAGCCGGTACGACGTGATCGGGCTGCCGTTGTCGCTCACGGGGGCGGTGAAGGTGAGGTCGGCGAACGCGGTCTGCGGGGTCGACCCGGCGATCTTGAGCTTGACGTTGGTCGGTCGGTCCGGCACGTCGGCGGCCAGGGTCACCGTCGGTGAGTAGGCGGAGTACAGCCCGTCGCCGATGGTGTTGGTCGCGCGGACCCGACACTTGTAGGACCGGGCCGGCGTCAGGTTGCTGATCGTGATCGGTGACGCCGCACCGTCGACCGTGCGGGTCGTGCCGCCGTCGCTCGAGAGGCACTGCGCGCGGTACGTCGTGATCGCACTGCCGCCGTTGCTCGCCGGCGGGGTGAACCCGACCCGGATGCTCCGGGGCGACAGGACGGTCGCCGTGACCGCGGTCGGACGTCCCGGTGCGGTCGCCGCCGCCGGAGTGGTGAAGGTGTTGGTCAGGTTGGACCAGGAGCCCGGACCCGCGCTGTTGGTGGCCCGCACCCGGCAGGCGTAGGAGTGCCCCGCGGACAACCCGGTCACCGACAGCGGGCTCGACGCACCGGTGGCGGTCCGCGTCGTCCCACCCGTGGCGCTGGTGCACTCGGTGCCGTACGACGAGATCGCCGCGCCACCGTTGCTCGCCGGCGCGCTGTAGCTCACGTTCGCCGTGGTCGAGGAGGTGGCGTTGGCCGACACGTTCGTCGGCGCCCCGGGGACGGTCGCTGCGGCAGGCGTGGTGAAGGTCGACGTGTAGGCGGACCAGACCCCGTAGTAGGCGCTGTTGTTCGCGCGCGCTCGGCACTTGTAGGTGTGGCCGGACGAGAGCCCGGTGACGTCGACCGGGCTGCTCGCGGCGAACGCGCTCCGGGAGGCGCCGCCGGTGGTGCTGACGCACTCCGCGTCGTAGTCGGTGATCGGGCTGCCACCGTTGGTGGCCGGTGCGGTGAAGGTGACCCGGGCCGTGCTCGACGACGTCGCCGTCGCCGCCACGGTGCGCGGCACATCGGGGGTGCCGATGAAGACGTTGAGGTTGGAGGTCAGGAGCATGACGTGGTTGGTGTTCGCGGGCGCACTCTGCAGCTCGACGCCGATCGGGGTGTTGCTCTGCAGGGTGTCGGAGACGATCGGGAACTGGAACTCCAGGTAGGCGCTCGGGTCGGAGCCGTAGCGGTTGGGCAGGAACCAGTTCCCACCATCCTCGCTGAACGTCGAGTAGTACCGGCCGTTGCTGTCGACGTTGGACCACTGCGGACAGTCAGCGGGGTGGGTCAGCCGCGCACCCTCGAGGTAGCAGAAGATCTGGCCGGTGCGGTCGAGCCGGACGCCCGCCGGGAGCACGACCTTCGGAGAGAAGAACACGCCACCTCCGCAGTGGTCGCCGTAGCTGATGACGAACAGCCGGAGATAGGTCTGCTGCCCCACGAAGGGCTGCATCGGCGACGAGTCGTAGTCGGCGTAGGTACCGACGAACGCCTCGATCCCGGTCTCCTCGAACGAGGGTCCGATGATCGTCGAGTAGCAGTTGGTGACCTTGGTGACCTTGTGCTGCCCGTCGACCCAGCGCGGGGCCGCCTGCGCGGCCGGCGGAGCGACCGCCAGCAGCGTCGCGATGACGGCGAGGAGGAAGACGACCGCCCCGGCGCGCCGCGAGCGGCGTCCTGACGTCGTACGGCGGCGAGCGGTGGTGTCCATGACGTCCCCCAGGGAGCTAGGTAGACAGCCAGTTGACCCTGCGCAGCGACCCCTGTCCGCCGTTCGGCGGGATTGTCATCCCAGGGACGGACTCGAACCATCCTCAGGGATGAGCAGGTGGACGCCGAAAGGGCGCCGGTGGCGGTGCCCCCGCCGCCCTCGCGCCACCCCCGTCGACTACACCGGCAGCCGGAAGCTCGCGGTGTAGGCCGAGTAGATCCCGTCACCGGCCGCGTTGGTCGCGCGGACCCGGCAGCGGTAGGCCTTTCCGGGCGTGAGCCGGGTCGCGGTGATCGGCGACGACGCGCCGTCGGCGGAGCGGGTCGTGCCACCGTCCGACGACACGCACTGCACCCGGTAGGTGGTGATCGGGCTGCCGTTGGCCGCCGGAGCGGTGAAGGCGATCCGCGCGCTGCTGCTGGTGAGCACCGTGGCGGTCACGTTCGTCGGCCGCTCGGGCGCCGCCGCCGGCAGCTTCACCGTGGGCGAGTACGCCGAGTAGGCACTGGTCCCGATCGCGTTGGTCGCGCTCACCCGGCACCGGTAGGTCTTGCCGGGCGACAGCGTGGTCAGCGTGATCGGCGACGAGGCTCCGTCGAGCGTCCGCGCCGTGCCGCCGTCGGTCGAGAGGCACTGGGCCCGGTACGACGTGATCGCGCTGTTGCCGTTGCTCGCCGGCGGGGTGAACGCCACGCGGGCGCTCTTGCCGCTGAGGACGGTCACGTTGACCCCGGTGGGTGCACCCGGCTTGCTGGTGGCCTGCGGCGTCTGGAAGGTGGTCCCCTTGGCCGACCACGCCCCGGTGCCCGCCGCGTTGGTGGCGCGGACGTCGCAGGCGTAGGTCTGGTTCGGCGTCAGTCCGGTGAGGTTGATCGGGCTGGCGTTGCCGTTCGCCGTCTGGGTCGCTCCACCGGTGGTGCTCTCGCAACGGGCCGTGTAACCGGTGACCGCGCTGCCGCCGTCGTTCGCCGGGGGGCTGAAGGCGACCTGGGCGCTGGTCGGCGACGTCGCGCCGGCCACGACGTTGGTCGGGGCACCGGGAGCGGTCACCGGCGCGGGGCCGGTCCAGAGCGGGACCGTGAGGTTGAGGGTCGGGCCGGCGTTGCCGTCCGCGATGCTCAGCTCGGTGGTCAGGTTCGCGCCGTTGACCGGTGCGGTGATCCTGATCGGCACCAGGAACTCCCAGGCGGAGCCGTTGTTGCCGTCGACCGAAGGCAGCGGCCAGCCGCCGCCCCAGCCGTTGACGGAGTTGGAGTAGTAGCCGTTGGCGGACACGTTGGACCACTGCGGGCACTCACTGGCGCTCGTCACCTGCTGCTGGGCCTGTCCCGGGCGGGTGTAGTAGCACTTGATGACCTCGTTCTTGGCAAACTCGACGCCGGCCGGCAGCACGAACCGGGGGTAGATGATCGGCGTGCTGCAGTGGGAGCCGACGCGCATCGCGTAGGTGTCGAGGTAGGTGGTCTCGCCGACGCGCGGCGTGATCGGGTTCGAGGTCTGGTCGCCCCAGTAGGAGACGAACGCGCCGATCCCGAACTCCTGGTACGGATTGCCCCAGATGATCGAGGGGCAGTTGGTGATGGTCGTGTACTTGGTGGAGCCCGAGTTCCACTTCGCCACGGCGGAGGCCGGGGCGGGGACGAGACCGATCACCGCCGTCGCGAGGGCGACGACGAGGACCAGCGGGCTCAGGCGGCGCAGCACACGGGACCGGGTCGGCCGGCGATGCGCGCGGGGGCGGTGCAGCATGGTGGGGATCTCCTGCGTAGGTGGTGGGGTGGTGTGAACCCCGACCTACCCAGCACACCAAGCCGGCCAACCAGATGACGCACGGAGTCATCCCCAGGGATGACTCCGTTCATCCTCAGGAACGACGAACGGCGTCCAGCTGTGCCTTGGTGAGCACCGCACGGATCTCCAGGCCCACGTCCTCCAGGGGGTTGGACCCCTCGGGACTGCGGTCGATCGCGCACACCACCGTCTCCACGATCGCCCCGCTGGCACGCAGCGCGTTGGTCGCGTCGCGCACGGCGCCGCCGGTGGTGATGACGTCCTCGATCAGCGTGACCCGCTTGCCGTCGTACGACGGTCCCTCGGCGAGCTTGCAGGTGCCGTACTTCTTCGCCTCCTTGCGGACGAACAGGGCGGGCATGCCGATGAGCTGGCTGACGGCCGTGGCGATCGGGATGCCGCCCATCTCCAGGCCGCCGAGGAGGTCGGTGTCGGCCGGCAGCAGCTGGGCCATCTCGCGCGCGACCCGCGCCAGGAGCAGCGGTTCGGCCTCGAAGAGGTACTTGTCGAAGTACTCGTTGCTCACCTGGCCGGAGCGGAGCGTGAACTCCCCGCTGAGACGGCAGGTGGCGTCGATGTCGGCGGCGAGGTCGGGATCGGTCGTCGTCACGAGGTGAAGGCTAGTGGTTGGTCCCGGACAGCCTGCGACAGTCGTGCGCGCTCATGGAATCCTGCTGCCCTGGAACGAGAGGGGGCGCGGTGACCAACGGTGGTTTCCGGGCGGGAGTGCAGCCGGGTGACGGCGTCGTGGCGCGCTACGGAGAGGTCGCGGTCGTGGTCGCCCCGGGCGGCGACGCGTTCACCGACGCGGTGGTGCGGCTGGTCTCGCTGTCGCACGGCGACCCGCGCACCCTGCTGTGGCAGCTGACCGGCCTGGTCGCGGCCCACCAGCCGGGCGCCCCGGCCTTCGCCGTGGTCGTCGGCGGACCGCCCTCCACCCGGGTCCTGCTGCACGGTGCGGCCCGTGCCGTGGTCGACGGCGAGGTGGTCGACGGCGCCGCCGCGTGGACCTGGACCGAACAGACCTTCACCGGCCACCGGAGCGTGGCCGTCACCATCGCGCCGGGCGAGGTGGTAGCGACGCCGCGGAGCGACCTCCGCGACGGGGTGCTGTCCGGCGCCGGCCTGGTCGTGGTCAACGAGACCGTCGCGGTGACGCCGTCGCCCAGCCCCGCGCCCACCCCGGCACCCGTCGTCGTCCCCGAGCCGGCCTCGGGAACACCTCTGCGCTCGGCGGGGATGTCGGTCTTCACGCCGCTCCCCACGCCGAGCCCCACCCCGACGCCGGCGGCAGCGCGGGCCTCGATCGTCACGCCCCGCCCCCCGACCGCGGAGGAGGTGAGCACGGCGTTCGCGGCGACCCCGAACGAGACCGTGCACATCGCCGACTCCA
>NZ_JACEFC010000058.1 GCF_014180715.1 Nocardioides stalactiti | reverse complement strand
CGTGCCCTACGAGGTGAGGCCGCGGTCCGGCGCGTGGTTGCCGAGCCGCCAGCCGCCCACGGGCAGGTCGATGGCGGCCTGCGGACCCCACGATCCCTGCGGGTACGGCTGGGTCGGCGGCCGTCGGTCGAGGACCGGCTGGCAGATCTCCCAGAGTCGCTCGACCTCGCTGGAGCTGATGAAGAGGGTGCGGTCGCCGCGCATGACGTCGAGGAGCAGGCGCTCGTAGGCCTCGAGCGGGTCGGAGTCGGGCGCGTCGCCGACGAGGTCGAGCCGGAAGACGCCCTCGACGATCGCCATGTCGGGTCCGGGGCGCTTGGCGCGCACGTCGATCGCGATCCGCGGCTGGTCGGCCAGCTCGATGACCAGCTCGTTGGGCTCGGGCCGACCTCCGTCGGCGGGCTTGAGCCAGCGGTGCCGTGGGTCGTTGAAGCGGATCGTGATCGTCCGCCGTCCTTCGGTCATCGCCTTGCCGGTGCGGAGGTAGAACGGGACGCCGCGCCAGCGGTCGTTGTCGATCCACATCTCGATGGCGACGAGGGTCTCGACGTCGGAGTCGGCCGCGACGTCCTTCTCCTCGCGGTAGCCGTCGTACTGGCCGAACACGACCCGGTCGGGGTCGAGCGGCCGGACCGCGGCGAACACGGCGGCCTTGGCGGCGCGGAGGGCGGACTCGCGGTAGGCGTGCGGGTCCTCCAGGGCCACGAAGCCGAGCAGCTGGCACAGGTGGGTCGTGACCATGTCGCGCAGGCCGCCGGTGCCCTCGTAGAAGCTGCCGCGGCCCTCGACGGTCAGCTTCTCGGGCACGTCGATCTGCACGGACTCGATGGTGTGCCGGTTCCAGGCGGGCTCGAACAGCCCGTTGGCGAAGCGCAGCGCCAGGATGTTCTGGACGGCCTCCTTGCCGAGGAAGTGGTCGATCCGGAAGATCTGGCTCTCGTCGAAGGCGTCGCGCAGCACGCCGTCGAGCACGCGAGCGGTCGCCAGGTCGGTGCCGAAGGGCTTCTCAGCCACCAGTCGGGTGCGGTCGACGAGGTCCTCCTTGGCGAGCATCTCGACCGTCCCCTGCACTGCCGACGGCGGGATCGACAGGTAGAGGAGGCGTCGTACGTCGGACAGCAGGCACCCGGCCTCCTCGAGCAGCCGGTCCTCGGCCTCCCGGACGGCCTCGGCGAGCGCGGCCCCGTCGTCGGCGCTGGACGCGACGAACGAGATCCGCTCGAGCAGCGGCCCCGCGACGGTCTCGTCGACCTCCTCGACGAACTCCGAAAGCGCTGCCCGCACCTGCCCCCGGAACTCCTCGTCGGTCCCCGGCGAGCGCCGCCCGCTCCCGATCACGAGGAGGTGCTCGGGCAGCCGTCCGGCCGCAGCGAGCCGGTAGAGCCCCGGGAACAGCTTGCGCGACGCCAGGTCGCCCGTGGCGCCGAAGAGGACCAGCACGTGCGGAGGAAGGTCAGCGGTCGTGGGGGAGGTCACCGCCCCAGCCTGACCGATCCAGCCAACCGGCACCATCGGTCCGCAGAAACTCAGTCGTCGGCGGCGCGGATGCTGGCGAGCACGTCCTCGAACGGACGCCGCTCGATCTTCGGTGTCCAGCCGCTCTTCTCCGCCCACGGGGAGCGGGTGAGCCCGTCGGGACCTCGCTCGAGGAGGCCCTTGCTGTTGATGACGAAGTACAAGTTCTTGGCGAGTAGCGCGGGGTCTTCCCGGGTGCTGCCCCAGTCGTTGGTGACCGCGGTTCCAGCGCGACGCAGCGTGAACACCGCCTGGAGCCCCAGCAGGTCCGTCCATGGTTTCGCGGAGATCTCGCTCGTGTCGTACGGCCCGAGGATCAGCGTGATCGAGTTGGTGCCGTCGCCGACCCGGCCAGCAAGGACCTCGTCGACCCGGAGCTCGACGTGGAGGTCGATGTCCGCCATCGGTGCTTCACCCGGTGCGGTGTGGTCGTATCTCCGCCCGAATCGGCCCGATGTCACCGTGCCGAGCACCGTGACATCGGCAGCGCGGACCATGCTTGCGAGCGAGTCGAATGTCTCGAACTCCAGCGCACCGCTGACGAAGCCGAACCCGGACCAGGGACGATCTCTGGTCTGGCGATTCGGTTCACTCGCCGGCTCGTTGGCCGCTGCGTTTGGTTTCGCTCCGGTCCGTTCGGGTTCGGCCGCAGGCCCTGAACAAGCAGCCAGCGTGGTCATTCCCAGCAGGAGCGCTCCGCCGGCGAGCAGCCGGCGGACCTCGGTCGCCAGTCCCTCAGGAATACTGGTCGAGTACATGGTTGACGTCCTCCTGCGAGTAGTTGGGGGGTCTCGTCCTTCGCCGTCCGCATGCACGAGTCAGAGCGCTCCTCTTCCTCGTGCTGCAAGCCCACGGTGTGACCTAGCTCGTGGCAGGCCACGTATCGCTCGCCTGCCGGCGGTAGATCGATCCGCAGATTTCGCTTGAGCGTCTGGCCGTAGCAGGACCGATTGGGGTTCTTGCCGACCTCGATGGCTCTTGGTGGGCAGTTGACCCAAGCCAGCAACGCGAAGTTGTCGTACATGTCGTCCATGACCCGGACGTCGTAGTCGTCCCCGTCGACCCAGGTCCAGGTGAAGTGGAACCTCGGGAACTGGGTGTTCAACGCCCATTGCATGGCGTCGCCAGTGGCACCTCTGGTGTTCAGGAAGTCGATCCGGTGGTTGCGGTTGTTCGCCAAGCTGACCTGTGCGGTCCTGCCGTCCACGGTCTGTGACGGCATCGAACCGAAGTTCGATCCGTAGGCGCTGGCGGTGGTCATGATCGTTGCGCCGCAGACCACCAGTGCGACGAGCTCCCCCCTCATCATGGGAGGACCATCTGCCCGGTCTAGACAGGCTGTCAACCCTGCTTGATAACGGTCGCTGTCACCCCGTTACCCGCCTAGATATCGGTGAATTCTCGGCGCAGCGGCCCGGTTGGGTCGGGAGCGGCCGCGGCACGTAGGATTCCGTCATGGAGGTCTCTGAAGTTCCCGCCAAGTTCGCACCTCTGGGGCTGACCTACGACGACGTCCTGCTGCTGCCGGGTCATTCCGACCTGGCGCCGGACGACATCGACACGACGACGCGGCTGACGCGCGAGATCAGCATCAAGGCGCCGCTCATCAGTGCCGCGATGGACACCGTGACCGAGTCGCGGATGGCGATCGCGATGGCCCGCCAGGGCGGCATCGGCATCCTGCACCGCAACCTCTCGGCGGAGGAGCAGGCCTACCAGGTCGACCTGGTGAAGCGGACCCAGACCGGGATCATCTCCAACCCGGTCACCATCGGGCCCGACGCGACGCTCGAGGACCTCGACCGGATCTGCGGCGAGTACCGCGTCTCCGGCCTCCCCGTCGTCGACGCCGACAACCGGCTCCTCGGCATCTGCACCAACCGCGACCTGCGGTTCACCCCCGTCGCGGAGTGGGCGACCACCAAGGTCGACGAGGTCATGACCCCGATGCCGCTGGTCACCGGCCCGGTCGGGATCAGCCGCGACGACGCCACCGCGCTGCTGCGCAAGCACAAGCGCGAGCGGCTCCCGCTCGTCGACGAGCAGGGGCGGCTCGGCGGCCTCATCACCGTCAAGGACTTCGTGAAGTCCGAGCAGTTCCCCGACGCATCGAAGGACGCGCAGGGCCGGCTCATGGTCGGCGCGGCCATCGGCTACTTCGGCGACGCGTGGGAACGGGCGACCGGCCTCATCGAGGCCGGCGTCGACGTCCTCGTCGCCGACACCGCCCACGGCCACGTCACCCTGCTGCTCGACATGGTCCGACGGCTCAAGACCGACCCGGCGACCAAGCACGTCCAGGTCATCGGCGGCAACGTCGCCACCCGCGCGGGTGCCCAGGCGTTCGTCGACGCCGGCGCCGACGCGGTCAAGGTCGGGTTCGGCCCCGGCTCGATCTGTACGACGCGCGTCGTCACCGGCTGCGGCGTCCCCCAGATCACCGCCGTCTACGAGGCCTCCCTCGCTGCGGGCCCGGCCGGCGTACCGGTCATCGCCGACGGCGGCCTCCAGCAGTCCGGTGACATCGCGAAGGCGATCGTCGCCGGCGCCGAGTCGGTGATGATCGGCTCGATGCTCGCCGGCTGCGAGGAGTCGCCCGGTGAGGTGATCTTCGTGCAGGGCAAGCAGTTCAAGGCCTACCGCGGCATGGGCTCGCTCGGCGCGATGTCCTCGCGCGGCAAGAAGTCCTACTCCAAGGACCGCTACTTCCAGGCCGAGGTCACCAGCGACGACAAGATCGTCCCCGAGGGCATCGAGGGCCAGGTCGCGTACCGCGGTCCGCTCTCAGCGGTCGCCCACCAGCTCCTCGGCGGTCTCAACCAGTCGATGTTCTACGTCGGCGCGCAGACGATCCCCGAGCTGCAGGAGAAGGGCCGGTTCATCCGGATCACCTCGGCCTCCCTCAAGGAGAGCCACCCGCACGACGTGCAGATGACCGTCGAGGCGCCGAACTACCACGGCTAGCCGGTGGCGCCCGGGCGCCAGAAGCGTGCGGGGCGGACAGGCTGCTCGTCGACGGGTACGGCGACCGCCGGCTCGGGAGCGGTGTCGAGGTGCAGGATCACGGTCATGGCGTGACCGTCGCAGGGGTGCGTTGAGAAGAGTTTGAGATCGGGTTGCGACGGCGTCGTCCGGGCCCCGACAGGAAGGTCCGGATTCGGCACGGGAAGGTCCGGATTCGACCCAGGTAGGTCCGGATTCGGCACAGGAAGGTCCGGATTCGACGGGCTGGGGTCAGGAGGCGCTGCGCTCGCTGACCTCGCCCCACGCCAGCGCGGGGACGTCGAGCTCGCGCATCCGGGTCGCGTAGGTGGTGTAGAAGTTGCGCGCCTCGCCGTGCCGGCCGAGCCGCTCGAGGAGTCGCACGAGGGACACGTACGTCGGCTCGTCGTACGGGTCGTCGTTGATCTGCCGGATCAGCCACGGCACCGCGCGCGGGGCGTCCGCCGTCCCGGCCAGGGCGAGCGCCAGCGCCCGGTTGACCTCGCGGCCGAGCCGGTCGACCTCCTCGCGCGGCGCCTCGATCCAGGCGGCGTCCTCGCCCTCGAGGAGCGCCCCGGTGTAGCGGGCGGCGACCGCCTCGAGCAGGGCGACGTCGGCGACCGCGCCCGAGGTCACGCCGCGTGCGGCCTGGCAGAACTCCTGGGCGTCGACGATGACATGCTGGGTGTCGAGCCGCACACGGGCGCCGTCGCTGATGACGTAGTGGTCGGCCGGGTGGACGCGCCCCGGGTCGAGCACCTGGCGCAGCTGCGAGAGGGCCACCGAGAGCCGGTTGCCGGGCTCGAGGTGCTCGGGCCACAGCAGGTCCTCGAGGTGGGCCCGGGTGAGACCGTCGGCGTCCGCGACGGCCAGCGCCTTGAGGGCGTCGCGGGCCTTGCGGGAGGGCCAGGCCGACGCCGGGACCGCACGGTCGTCGACCTCGAGGGCGAACGCGCCCATGCAGTGGACGCGGACCCGGGAGTCCGCCGGACGGACGGCGTTGAGCGGACCGGGCACCGACCAGGCGTCGGCGTGGATGCCGAGGCTGTGCAGCTGCTGGAGGGCGACCTCCTCAGCGACTCGCGGGCCGGCGAGCCGTGCGGCGACGTACGCGTTCATGCTGGCCCGTACGACGTTGCCGGCCGACGTCCACATCCCGTGCGCCTCCTGGAGGCGCGGGTCTGCGGGGGAGCGGTCTCCGGCGAGGACGGCGAGCTCGAGGGCCTCGGCGACGACGGAGTTCTCGCTGTAGCGCTGGGCCTCGGCCAGCTCGCGATCGGCGATGGCGAGCGCCTCGGCGCGGGCCTCGGGACGTTCGTCGGACTCCAGGAGCAGGAACCAGCCGAAGGCCAGCCGGCTGGCGAGGTGGTGGGTGGCCGAGGGCACGGCGCGGGCACGCTCGAGCAGCGCGCGCGCTGCGTCGCGGTCGTCGGCCGCGCGGACCAGGGCGAGCCCCACCAGCGCCGGCAGCAGCACCTGGCTGAAGCCGTGCTCCTCGGCGTAGCGGACCGCCTCCGACTGCGCGTGCGCCGCCCGGCCGAGGCTCCCGCGCACGGTGTTGACCGAGCCGAGCACCCGCCAGGCGGCTCCGACGAGCGGCGAGTCGAGGACGGCGAACTGCTGCCGGGCGACCTCGGCCTCGTGGACCGCCTCGTCGAGACGGCCGACCCGCAGGTAGGTCTCCGCGAGGTTGACCCGGGCGAGCGCCTGGCTGGCGACGAGGCCGTGCTCGCCGGTGGTCAGGAGGATCGCGTGGAACCGGTCGATCGCGTCGGTGTAGCGCGCCTCCTCGAGGTCGGCGCACGCGAGGTGGGTGTGGATCCGGGCGAGGGCGACCGGGTCGTCGGCCTCCTCGGCGAAGCGCAAGGCCTTGTGGTCGGCCGCCGCGCTGGCGTGCCGGTCGTCCACGGCCTGGAGGAGGCCCTGGGCGATCCAGGCCGCCGCGAGCGCGCCGGCGTCGCCGGAGGCCTCGGCGAGCGCGAGCGCCTGGTCGGCGAGGAGGGCGCCGGACTCGACCTCGCCCCTGCTCCAGAGGGACGCGGCGTGGGCGGCGGCGAGGTGGGCGCCGTCGATGTCGTCGGTCGGCGTGGCGGCCGACCTGAAGGCCGTGAGCGCCTCGACCGGCCGGCCCTGGAGGTGGAGGGCGTAGCCGCACCGCCAGGCGATCGCGGCGGGCACCTGCCCGTCGGCGCCGCGGAAGCGGGCGGCGAGCGCGACCCAGTCGTCCCGGTGGAGGTGCGCCATCGCCTCGGTCGAGCGGGCGCGCAGCAGCGCAGCGACCTGCTCCTGGTCCGACGTGGCGAGGTCGGCCAGCAGGCGTCGCCGCGGATCGGGAGGCTGGTGGTTCATCGCCCCCAGTATTACGGCTCGCCCGCGCGGGGGAGCCCGTTCCACAGCAGTCGGGTGGCGGCGTCGACGACGTCGTCGAACGGCGTCTCCGGATGGAGCGCCCACCACTGGGCGAGCCCGTCGGACGCGCCGCTCATGACGGCGACGATGACGGGCAGGCTGGTGGAGGACAGGTCCACGCCGGCCCGGGCGAGGTCGGTGGCCAGCAGTCCGGAGATCGCGTCGCTCCGCGCCTCCAGGTAGCCGCGCACGACCTCGTCGAGGTCGATGTCGCCGGAGGGCACCGGATCGAGCAGCAGGCGACGCGCGGACGGGTGGTCGCGGGTGAAACGCAGGTACGCCGCGAGCGTCGCGCGGACCCGGTCGCGCGGCTCGCCCTCGCTGGTGATGCCGCCCGCGATCTCGCTGAGCATCAGCTCGTGCTGCGTCTCGAGGACGTGGAGGAAGAGGTCGCGCTTGTCGTGGAAGTGGTCGTAGAGCACGGTCCGGGTGACGCCGGCGGCCAGGGCCACCTCGCCGATCGACGTGGCGTCGTACCCCCGCCGGGCGAAGACGTCGACCGCAGCCGCCTCGATCCGGGTGCGCCGCTCGGCACCGCGCAGGCGGCGGCGCGGCCGGTTGACGTCGGAGGGGTGGGCGGACACAATCTCACCTTAACCGACACCAGTGTCGGTTAGTGGAAAGGGAAAGAACTCATGGGGTCTGTCTCTCGTCGGAGCGTGCTCGCCGGCTCGGGGGTCGCCGCAGCGGCCGTCGCCCTCGGTCCGAAGTCACCCGTGCTCGCCGCGACCCGTCGCCGGGTCGCCGTGCTGGGTGGCGGCATGGCGGGCCTGTCGGCCGCGCACGAGCTGGTGGAGCGCGGCTTCCAGGTCACCGTCTACGAGCGCAAGGCGCTCGGCGGCAAGGCGCGGAGCATCCCGGTGCCGGGCACCGCCGCGGGCGGTCGCCGCAACCTGCCCGGCGAGCACGGCTTCCGGTTCTTCCCCGGCTTCTACAGCCACATCCCCGACACGATGGCCCGGATCCCGTTCGGCACCAACGAGAACGGGGTCTTCGACAACCTGGTCGGCGCGGGCATCCCTCTGTTCCCGCGTGCCGGCGGCCGTGACGACCAGAACCTCTTCGGCCTGATCCCCGACCCCCGCCACCTCGCGACGCCCGACGCACTGCGCCGTTTCATCGTCAACGAGCTGGTCGGCGGCTCGATGATCTCGCCGGTCGACGCGACCTACTTCGCGACCCGGCTGATCGTGTTCCTCTCCAGCTGCGACGAGCGCCGCTTCGGTCAGTGGGAGAAGACCTCCTGGTGGGACTTCGTCAAGGCCGAGCAGCGCAATGCCGAGTACCAGACCGTCGCCGCCCGCGGCCTCACCCGCGCCCTGGTCGCGGCGAAGGAGGAGATCGCCAGCACCCGCACCATCGGCAACATGGCGGAGGCGTTCCTCTACTCGTTCGCCGGGTTCGGGACCAACGGCCGGCCAGCGGACCAGATCCTCAACGGCCCGACCAACGAGGTGTGGATCGACCCGTGGGTGACCCACCTGCGCGGGCGGGGCGTGCGCTTCCAGAACGCGACCACGATCGTCGGCCTCGACGTCGCCGGCGGCCGGATCACCGGCGCCCGCGCGACCACGCCCAGCGGGCCGAAGACGATCAGCGCTGACTACTTCGTCTCCGCGATGCCGGTCGAGCGGGTCACGCCGTGGCTCTCGCCGGCCGTCCTGGCCGCCGACCCGGCTCTCGAGGGCCTCACCACCCTCTTCGCCGACTGGATGAACGGCATCCAGTTCTTCCTCAAGCGCAAGGTCGACATCACCTCGGGCCACCTGGCCTTCCTCGACTCCCCGTGGTCGCTCACCGGCATCCTCCAGGCCGACCACTGGACCAACGACTTCCCGACGACGTACGGCGACGGCACCGCCGTCGACTGCCTCTCGGTGGACATCTCGGACTGGACGACGCCGGGGATCCTCTACGGCAAGCCCGCCAACCGGTGCACCAAGGCCGAGGTCAAGGCCGAGGTGTGGGCGCAGCTCAAGGCGTCGTTGGAGGACACCGGGAAGTCGGTGCTGCCCGACGACGTGCTCCACTCCTGGTTCCTCGACCCGGCCATCAAGTGGGACCCGGTCAGCCGGCGCAACTCCAACGACGAGCCGCTCCTCATCAACACCGTGGACTCGTGGGACAAGCGACCCACGGCCCGCACCGCCATCCCCAACCTCTTCATGGCCGGCGACTTCTGCAAGACCAACATCGACCTGGCCACCATGGAGGGCGCCAACGAGTCGGGTCGGCAGGCTGCCAACGCGATCGCCGAGGAGGCCTCGGCCCCCGGTACGCCCGCGAAGATCTACCAGCTGCACCGCCCCAAGGAGTGGGAGGCGCTCAAGATCGTCGACAAGCAGCTCTACAAGGCGGGTCAGAAGAACCTCTTCGACATCGGCTGATCGGATGAATTCCCACCGGTCGCCGTCTGACGGGCCCGAGCGGGAGTAGGTTCGTAGGGGCGGCGACTCTCTCGGGCCCCTGGTCGGCTGCTCTTTTCGGGAGAACGGACGTCGTCATGCGGACACGACTCATCGGGACGGCGGTCGCGATCGCCGTCGTCGTCGCAGGCTGGAGCACCGGAGCCGTGGTGCCGGCCGCCGCCGAGGACGGGGGCGGCCCGGGTGACGGGGTCGTCGCGCAGGTCGATGCGACCCGGCCGCTGGTGATCTCCGAGTTCCGGGTCCGTGGCCCCAACGGTGCGAACGACGAGTTCATCGAGATCACCAACGTGGGGGTCTCAGACCACGTCGTCACCCCGATCTCCGGGACCGGCTACGCGTTGGCGGCCTCCAACGCCGTCGCCCGCTGCGTCATCCCCACCGGGACGGTGATCCCGGCCTTCGGCTCGTACCTGTGCGTGAACTCGGTGGGCTACTCGCTGGCGTCCTACCCGGCGGGCAACGGGACCACGGCGACCGGGGACGCCACCTATACGACCGACATCCCGGACAACGCGGGCATCGCGCTGTTCAACACCAGTGTCGCCGCCAGCTTCACGCTCGCGAACCGGCTCGACGCGGTGGGCAGCACCTCGGAGGCCAACACCCTCTACAAGGAGGGGACCGGTTATCCGGCCCTGGTGCCGTTCTCGATCAACTACAGCTTCTACCGCAACCTCTCCACCGGTGCGATCGCCACGAACACACTGGCGACGGAGACGCCGGGGCTGCCGGAGGACACCGACAACAACGCCGACGACTTCGTGTTCGTCGACACCAACGGCACCTCGGCCGGCGCCGGTCAGCGCCTCGGCGCGCCGGGACCCTCGAACCTCTCCTCGCCGAGGAGCAACGCCCTCCTCGACGTCTCCCTCCTCGACCCGTGCGTCGGGGCCTCCGCGCCGCCCAACGCCGTGCGCGACTTCACGTCGGACCCGGCCAACAACTCGACGTTCGGCACCACGGACATCCGGCGCACCATCACCAACAACACCGGGGGCAACGTCACGCGCCTGAGGCTGCGGGTGGCCGACGTCCGGACCTTCCCGGCGCCCTCGGGCATCTCCGACCTCCGGCCGCGGACCTCGACCGCAGTCGTCGTGACCACCGACCGGCCGCCGTGCGGCTCGGGCACGAGCAACGTCACCGTCCAGGGAACGACCCTCGAGCAGCCGCCGAGCCAGCCCAACGGCGGCGGGTTCAACTCCTCCCTCTCGGTCGGCGTCGTCACGCTGGCCACGCCGCTGGCTCCCGGCGCGTCCGTCGACGTGCGGCTGTTGCTCGGCATCCAGCAGACCGGGGTCGCCTCGATCCGGGTGATCGCCGAGGCCCTCACCTCGGGCACGGACACCGTCGCTGACCCGGGCACCTGCCTCCGCGCCCCGTCGGACGGGTCGATGGACTGCGACCTCGAGAACGGCACCGACTTCGCCGTCCCGGGGACCGGGACCTCCGGGCCGGCCACGCCGTACCCGAGCCCGATCCAGGCCAGCTTCCCCGACGGCACCACGGTCACCGACGTCAACGTCAACCTCCAAGGTTTCAACCACACCTTCCCCTCCGACGTCGACGTCCTCCTCGTCGGTCCCGACGGCACCACGGGATCGGTGATCTTCTCCGACCTGGGCGGGTCCACCGATGCCAACAACGCCACCATCGTGCTGGACGACGAAGCCCCCAGCGACGTGCCGAGCACGGTCGTCAGCGGCACCTTCCGGCCGACCAACAACACCGCGGGGGACACCTTCCCGGCGCCGGCGCCGCCGCCGACGGCTTCAGGCACGCTCGCGAGCTTCGACGGACTGCTGGCCGACGGGACCTGGAGCCTCTACGTGACCGACGACGCCGGCGGGGACGCCGGTTCGATGCAGGGGTGGTCGCTCGATCTGGAGACGGCGCCGCCGTGCGACGGCAAGCCGGCGACCATCGTGGGCAGCGAAGCCGGCGAGACGATCACCGGCACGGCGGGCGACGACGTGATCGTCGCCCGGGGCGGGAACGACGTGATCAATGCCGGAGCCGGGGACGACAGGATCTGCGCGGGCCCGGGGGACGACACGACGCGCGACCAGCTCGGTGCGGACCGGGTGTTCGGGGAGTCCGGCGACGACACGCTGATCCAGCCGATCCAGGTCGACGCCGGCGACCTCCTCAACGGCGGTGAGGGGGTCCGGGACCAGGTCACCTACGCCGCGCGGCCCGACGCGGTGGCCCTCTCCATCAACAACGGCATCGCCGACGACGGCGCCCCGGGCGAGACCGACCGGCTCCTCGGGGTCGAGGACCTCGTCGGCGGGGCGGGCAGCGACACGATCATCGGCAGCGTGGTGCGCAACGAGCTCGAGGGACGGGCCGGGGCCGACACGATCCGCGACCTGCTCGGCAACGACCTGGTCGACGGCGGGGAGGGGGCCGACCTCCTCCTCGCCCAGTTCGAGATCGACCCGGGCGACGTCTACAACGGTGGCAACGGCTCGGACCGGGTGTCGTACTCGTCTCGTGACGAAGGTGTCGAGCTGTCCCTCAACGGAGCCGCCGACGACGGTGCCCCCGCGGAGGACGACAAGATCCTTGCGGTCGAGAACCTCACCGGCGGCTCCGCCGACGACGTCATCGTCGGCAGCTCGGGCGCCAACATCCTCTCCGGGAGTGCGGGAGCCGACGAGATCCGCGACCTCGGCGGCGCCGACGACGTCCGCGGTGACGGTGGCGACGACACCTTCCTGCAGGCGTCGCCCGCCGACCCCGGTGACAGCTTCGACGGCGGCACAGGAACGGACCTGATCTCCTACGCCTCCCGGACCGCGGACCTGAAGCTGACGCTCGGCAACGGTCTCGACGACGACGGTGCCACCGGCGAGACGGACGGACTGGTCAACGTGGAGAACGCGACGACCGGGAGCGGGGGAGACCTGATCGTGGGCACGCCTCTGGCCAACCTGCTCATCGGCGGGTCCGGCGACGACGAGATCCGTGACGGCGGCGGCGCCGACACGGTGCAGGGCGGGGCCGGGAGCGACCGGTTCGTCCAGGGGTCGACGTCCGACGCCGGTGACCGGTTCGACGGCGGCAGCGGGGTCGACGCCCTCTCCTACGAGCTCCGGACGGCAGCGGTCAGTGTCACGCTCGCGACCGGACCCAACGACGAGGGCGCCGCAGGGGAGGGCGACGGCGCCGTCGGGATGGAGAACATCTTCGGTGGCTCCGGCGCCGACGTCCTGTTCGGCACCGCGCTGGGGAACCTGATCCACGGTGGTCTCGGCAACGACGACCTCAAGGGCTTCGGTGGCGGCGACCTGTTGTTCGGCGGCAACGGCGGGGACGACCTGCACACGCTGGACGGGATCTCGGGCAACGACACCGCCGACGGCGGTGACGGGAACGACACCGCGACGACCGATGCCGGGGACGTCCGGGTCAGCATCCCGTAGCGGGTTTCACGGCCTCGAGCGCTTAGTCCCTAGAATCAGCCGGTGACCGACATCGAGATCGGCCGGGCCAAGCGCGCCCGCCGTGCGTACTCCTTCGACGACATCGCGATCGTGCCGTCCCGGCGCACCCGCGATCCCGAGGAGGTCAGCGTCGACTGGCAGATCGACGCCTACCGCTTCTCGCTGCCGATCCTGGCGGCGCCGATGGACTCGGTGATGTCGCCGTCGACGGCCATCGCGTTCGGTCAGTACGGCGGTCTCGGGGTGCTCAACCTCGAGGGCATCTGGACCCGCTACAGCGACCCCGAGCCGCTGCTCGAGGAGGTCGCCGGCCTGCAGGGCGACGCCGCCACGCGCCGCCTCCAGGAGATCTACGCGGAGCCGATCAAGCCCGAGCTCATCGCCGAGCGGCTGCGCCAGATCCGCGCCGCGGGGGTCACGGTGGCCGGCTCGCTCTCGCCGCAGCGGACCAAGGAGTTCGCCAAGGTCGTCACCGACGCCGGGGTCGACCTCTTCGTCATCCGCGGTACCACGGTCTCCGCGGAGCACGTGTCGAGCCAGGCGGAGCCGCTCAACCTCAAGGAGTTCATCTACGAGCTCGACGTGCCGGTGATCGTCGGCGGCTGCGCGACCCACCAGGCGGCGCTCCACCTGATGCGCACCGGTGCGGCCGGCGTGCTCGTCGGCTTCGGCGGCGGCGCCGCCCACACGACCCGCAGCGTGCTCGGGGTCGCCGTCCCCATGGCCTCCGCGGTGGCCGACGTGGCTGCGGCCCGGCGCGACTACCTCGACGAGTCGGGCGGCCGCTACGTCCACGTCATCGCCGACGGCTCGATCGGCCGGTCGGGGGACATCGCCAAGGCCGTCGCCTGCGGGGCCGACGCGGTCATGGTCGGCTCGCCGTTCGCCCGTGCCGCCGACGCTCCGGGTCGCGGCTTCCACTGGGGCGCCGAGGCCCACCACCACGAGCTGCCGCGCGGCCAGCGCGTCCAGTTCGAGCAGATCGGCACGATCGAGGAGATCCTCTTCGGTCCCAGCCGGGTCGCCGACGGCACGATGAACCTGGTCGGCGCGCTCAAGCGGTCGATGGCCACGACCGGCTACACCGACCTCAAGGAGTTCCAGCGGATCGAGGTCGTCGCCGAGTGACGCCCGCATGAGCACCACGCCGCCGGACGGCACCGCCCTGGAGATGGGCAGTGCCCGCGGTCGGTGGGTGCTCCTGACGACGGTGCTGGGCTCCGGCCTGGCGATGCTCGACGCGACCGTGGTCAACGTCGCGCTCGGCCGGATCGGCGAGGACCTCGATGCCGACTTCGGCGGGCTCCAGTGGACCATCAACGCCTACACGCTCACGCTGGCGGCGCTCATCCTGGTCGGGGGGTCGCTGGGCGACCGGCTCGGCCGGCGGCGGATCTTCCTGGTCGGGGTGGTCTGGTTCGCGCTGGCGTCGCTGCTGTGCGGGCTCGCACCCGACATCGAGACCCTCGTCGCCGCCCGCGGGCTGCAGGGCGTGGGTGGTGCGCTGCTGACACCGGGCAGCCTCGCCATCATCGCCGCCTCGTTCCGGGACGAGGACCGGTCGGCCGCGGTCGGCGCCTGGTCCGGCCTCGGGGGCATCGCGGCCGCCCTGGGGCCGCTCGTGGGTGGCTGGCTGGTCGAGGTGAGCTGGCGGCTGGTCTTCCTCGTCAACGTCCCGGTCGCGGTCCTCATCGTGCTCGTCGCCGTCCGCCACGTCCCCGAGAGCCGGGACCCCGACGCGGTCGGTCGGCTCGACGTCCTCGGCACCGCACTGGCAGCCGGTGGGCTCGCGGCCGTGACGTTCGGGCTGACCCGGGCGGGCGAGGCCGGGTTCGGTTCGTCCGTCGGCCCGACGATCGGGGCAGGGCTGGCGCTGCTGGTCACGTTCGTCGTGGTCGAGGCGCGTTCGTCCCACCCGCTCGTGCCGCTGTCGCTGTTCCGCAACACCCAGTTCAGCGCGGCCAACCTGGTGACGTTCCTCGTCTACGCCGCGCTCGGCGTGGTGTTCGTGCTGCTCGTGCTCCAGCTCCAGGTGGTCGTGGGGTGGTCGCCGATCGTCGCGGGCTCGGCGATGCTGCCGGTCACGCTGCTCATGCTCGGCTTCTCGGCGCGCGCCGGCGCCCTGGCGCAACGGATCGGGCCGCGGCTGCCGATGACGGTGGGGCCGCTCCTCGCCGGTGTCGGCGTGCTGCTCATGAGCCGGGTCGACGCGGGCGCGTCGTACGGCGTCGACGTGCTCCCCGCGGTCGTCGTGTTCGGGGCCGGCCTGACCCTGCTGGTCGCGCCGCTGACGGCGACGGTGCTCGATGCGGCCGACGACCGGCACGCCGGCATCGCGTCCGGTGTCAACAACGCGGTGGCCCGCACCGCGGGGTTGCTCGCCGTCGCCGTGATCCCCGTGGCCGCCGGTATCGGCGGCGGCGACTACACCGACCCCGGGGCGTTCGGCGACGGCTACCGGGTCGCCATGCTCATCAGCGCCGCGCTGCTGCTCGCGGGCAGCGTCCTCGCCGTCGCTCTCGTACGACGACCGCTCACCGCAGCCGGGCCCGAGGAGCACCGCCTGCACATCGAGGAGTGCCGCCACTGCGGGGTGAGCGCGCCACAGCTCCACCCGGCCGATCGCGGCCGCTGACCTGCTGCGCCCTCAGGTCGTCGCGGTCGGGGCGTCCGCGACCTTGACCAGCCGCACCTCCGGCTTGACCGGGACCGCGTCGGGAAGGAACCAGCGGAACGCCACGTTGCCGCGCGGGTAGTCGACGGTGGAGACGGCGTTGGGGTGGTCGAGGCGCCGCTTGGCGAGGACGACGGTCACGGTGCCGTCGCTGTTGGGGACGGCCTGGGTGCCGTTGACCGAGCAGCGGTCGTCGGTCGCCGGGTGGGTGGCCATGAACTGGTTCCACACGACGAAGTTCCAGAACCGGCAGGCCGGCGGTCGGTGGGTGATGACCAGCGCCTCGTCGTCCTCGAGGACGAAGCTGCCGAAGGAGTACGCCGCGTCACGAGCCGACCAGCCGAAGTTGGCGTCGGCCACCTGGTAGGGCTCGCCGCAGTCGTTGGCGACCTGGGTGATCTCGTGACCGATGGTGTGGCCGTCGTCGCTGCGGACCCCGACCGTCAGCGGGATGATCGCGAACATCGTGCGCAGCCACGCGGCGCTCGACCGGAGCGCCGCCGCGGTCTCCACCGAGCCGTGGGCGACGGGGTCGGGCTCGTCGAGCGACTCGATCTCCCAGACGATCCGGCGGCCGGTGAGCGGGTCGGCCTGGTAGTCGCGGGTCAGCAGCACCACGCCCTCCGGGAGTGGCCCGAGGTCGAAGGTGAACCTGCCGTCGGCGTCGTACTCGAGATCGGAGTCGCGCACGAGGGCGACGACCTTGTCGGACCAGGCACCGGGCGACGGCTCGTTGTAGGCGGTGACGGAGAAGTAGACGCTGTCCCCGCGGTTGCCGCTGATCCGGTAGCGCCGGGACGGGTCGATCGTGCAGAGCGCGTAGTAGCAGTCGGTGTTGTCGCCGCCCCAGCGCCGGTCACGCCGGAACGGGGTGTTGGTGTCGACGAACTGGGGCCGGCTCGGCTCCGCGAACAGGTAGGTGTCCAGCGCGACTCCGAGCGTGGTGAGGACCTGTCGGTAGCCGTCGGCGAGGGTCCGGTCGTCGGTCACCGCGCGGTCGCCCTCGGTGAAGCTCTTGTCGAGGTCGCGCAGGGTGTCGAGGAGCTCGCGGAACGCGGACTGGGCCTCGGTGTGGTCGACGGTCATGGGCGGATCCCATCGGTGAGGATGTCGGTGATGCGTCCGGCCCACGCGTCGTCGAGCGTCTCGGGTCCGACGAGGACGCCGATGAGGGCGGCGCCGATCATCAGGTTGAGGACGTCCTGGGCGCTGGCAGTCGGCCGCGCCTCCCCGGCCTCGGCGGCGGCACGGAACCGGTCGTCGATCGCCTCGGCGACCCCGGCGAACCGGGAGAACAGGGCGTTGTGCAGCGCCGGGTGCGTGGAGAACTCGGCGAGCAGGCCCGGGAGCGCGGCTGCCGCGACCGGGCTGGTGAAGGCGTCCCGGGTGCCGACCACGATGCCCAGCAGGTCGGCGCGGAGCTCGCGCCCGAGGTGCCAGTCCTTGAGCAGCTCGTCGGGGAACGCGGCCTCGTAGACGAGGTGGGGGAGCGAGGGCCAGCGGCGGTACAGGGCCGCTTTCGTCGTCCCCGCCCGCCCGGCGACCGCGGCCATCGTCAGCCGCTGGTAGCCCACCTCGACCAGCAGGTCGCGGGCGGCGTCCAGCGCCGCCTGCTCGATCCGTGGGTCGCGGGGCCGGCCCGCACCGCGTGGTGTCGTCATCGCCTCGCCATCCCCCTTCGAATCAATCGTCGACGGCTCTTCCCCTAATACGATCCCCACCGTATCGTAATCGTGATCACGTGAGGAGGGTCACTGCGGATGAAGAGCGACCAGGCCACGGTCCGGCTCGAGGACCTCGCCGACCCGACGTTCCCGCCGGCGGCCGCCGAGGTGCTGGCGATGATGGACGCGATGGCGGACCTGTGCCCGCTGGACAGTGCCACCCTCCACGCCCAGGCGCGGACCGAGACCGGGCTCGACGACTTCGGGTCGCGGGACTACGAGGAGCGGCTCGACCTCCTGCTCGACTGCTACCGCGCGGTGCCGGGGCTGACCCGGTCCGGCCAGGTCAACCTCTACGTCCAGCTCGTCCAGCTCCTCAAGAACCGGCTCCTGCTCACCGACCTGCTGCGCAGGGTCCCGTCGATCGCGGAGCGCGAGCTCCTGCCGCCGGTCGTGATCGCCGGCCTGCCGCGGACCGGGACCACCCACCTGCTCCAGCTGCTGGCATCGACCGGACGCTTCCGGACGCTGCCCTACTGGGAGAGCCTCGAGCCGTTCCCGGTGGCTGCGGAGGTCGGGATCGAGCCGAACCCGCGGCGCGAGCGGACCGCTGCGGCCGTCGAGGTCATGAACCAGGCGCTGCCCCACTTCATCCGGATGCACGAGATCGAGGGCCCCGACCACGTCCACGAGGAGATCGCCCTGCTCGCGTGCGACTTCTCCACCATGTTCTTCGAGACGCTGACCGAGGTGCCCCGCTGGGTCGACTACTACCAGGCGCACGACCAGGCCCCGCACTACCGCTACCTGCGCCTCCAGCTCCAGGCCCTCCAGCACCTGCGCCCGGGCGGCCGGTGGTTGCTCAAGTCGCCGCAGCACCTCGAGCAGCTGCCGGCCCTCGCGGAGGTCTTCCCGGGCGCGACCGTCGTCGTGACGCACCGGGACCCGGCCCACGTCGTGACCTCGATCGCGACGATGGTCGCCTACACCGAGCGGATGTTCCGTCACCCCCCGGACCCGTTCGCCACGGGCCGGCGGTGGGCGGACCGGCTCGAGGTCATGCTCGGGTCACTGGCCGCCGACCGGGACGTGTTCGGTCCGGACCGGTCGCTCGACCTGCCCTTCGAGGAGTTCATGGCCGACCAGGTCGGAGCCGTCGAGCGGGTGCTCGCGCTGGCAGGGGAGGAGACGGGCCCCGCGGTGCGGGCCTCCCTGAAGGCCTACCTGGACTCCCATCCGGCGGGGCACCTCGGCCGGGTCGACTATCGGCCCGAGCTGGTCGGGCTCGACGGGGCGGACCTCGCGGAGCGGTTCGCGCCGTACTCCCAGCGCTTTCTCGCCCCCACTCCTTGAGAACCCCTTAGAACCTGTTCTAGTTTTGATCACAGCGCGGCCCCGCCGCGCTCGAGCCCCGGAGGAACCCCCGATGACGCAGGCACCGCCGCCCGCCGACATGACCCTGCAGCGCTCCAGCCGTGACCCGGACGTGGTGCGCGCCCGGCTCGAGGAGTGGCTGGCCACCGTGCTGCCGGACGGAGCCGATCCGGTCGTCACGATCCACGAGGGCATCCAGACCAACGGCATGTCCAGCGAGACCGTGCTGCTCGCGATCACCGCCACCGAGAGCGGCGAGCGCGCCACCAAGGAGTACGTCGCCCGGGTCGCTCCGGCCGCCGAGGACCTGCCGGTGTTCGCGTCGTACCGCCTCCAGGACCAGTACGACGCGATGCGCCTCGCCGGCGAGCTCGCCGGCGTCCCCGTCCCCCGAGTCGGTCTGATCGAGCCGACCGGTGCCGTGCTCGGTACCCCGTTCTTCCTGATGGACCGGCTGGACGGCGCCGTGCCACCGGACGTCCTGCCCTACACGTTCGGTGACAACTGGCTCTTCGACGCCCCCGTCGAGCAGCAGCAGGCGCTCCAGCGCAGCAGCGTCGAGGTGCTGGCGAAGCTCCACAACATCGAGGGCGCGGCCGAGCGGTTCGCCTTCCTCGACCCGGCCGTCACCGGCCACGAGGGAGCGACGCCGCTCGCCCGCAACGTCGCGAAGCTGAGCGCCTGGTACGACTACGCGATCGGCGCGGCGGAGGGCAGCCCGCGCTCCCCGCTCATCGAGCGGGGACTGACCTGGCTCGCCGGCAACCTGCCCCCCGAGGGCGACCCCGTCCTGATCTGGGGCGACGCCCGGATCGGCAACGTGATGTATCGCGACTTCGCGCCCGTCGCCGTCCTCGACTGGGAGATGGCGACCCTCGGGCCGCGCGAGCTCGACCTCGCCTGGATGGTCTTCGCCCACTCCGTTTTTCAAGAGATCTCCACGATGATGGGCTTGCCGGGCATGCCCGACTTCATGACGGCCGACGCGGTCGCCGCGACGTACGAGGAGCTCGCCGGGGTGAAGATCGGCGATCTCACCTGGTACCAGCTCTTCGCCGCCGTCATCTGGGGGATCGTCTTCCTCCGCACCAGCGCCCGGCAGATCCACTTCGGTGAGATCGAACGACCCGAGGACCCCGAGTCCGTCATGCACCACCGCCCGCTGTTCGAGCGTCTCCTCCAGGAAGTGGGTGCGTGATGAGCGGCCTCGGCAAGCACGGTCTCCACGGCGAGTACTACGGCCTCGGCCCCCTCGACGAGTACCCGATCCACCAGCTGCCGCGACCGGTCGCCTGGGCCGGGAGCAGCGACCGGAACTTCTACGACCGGTGCTACCTCAACGCGCACGACCGCACCGGCGACCTCTTCCTCATCACCGGCCTCGGCTTCTACCCGAACCTCGGGACCAAGGATGCGTTCGTCCTGCTCCGCCGGGGTGACGAGCAGACGGCGGTCCACCTCAGCGACGCCGCGGACCCGCGGGGCGCGGACCGGATGCAGCAGCAGGTCGGGAGCTACCGGGTCGAGATCATCGAGCCGCTGCACAAGCTGCGGCTGGTCATGGAGGAGACCCACGGCATCGCGATGGACCTCACCTGGGAGGGCTCCTTCGACGTCGTCCAGGAGCTGCCGCACGTGATGCGCCAGGGCGCCAACACGATCCTCGACGCGCAACGCTTCGCCCAGGTCGGTACCTGGGAGGGCGTCCTCTCGGTCGACGGCTCCGACATCGCCGTCACCCCCGACCGCTGGGTCGGCTCCCGCGACCGCTCGTGGGGCATCCGCCCGGTCGGCGAGGCCGCGCCTGCGGGCAAACCGGCCGACCCCGCCTTCGAGGGCATGTGGTGGCTCTACGTGCCGATGCGGTTCGACGACTTCTCCGTCGTGATCATCATCCAGGAGACGCCCGACGGCTACCGGGTGCTCAACGACTGCACCCGCGTCTTCAAGGACGGGCGCGTCGAGCAGCTCGGCTGGCCCCGCGTCGAGATGCGCTACGCCTCCGGCACCCGCGTCCCGACCGGCTGCACGATCGTCTGCCAGACCCCGGACGGCAAGGAGCTCGTCCTCGAGGTCACCTCGAAGCTCCCGGTCCCGATCCATGTCGGCGGCGGCTACGGCGGCGACTCGGACTGGACCCACGGCATGTGGAAGGGCGCCGGCTTCACCGAGCGGCTCACCTACGACATGAACGACCCGGCCGTGGCCGGCCGCGTCATGTTCGGCGTGATCGACCACGTCGGCCACGCGGTGGCCCACGGCCCCGGCGCCGACGGCGTCGAGGGTTGGGGCCTGTTCGAGCACGGTGCCCTCGGCCGGCACGACCCCTCGGGCTTCGAGGACTGGTTCACGCTGGCGCCTTGATCAGCGCGCCGCCGCGTGGTCCGCGGCGGAGCGTAGCGAACGAAGTGAGCGGAGTCGCGGACCACGCGGCGCGCACCCCAACCAGGAGATCACCCCATGACTGACCTGAACCGCGACGCCCTCTTCATCGCAGGCACGTGGACCAAGCCCGCGACCGACGCCGTGCTGGAGGTGGTCTCGCCGCACTCCGAGGAGGTCGTGGCGCGGGTGCCCGAGGGCAGCACGGCCGACATCGACGCGGCGGTGGCTGCAGCGCGCAAGGCGTTCGACGAGGGACCGTGGCCGCGGATGACGCCGGCGGAGCGGATCGACGTCGTCGCGGCGCTGTCGATGTCGTACGCCGCACGCCTGGAGGAGATGGCGACCGTCATCTCCACCGAGATGGGCTCGCCGATCTCGTTCAGCAACCTGGCGCAGGCGCCGGCGGCCTGGATGCAGATCGAGGCGTTCCTCACCATCGCGCGGGAGTTCCCGTGGGAGGCGACCCGGCCCGGCGCGCTCGGTGCTGACGTGATGGTGCGGCACGAGCCGATCGGCGTGGTCGCGGCCATCCCGCCGTGGAACGTCCCGCAGTTCACGGTGCTCTCCAAGCTGGTGCCGGCGCTCCTCGCGGGCTGCACGGTGGTCGTGAAGCCCGCTCCGGAGTCTCCGCTGGACTGCTACGTGCTGGCCGAGGCGTTGCTCGAGGCCGGGGTGCCGGAGGGCGTCGTCAGCATCGTCGCGGCCGGTCGTGAGGTCGGCGAGCACCTGGTGCGCCACCCGGGCGTCGACAAGGTGGCGTTCACCGGCTCGACCGCTGCCGGCCGGCGGATCGGCGCGATCTGCGGGGAGCACCTCAAGCGCTGCTCGCTCGAGCTCGGCGGCAAGTCGGCCGCGATCGTCCTCGACGACGCCGACCTCGCCTCGACGTTGGAGGGCCTGAAGTTCCTCGGGGTCATGAACTCCGGCCAGGCCTGCGTCGCCCAGACCCGGGTCCTGGTCAGCCGGGACCGCCACGACGCGTTCGCCGCGTCGCTCGCCGAGATGATCGGCGGGATGAAGGTCGGCGACCCGATGGACCCGGCGACCGAGATCGGTCCGATGGTCGCGCAGCGCCAGCAGGAACGGGTCGAGAAGTACATCGCGCTCGGACAGGAGGAGGGCGCTCAGCTCCTCACCGGCGGCCTCGGCATGCCGGACGGGCTGACGAAGGGCTGGTACGTGCGGCCCACCGTCTTCTCAGGCGTCGACAACCGGATGCGGATCGCGCAGGAGGAGATCTTCGGGCCGGTCCTCTCGGTCATCGCTTACGACGACGTGGCCGACGCGATCCGGATCGCCAACGACTCCGAGTACGGGCTGGCCGGCACCGTGTGGACGGCCGACGCGGAGGCCGGGACCGAGGTCGCGCGTCAGATCCGGACCGGCACGATCGGCGTCAACACCTACACGATGGACATGGCGGCACCGTTCGGCGGCTACAAGAACTCCGGCGTGGGCCGCGAGTTCGGTCCCGAGGGCCTCGCGCAGTACACGGAGGCCAAGGCGGTGTACCTCTCCTCGCCGCCGATGGAGTGAGCGAGCAGCCGTCGGTGGTCAGCCCCGCGAGAGCGGGGCTGACCAGGCGTTCAACCGATAGCCGTCGCTGCCCGACACGTCGAGGTAGGGGTAGTCGTCGCTCGTCGGCGCCCACTTCGTCGCCGACGTCAGCTCGACGGTCGCCGGACGGCGCAGGCAGGCGCGCGGCACGCTGACGACGAGGACGTCGTCCGCCCAGTCGACCTTGCCGTCGACGACGCAGGTCCCCGGGCCGCGCCAACGGGTGACCGTCGGACCGTCGTAGGCCCTGAAGACCTCGGCGCGGGCCATCAGCCCGGTGTCGGTGCGGAACCGGACCTCCCCTCGCCAGTAGCCGCCGTCGCTGCGCTCGAGCCGCGCCAGCTTGAGGCGGGTCACCACTCGTGTGTCGCCGTGGCGGTACGTCGTGCGGACCAGGTCGGGGTCGCCGTAGTCGGGGACACCCGGGTACGGGTCCTCCCCTGAGCTGCGCGTGTCGTGCCAGTAGTCGTCGCGCCCGTCGGGGACCGACAGGTCCTCCGCCTGGGCCGGCGCCGGGACGAGGGCGACGAGCAGGCAGCCCAGGGTGGCCAAGGAGGTGCGCATGGTCCGAACATAGAGCGACGCCGACGGATCCGTCGGGAATCCGAGGAGGTCCTATGCAAGAGCGGCCGGTGCTCGACTCGGTGGAGGCCTTGGTGGCGGGGGCGACGGACCGGCAGCCGCTGGACGGCCCGGGGAAGTCGGGGGCGCGGCTCGAGCGGCTGCGGATCGACGGGGTGCCGCTCGTGCTCAAGCACCTCGACCGCGACGGCGACTGGACGCTGCGGGTCGCCGACGTGCCGGGGACGGCGACGGTGGCGCTGTGGCGACTCGGCGTGCTCGACGCTCTACCGGACTGCTTCGACCAGCCGATCGTCGCGGTGGCGCGCGACGCGGCACGGCCGACGCTCGCGGGGATCCTCATGCGCGACGTGGGGGAGTGGCTGGTCCCCGCGACCGACGACCCGGTGCCGCTCGACCAGCACGCGCGGTTCCTCGACCACATGGCCGCCCTGCACGCCACCTTCTGGGAGCAGCGGATCGAGGTGGTCACGCCCGAGACGCGCTACCTGGAGCTCTCGCCGCGGATGGCGGCCGCCGAGGCGGCGCTCGGCTCGGACCACCTGGTGCCGCGGCTGGTCGCCCAGGGCTGGCCGCTGCTCGACGAGGTCGCGCCGGCGCTCGCGTCGGTCGTCGTACCGCTGGCGCACGACCCGGCCCCGCTGCTGGCGGCCCTCGACACCACGCCGCAGACGTTCGTCCACGGCAACTGGAAGCTCGACAACCTCGGCAGCCTTCCCGACGGCCGGACGATCCTGCTCGACTGGGAGCTGCCCGGGACGGGCGCGGCACTGAGCGACCTCGCCTGGTACCTCGCGATCAACTGCCGTCGGCTGCCGACGTCCAAGGAGGACGCGATCGCCACCTATCGCGCCGCGCTCGAGCGGCACGGCGTCGCGACCGAGCCGTGGTTCGACCGTCAGCTCGGCCTCTGCCTGATCGGCGCGATGGTCCAGTTCGGCTGGGAGAAGGCGCTCGGCGGCTACGACGAGGAGCTGGCCTGGTGGGAGGAGCAGGTCGTGCGCGCCGCGCCGCTGCTCACGGGCCCGTGAGCCACGACATCGGGGCGGCGTACGACGCCGCGGCCGACGGCTGGCGGGCCGGGCCGGCGCGGATGTACGGCCGGCTCGCCGAGGCGATGGCCGACCACGCCCCGGTGCCGCTCGACGGGGCCCGCGTCCTCGACGCCGGGGCCGGCACCGGGGTGGCGGGCCGGGCCCTGCGGGCCCGCGGCGCCCGCGAGGTCGTCGCGCTCGACCTCGCGCCGGGCATGCTCCCGCGCCCGCCGGCCCTGTCGACCGTCGGCGACCTCCAGCGGATCCCGTTCCGCGACGGCTCCTTCGACCTCGCCGCCGCAGCCTTCTCGCTCAACCACTTCGCCGACCCGACCCCGGCGGCGATCGAGCTGCGCAGGGTGGCGGGCGCGCTGCTCGCGACGGCGTTCGCCCCTGGCTGGGACCACCCCGCCAAGGAGGCGATCGACGCGGTGATGGTGCGCCGCGGGTTCGACGCGCCCGACTGGTACCGCACGTTCAAGGCGGCCGGCGGCGACGGTGACCCGGGGCCGGCGGAGCTGGAGGACCTGGCGCGCCGGGCGGGCTTCGCGCACGCGGAGGCGCAGGTGCTCGAGGTCGACTCCGGGCTGCGCAGCCCCGCCGACCTCGTGGACTGGCGGATCGGCATGGCCCACCTCGCGCCGTTCGCCGCCACCCTGGCTCCGGACGCACTCGCGGAGGCCCGCGCCGAGGCCGAGGCGGCGGTCGAGGGGATGCCGTCGCTCGTCGTCGCGATCGTCGTCCTCAGCGCTCGCTGAGGGCCTTCCACGCGGGCAGCTGCCGGTCCGCCTCCGCGCGCAGCGTGTCGCCGTGCGGACCCGCGGCGCGGGCCAGGTCGGCCGCCATCCGCTCGGCCCGCTCGACCCACGTGGGCTGCCCCAGGTCGGCGCCGAGCTGACCGGCCCACCACCAGGCCTCGATCTTGACGGCGTGCTCCAGGCCGTCGAGGTCGCGCTCCGCGACATCGAGGTCGACGGGTTCGCCGAGGGCGTTCCGCGCGCGGTGGGACACCAGGCGCGCCGCGGCGTCGTACCGCGGGACCCCTGACCGGACCGCTGCATCGCGCAGCCCGTCGGCGATCCGCAGCGCCTCCTCGGGGGCGCCGCTCAGGAGCCGCTCCTGGGCGGAGAGGAGCTGCCACCGCATCTCGAGGCGCCACCCGAACACCAGCGCGCCGTGGAGCGCGGTGCGCGCCTGCGCGAGGTGGCCGGCCGCGGCGTCGGGGTCGCCCGCCCGGATCCGCTCGTCGGCCAGGTCCTCCAGCACCGAGACCGCGACCTCCGGGATCGCGCCACCGACGGTCTCCGCGAGGGCCTCGTGATGGCGGTCGAGCCCGGCGTCCGTGGCGCCGAGGTTGCGCAGCACCCAGCCGGAGAAGTTGGCGCCGCGCCCGGCGAACCGCGGGACGTCGCGCCGCGCGACCTCGCTGCCGTAGCGCGCGAAGCAGTCGAGGGCGGCGGCAGGACGGCCGGCGACGGCCGAGGCGTGGCCCGTGAACAGCAGCGCGTGGAGGTACGCCGTCGTGAGGTCGGCCCGCACCCCGGCGCGGGTGATCGGCCGCAGCAGGTCGATCGCCTGGTCGGGCCGGCTGCGATGCGCCTGGAGCACACCGAGCCAGGCGGCCGCCTCGAGGCGCTCGGTGCCGGTGGCGGCGTCCATCGCCCGGGTCAGGTGGGCACGGGCCTGCTCGAGGTCGCCCCGGGCGTGCAGGATCCGCCCCGAGGCGACCAGGCAGCCCGCACGGGTCTGGTCGTCGGCCGCGAGCGCGCCGTCGTCGGCGTAGCGGAGGGCATCGTCGAACCTGCGGTCGAAGTACGCCGCCCAGGCGCCCACCTCCCACCGGTGGTCGCCGCCCTCGGTCGCGGCGACGACATCGGCCTCGGCGTCGCGGTAGCGGCCGCGCCGGATGCGGACCTGGGCACGCGCGACGAGGGTCTCGTGGTCGTGGACCAGGGCGAGCGACTGGTCGAGCAGGTCCTCGGCGGTCGCGTGGTCGAAACGCTCGGCCGCCCGGGCCGCCGCCACCCTGAGCCAGCGCGCGGCGAGCACGGGGTCGTCGCCGAGGCGGGCGTGCTCGGCGACCGCCGCCGGGTCGGGGTCGGGACG
>NZ_JACEFC010000057.1 GCF_014180715.1 Nocardioides stalactiti | reverse complement strand
GTCGACGCCGACGGAGGTGTGCGCGTCGGAGGGCCGCCAGGCCACCGCGTGGAGCACGGAGGAGTGCTCGACCGCGCCGTGGGCGATCCCGTCGCCGGGCCGCGCCTCGACCAGGCCGAGCAGCCCGCGGTGGACGGCGTCGGTGCCGGAGGCGGTGAAGCCCACCTCGTCGGCGTGGACACCCAGGCACTCCGCGACGACCGCCCGGGCGTTGTCGAGCAGCAGGCGGGCGTCGCGGCCCGCGCGGTGCAGCCGGCGGGGATCGGCGAACCCCCGGTCGAGGGCGGCGAGCAGCGTCTCGCGGGCTGCGGGATGGAGCGGCTCGGCCGACGCCGTGTCGAGGTAGCCGCGGGGGCTGGTCACGCACTCGAATTTAGTGGGGCACGCCGAGGAGGCCATCTTTCAGACCCTGCGCTCTCCTGACGGCCGGGGTCCGCTAATGTTCGGAGGAGTTGTGACCCTCGAGAGGAAGGCTCGTTCGTGGGCTTGAGGCACCCCGATCGCACGGCTGGAACGACCCGGCGGCTCCGCCGCGTCGTGTTCCTTGCCGGCATCGTCGTACTCGCGCTGGGCATGGCCGGCTGCTCCGATGAGACAGAGGCCGGCCGCATCGCGATGCCCGCTCCTGCAACGGAGGAGGGCCAGCACATCCTCGACCTGTGGCAGGGGTCCTGGATCGCCGCGATCATCACCGGCATCGTCACCTGGGCGCTCATCCTCGGCGCGGTGGTCATCTACCGCCGTCGCAGCGATGACGAGGTCCCGGTCCAGACGCGCTACAACCTGCCGATCGAGATCTTCTACACGATCTTCCCGATCGTCATGGTGATCGTGTTCTTCTCGCACACGGTGCGGGTCCAGAACATCGCGCTGGAGATCGACAAGAACCCCGACGTCGTCGTCAAGGTCGTCGGCCAGAAGTGGCAGTGGACGTTCAACTACCCCGACTCCGTGGACACGCCCGAGGGCACCAACGTCTACGTCTCGGGCACGGGTGAGGACATCCCGCTCCTGGTCCTGCCGGTCGACAGCACGATCCAGTTCGACCTCTACAGCCCGGACGTCATCCACGACTTCGGCATCCCGGCGTTCACCATGCGCATGGACGTCGTCCCGGGACGGGACAACAAGTTCCAGGTCACGACCATGAAGACCGGCACCTACAAGGGCAAGTGCTACGAGCTGTGCGGCACGTACCACTCCCGGATGCTGTTCGACGTCAAGGTCGTCACGCAGGCCGAGTACGACGCCTACCTGGCCGAGCTCGCGGCGGACCCCGACCACGTGAGCGAGGAGCCCGTCGTCGGCGGTGACTACTCCACGACCCCGGTCCTCGAGGACCTCAACGACACCGAGGGAGAGCAGGAGTGACCGCGACCGCCGCGCGTTCCGTGGAGCTCACCGAGCGCAAGCCGCTGGGCCAGTTCCTGGTGCGGGCCATGACCACGACCGATCACAAGCTGATCGGCAACCTCTACTTCGTGACCGCCATGGGCTGGTTCCTGGCCGGCGGCCTGATGGCGCTCATCATGCGCTCCGAGCTAGCCTACCCGGGCAGCCAGGTCGTCAACGAAGAGATGTTCAACCAGCTCTTCACGATGCACGGCACGATCATGCTGCTGCTCTTCGCGACGCCGCTGTTCTTCGCCTTCGGCAACGCGGTCATGCCGCTGCAGATCGGTGCCCCGGACGTCGCGTTCCCGCGTCTCAACATGTTCAGCTACTGGCTGTACCTGTTCGGCGGTCTCATCGCGGCGGCCGGCTTCCTCACCCCGCAGGGTGCGGCGTCGTTCGGCTGGTTCGCCTACACGCCGCTCTCGGACTCGGTCAACAGCCCCGGCGTCGGTGGTGACCTCTGGATCATGGGTCTGTGGATGGCCGGTCTCGGCACCATCCTCGGCGCGGTCAACTTCATCACCACGATCATCTGCATGCGTGCCCCCGGCATGACCATGTTCCGGATGTCGATGTTCACCTGGACGGTGCTGATCACCAGCCTGCTGGTGCTCATCGCGTTCCCGGTCCTGGCCGGTGCGCTGCTCTCGCTCGAGGCGGACCGACAGCTCGGCGCCCACGTGTTCGACGCCTCCCACGGCGGCGCGATCCTGTGGCAGCACCTGTTCTGGTTCTTCGGGCATCCCGAGGTCTACATCATCGCCCTGCCGTTCTTCGGCATCATCTCCGAGATCCTGCCGGTCTTCAGCCGCAAGCCCCTCTTCGGCTATGTCGGCCTGGTCGGCGCCACGATGGGCATCGCGATCCTCTCCGTGGCGGTGTGGGCGCACCACATGTTCGTCACGGGAGCGGTCAACCTCCCGTTCTTCTCCGGCATGACGTTCCTGATCGCCGTGCCGACAGGAGTGAAGTTCTTCAACTGGATCGGCACCATGTGGGGCGGTTCGGTCCGGCTGGACACACCGATGCTGTGGTCGGTCGGCTTCCTGACGACGTTCCTCTTCGGTGGTCTGACGGGCGTCCTGCTGGCCAGCCCGCCGCTGGACTTCCACGTGTCCGACTCCTACTTCGTGGTGGCCCACTTCCACTACGTCGTCTTCGGAACCGTCGTGTTCGCGATGTTCGCGGGGTTCTACTTCTGGTGGCCCAAGCTCACCGGCAAGATGCTCGACGAGCGCCTCGGCAAGGTCCACTTCTGGCTGCTGTTCATCGGCTTCCACACGACGTTCCTCGTCCAGCACTGGCTGGGTGTCGAGGGCATGCCGCGTCGCTACGCCGACTACCTGCCGGGCGACGGGTTCACTGCGCTCAACCAGGTCTCGACCGTGGGTGCGTTCATCCTGGCGTCGTCGATGCTGCCGTTCTTCTACAACGTGTGGATCACCCGGAAGTCCCCGATGGTCGGCGTCGACGACCCCTGGGGCTGGGGCCGGTCGCTCGAGTGGGCCACCAGCTGCCCGCCGCCGCGCCACAACTTCCACTCCCTGCCCCGGATCCGCTCGGAGTCGCCGGCGTTCGACCTGCACCACCCGGACATCGCCGCCATCGAGCTGGACGCCAACCCTGCCGAGGCGACGGACAAGGTGGTCGACGCCCCGGACGCTCGTGGTCGCGGGGAGCACCTCGCCCAGGAGAAGGCCAACAAGGACGCCGGCAAGCCGGAGAACCACAGCTACCAGCACGACAGCACCGACCTCAACGAGGGGGATGACGCCTGATGAAGGTCGAGGCATGGCTCTTCGGCATCACCACCGTCTTCCTGGTGCTGGTGACCCCGGCGTACTGGCTGATCACCGACAACGGTGACACCGGCGCCGACTGGACCGGCACGTCTGCGCTGGTCATGACGACGCTGCTGACGGCGATGGTGACGCTCTACCTGGGCTTCCACGCCAACCGGATGGACGCCCGCCCGGAGGACCGCACCGACGGCGAGATCGCCGACGGCGCCGGCGAGCTCGGGTTCTTCCCGCCGTACTCCTGGTGGCCGTTCTGGTGCGCCTGCACGCTCTCCACGATCGTGCTGGCCCTGGCCGTCACCGCTTGGTGGCTGGCGATCCTCGGTGGTGTCCTCGGCGCCCTGGCGCTCTCCGGCATGGTCTTCGAGTACTACCGGGGCGTCCACGCCCACTGAGCCGAGGCTCTGGCGCACGCGGGCGGCCCGGGGGCCCCCGGGCCGCCCGCGGCGTTTTTGACGGTACCGCGCTGCGTTCTGTGATGTATCGCAACCTTTTGTCCCCGCGGCGCGTGATCTAGGTGACGCGCAGGTGGTCATTTCTGCTCACCTGCGCGGGTTACAGTCGAAGTGCGGCGCTGTGCCGCCCCCCGAACCCTGAGAAACGGACACCGCCCATGCCTGCCCTGACGACCCGTGCCCTGGCTGGCCTCGCCGTCACCGCCCTGCTCCTGAGCGGCTGCAGCGCCGCCGACGACGCGATGAAGGCAGCCGGCGTCGGTGACGAGGACGACCGGTCCTCCGAGACCACCGCAGCGACGTACGACGAGCCGACCCTCAAGGCGAGCGTCAAGAAGGGCGCGACCGGCGTCCCCGTCGACACCGAGCTCTCCGTGACCGCCGACGAGGCGACCCTGACCAAGGTCACCGTGAGCCAGCCCGGCGGTGAGCTGCCGGGGGCGATCTCCGACGACGGCACCCGCTGGACGGCCGGGGAGCTGCTCGAGCCGGGCATCACCTACACCGTGAAGTCGGTCGGCGAGGGCCGTGACGGCTCGACCGTCCGCAGCACGACCTCGTTCACCACCGAGGCCCTCAGCCTCGACCAGCAGACCTACCCGTCGGTGGCACCGCTCGACGGTGAGACGGTCGGCATCGGCATGCCGGTGGTCGTCACCTTCGACATCCCGGTCACCGACAAGGCGGCGTTCGAGCGCCGGATGCACGTGACCTCCACCCCGGCCCAGACGGGCACCTGGAGCTGGATCAGCGACACCGAGGCGCACTACCGGCCGAAGGCGTACTGGCAGGCCGGTACCGAGGTGAGCGTCGACCTGGACATCAACGGCGTCGACGCCGGCAACGGGATCTACGGCCAGGAGGACCGCGCGCTCGACTTCTCCATCGGCGACGCCCACGTCTACAAGGTCAACGCCCAGACCTACCAGATGAAGGTCTACTCCAACGGCGACCTGCTCCGGACGATCCCGATCACCACCGGCAAGGAGGGGTTCACCACCCGCTCCGGCATCAAGGTGATCATGGAGAAGTTCGACGTCAGGCGGATGAACTCCGAGACGGTCGGCATCCCGGCGGGATCCGCCGAGGCCTACGACATCGATGACGTCCAGTGGGCGATGCGACTGACCTACTCGGGCGAGTTCATCCACGCCGCGCCGTGGTCGGTCGGCTCCCAGGGCTACGCCAACGTGTCCCACGGCTGCACCGGCATGAGCACCGAGAACGCCGGCTGGCTCTACGGCATGTCCCTGCGCGGCGACGTGGTCGAGTACACCGGCACCGACCGACCGATGGAGCCCGGCAACGGCTACAGCGACTGGAACGACTCCTGGGCGGAGTTCAAGGCGGGTTCTGCCCTGAGCTGAGGACGGTCCCCGTCGGAGCGGGCGTGGGCGACGACCGTCGCCCACGCGGCCAGCCCGGTCGCGACGGCGAGCCCGACCAGGAGCTCCGGCAGCGGACCCTCGACCGGGTGGCTGGTCTGACGCCCGAAGATCTGGAGCCGCTCCAGCCACACCAGCGCGCCTGCCAGCCAGGCCAGCAGCACGCCTGACCAGACGGCAGCGACGCGCCACTCGTGGCGTCCGGTGCGGAGCATCGCCAGCGCTCCGGCCGTCGCGAGGAGAGGCATCACGGTCATCAGGTAGCGGTCGTGGTAGCCGCCGCCGGACCGGAGGAAACCGACGATCTGGACCGCGGTGACGGCACCGTGCGCGAGCAGCATGACCCACGCGGCGTCCCAGGTGATCCCGGTACGACGCACGCGGCGGATCGCGACGACCGGCACGAGCACGAGCAGCACGGCGAACGCGATCGGCATCGAGTACAGGGCCTCGTCCAGGCTGGGGATGCCCCAGATCCCGCCGAGCGTCGTGACCGGGTTGCGCTGGAACTTGTCGAGCAGCGCAGACTGGCCGGTCAGGTCGCCGTAGAGGTGCAGGTTGCGCAGGTAGAACCAGCCGGTCGCCAGGGCCGGCACGCCGCCGACGACGCCGGCCGCAAGGATCGCCTGCCGGGCGCCGTACCGCCGCCAGAGCGCGACCAGCAGGGTGAGGCAGCACGCGGCGACGACGAGGACCCCGGACGCCCTGGTCCCGGCCGCGACGACGCCCCCCAGCGCGGCGAGGGCGAGCCGGCCGCCGGTCACCCGGTCCACCCGCACCCCGTCCCGCAGCACTCGGATGGTCATCCAGAACGCGAGCAGCGCCCCTGCGGAGCTCATCCCGTCGTTCATGAGGAAGCCGGCACGCAGGCTGAGGGTGGGGGTCGCCGCCAGGACGGCGGCGAGCGCCGGCACCGCCGGTCGCCGGGGGACCAGCTCCCGCGCGATGAGGCCGACGAGGAGCACCCAGAGCGCGAACCCGAGCGTGTTGACCAGCCGCATCGCGATGAAGACCCGCTGCGGCTCCCCGTCGCTCGCCCACCACAGCGGCAGCACGGTGAGGTGGAAGAGCGGGGCGTGGTTCGCCGTCCAGACGTCGCCGTGCTCCTCGTCCCAGCCGACCAGGTCGTCGGCGATCACGCCGTACTGCTGCGGGTCCGCGACGGTGTCGGTCTCGATGGTCGGCAGGTCGCCGCGGGCCAGGGCGGCCACGTAGCCGAGGTGGGCGGGTTCGTCGTTTCCCCAGCTCGGGAACTTGAAGACGCAGGCGACCTGCGCGCCCACGAGGAGCACGAGCACGGCCATGAGCGCAGGCACCGTCATCGGGCTCCGGCGGGGGGCGGGGCTCACTTCGAGCACGGCGGCACCTCTCGTCGTTCGGTGTTCACGGCAGCCGGGCACCAATCCTCGGTGCCGGGGTAGCGGACGGTGGCGACCGCGGTCGCGCCCCACAGGAGGGCGAGGCTGGTCCCGAGCGCGACGGTGCGCCGGCGGGCGCCCTGGATCCCGAGGAGGAGGGTGCTGCCGAGCAGGACCGGTTCGCAGCACCAGCGCAGGTAGGCCTGGTTGCGGTCCCAGATCGGGAGGCAGGCCAGGAGCAGGAGGTAGCCGGTCAGCGCCAGCCGCTCGTGGGAGGGGCCGGCGCCCGCGGTGGCGAGCGTGCTGCCCAGGATCGCCACCACGGCGACGGCGAGGACGACGAGCACCAGGTTGCCGCCGTGGGTGTCCAGGTCGGCGAGGGCAGTGCCGACGTGGCGCAGGAGGCCCCACAGCGGCCAGGTGAGGATGTTGTCACCGGGAGGCGCGGGCGCCACCTCGGTCCAGCGGGACCGGACCCAGGTCCGCCACCCGGCGTACAACGCCAGCGGGACCGCCCCGACCCACCACGGCGGGGTCGGTGCGCCGCTGCGGCGCAGTCGCGCGAGCAGGGCCACGCCCACGATCGCCAGGGCAACGACGAGCGAGGTCTCGCGGGTGAGCGCGGCGGCGGTCAGCAGCGCTGTCGCGCCGACCCACCGCTCGCGGCGCAGCGCGAGCAGGGTCGCGAGGAGCAGGGCGCCCTGGAGCGGCTCGCTGAGGTCCTGGCTGACGCCGACCAGGTAGCCGCCGAACAGTGCCGGGACCAGGGCGAACCAGGGGCTCCGCCCGGCGTCGCGGGCCAGCGCGACCGCGACGGCGGCCAGCGCGAGCAGGGCGAGCAGGTTGACCGCCAGCATCGCGGTCGGCACGAGCGCCTCGCGGCCGCCGGCGGAGACCGCCCAGACGACGGCCGGGTAGCCGATCCGCGCCTGCCAGTACGCCGGGCGCTTCCAGGTCATCCCGTGCTCGGTGACCTCCGCGGTGAGCGGGTCCCGACTGAGCTTGTAGTACGCCTGACCGTCGTAGCCGTCGGTCCCGGTGCTGACGCCGAGGTGGGGCGGAGCGGCGGCCGGGTCGGTGATGCCGTCGCCGGCGACGACGAAGATGCTCGGGTCCCAGCCGAACGACGCGAGCCGGGCGCCGACGAACGCTGCGAGCAGGACGGCGAGGACCGCCAGCGGGGCCGCGGCCGAGCCGGGGGTACGGCGGTCGCTGGACGTGGTGGGGCGTCGGGCGTCAACCGACGGCTGCATGCGCGTCCTCGGAATCGTCGACGCTGGCCGCCTGCCGGGCGGCCGCCCGGGCGATCACCGCCACCGCGAAGTCCGCGGAGGCGTGGACGACCCGGGCCAGGAGGGCGGCCGCGGCCGCCGGACCGACCCCGAACGCCGGCCCGAGCAGGGCGATGAGCACGCCCTCGCGGGCACCGAGACCGGCCGGCGCGAGCACCATGAGCACGCCTGCGGCGAAGCCGAGGCCGAAGGCGCCGGTCGCGACCACCAGGTCCTCGGCGGTGCGGACGTCGAGGAGCGCGCCGACCGCGGCGCCGTACGCCACCCAGACGACGGCCATGCCGCACAGCGCGAACGCGAGGTCCGCTGCACCGAACCGCACCGTCGTGTCGCGGCCGACCATCCGGTCAGCGCCCCGACGGACCACCGGCGGGCTCAGCAGGACGGCGCTGCCGAGAGCGGCGGCCGTCCACCACCACCAGGAGACGCGGGTGTCGATGACGTCGGCCGCGGCGAGGACGCTCCCGAGGAACGCCCCGCTGAAGGTGTGGATGAGCAGGAAGACCGCGGAGGCAGTGACGCTGGCCCGCGGCGGGACCTGGTGGCGCCGCCCGAGCTGGGCCTGGGCCGCGAAGGTCCAGACCGATCCGGGGATGTACTTGCCGAGCTGGCCGATGAGGAAGATCGCGGCCGCGTCCCGGTGGGGGACCGGCGCGCCCAGCCGGGCGAGGACGTGCCGCCAGATGAGGGCGGTCCCCAGCAGGCCGAGGGCCGTCAGCGCGAACGCGACGCCGAGGTCGAGCGGCCCGGTCTCGAGGACCTGGTCGCCGATCTCGCTCCACCGACCGCGGAAGCTCCACCACGCGCACCCGATGGTGACCAGCACGAAGCCGATCCGGGCCGCCAGCAGGAGGCGCGGGCGGCTCACGCCGTCGCGGCGGTGTCGTCCGCGTGCTCGAGCAGGGCGGTCCGGGTCGGGTAGGGCAGTGCCGGGGTGAGCCCGCGGGTCATCGTCACCTCGACGGCTCCGCCCAGCGCGTCGATCGCGTCGCGGTAGCGCTGGCGGTCGACGTTGTCGAAGACGATGACCCCGCCGGGCGCGAGCCGGTCCACGGCCCGGGCCAGGCAGGCCTCCCGGGCGCGGCCGTCGATGACGATGACGTCGAACACGCCGGAGGTGCGGTCGATCGCGGCGACGTACGCCGCGAAGTCGAGGCCCTCGTGGCCGGGCTTGCGGGAGCCGACCGCGGGCCTGTGGTTCTCCGTCGGCTCGACGACCTCGAGGACGACGTTGGCCGGGAGACGCGGAGTCAGGTCGGCGGCCCAGCCGGCGTGGTGCTCGACGGAGTGGACCGAGCCCGCCCGGGCGGCGAGCCACAGGGTCGAGGCGCCCGAGCCCCACTCGAAGATCCGGGCGTCCGGGCGCAGGTCGAGGAAGGCGGCGATCCGGTCGGCGGAGTCGAAGGTCCACCACGGGACCCCGAGGCGCGCGAGCTGGTCGATGTCGTGGATCGCGAAGAGGGAGCGTGCCCAGGTCGCCGCGCGCGAGCACGGAGCCCGGCGCTCGAGGAGACCGAGGACGCCGATGGCGCGCAGGGCGGCGCCCAGCATCCGCAGGCAGCGCACGTAGAGGTGCTTCATCGGACTCCTGCCGGGAGGGCCGCCGTACGGTCGGCCGATCCTTCGAATCGGGCTCGCTTCGTGTGCTCGAGGTTGGTCTCGATCAGGGAGCGGTTGGTGCGGATCAGGTCGGCGACGATGCCGAGCATCAGGCTCAGGCATGCCATGAGGACCAGCGCCGTCCCGAGGACGAGGGACTGGAGGTGGCCACCGCCGTCGCCGCTGGCCTCCAGGTAGGCGTATCGCAGGTAGGGGAGCAGCCCGAGCACGCCGAAGAGTCCGGCCAGCCAGCCGAAGATCATGTACGGCCGGTACATCACGTAGGCCCGGACGATCGCGGACCCGGAGCGCAGCACGTGCTCGCGGGTGGAGCCGAAGAGCCGGGACTCCCGGGTCTTGGGGTTGGTGACGACCGGGACGCTCGCGATCGCCATCCGCTTGTAGCCGGCCTGGATGATCGTCTCCATGCAGTAGGAGAACCGGGTGACGGTGTTGAGCCGGATCAGGCTCTCGCGCGAGTAGGCGCGGAACCCGCTCGCAGCGTCGGGGAGCTCGGTGCCGGCGGCGCGGTTGACGACATAGCTGCCGAGCTGCTGGAGCCGCTTCTTGCTCGGCGAGAAGTGCTCGATCAGCTGCACCTGGCGGTCGGCGATCACGATGTCGGCGTCGCCGCGCACGATCGGCGCGACCAGGTCGGCGATCCGGTTCTGCGGGTACTGGTTGTCGCCGTCGGTGTTGACCACGATGTCGGCACCGATCGAGAGGGCATAGGTCACGCCGTCGGTGAACGACCGGGCCAAGCCCTCGTTGCGCCGGTGGTGGACGAAGTGGCGCACGCCCATCGCCCGCGCGACCTCGACGGTGCGATCGGTCGAGCCGTCGTCGACGACCACGACGACGACCTCGTCGATGCCCGGAACGACGTCCGGGATGGACGCCAGCACGAGGGGGAGGGTCTCCTCCTCGTTGAGGCAGGGGATCTGCACGACGAGCTTCACGGAGGGGAACCTAGGGAGGGCCGGGGAGCAGGACCGGAGCAGCGAGAGACTGTCAGGTGTACGCCGGGCGAACACCCCGGTGAACGGCGTCCACGGCGTGTTCCGGGCCCGCTCCGCCGCCCACAATGGCGCCGTGCGCAGCATCGTGCGGTCCTCGTGGCTGGTCCCCGCCGCCCTCTTCGGTGGCATCGCCCTCGTCTACCTGCTGACGATCAGCCCGAACCCGAGCCCCGACGTCTTCACCGCCGACTTCGCAGCCCGCCACATCGCGACGACGGGCGACCCGGTGCCGGACATCTCCGACTTCCCGCTCCTCGACGACAACATCATCCGCGAGACCTGGATCGTCGAGACCGCCGACGGTCGGGAGGCTGTCGGCCGTGCTCCGGGCGTCATCGCCGCCTCCGTCCCGGCGTACTTCCTGCTGCGCCCCGCCGGGATCAGCGCCGTGCCGGGTGGGGCGATGGCAGCACTCGTCACCGCGGGCACGGTGACCCTGCTGTTCCTCACGCTGCGTCCACGGACGGGGACCCGGAAGGCTCTGCTCGCCGCGCTCCTGCTGGGCCTGGCCACGCCGTTGTGGAGCGTGGCCGCCGACGGGATGTGGCCGCACACGCTCACCTGCTTCGCGATCGTGGGGATGGCCTGGGCTGCGGACCGCGAGCGCTGGTGGGTGGTGGGCCTGTGCGGGGGCGTCGCGCTCTGGGGTCGGCTGCACGCCGCGGTGATCTGTGCCGTGCTGGGCGTCCTCCTCGCCGTGGTCCGACGCCGCCCCGCGATCGCCGTCCGGGTCGGCGTGGTGAGCGGCGCGATGCTGGCGCTGATGTCGGTGTGGACCTACTGGATGTACGGGTCGTGGGACCCGTCGTCGGGGTACCGGGCGGGGGACTTCACGGGCAACGCCGATCGCAACGTGATCGACGTGGTGAACTTCCTCGGCTTCTGGATCGCGCCGGACCGCGGCCTGCTCATCTGGACGCCGCTGCTGCTCGTCATGGCCCCTGCCCTCAGGCGGGGGTGGCGCGACCTGCCCGACTGGAGCCGGGCGCTCCTCGTCTCGGGGGTCGTCTACCTGCTCCTCCAGGGCCTGCTCGTGCGCTTCAGCGGCGGCGACCAGTTCTACGGCTACCGGACCACTCTCGAGCTGCTGGTCTGCGCCACGCCGGCCCTGGCACTCTCGGCCCACCGGATGGGGGAGCGGGCCCGCCGCGCGTTCGCGCCGGTCGCCGCCCTCCAGTTCGCGATGATCACCCCGGGTGCGGTGGTCGACGGGTTCGCCGTCAAGGTCGCCCACGTCTGGAACCGCAACGCGTTCCTCTGGGGGCCGTTCGAGCGGCCGCTGGCCTGGCTCGTGCTGGTCGGGGGAGCGCTGGTCGTCGCGGGGGCGGTGGCGATGGCCTGGAGAAGGACCGAGGCCCGCCCCGCATAGCGCGGGACGGGCCTCGGGTCGTCGTACGACTCAGTGGTCGGAGGACGGGCCGTGCTTGTTGGGGCCGGAGGCGATCTGGTGCTCCAGCTCGTGCAGCTCGTGCTCGGAGTGGTGCTGGGCCTCGTGGAGCTCCTCCGCGGTCGGCTTCTGCACGTTGTCGGCGTACATGAGCTCGGACAGCTTGCCGCGCACCTTGTTGGTGATCTCGGCCCGCTTGCCGCCAGGAGCGGCCACACCGCTCGCATCCGCGGTGCTGTCGGGGACGTAGACCTCCTCCCGGTCACGGGCGGTGAGCCGGTAGGCCTCCGCCTCGCTGATCGGCAGGTGCTTCTCCGCGTAGCCACCCTGCGGCGACCGGACGAGCACACCTGTCTCGTAGCCGTGGAGCAGCTTGTTCTCGTCGTGGCGCTGGAGAGAGATGCACCACCGTCGCGCGATGATGAACGCGATGATCGGTCCGATGATCACGGCACCCCGCATGAAGTACGTGATCTGGTTGATGCTCAGGTGCATCTTGATCGCGATGATGTCGTTGCCGCCCGCGGCCCAGGAGAGGCCGTAGAAGGTCATCAGCGCGACCATGACGGCCGTCCGCGTCGGGGCGTTGCGCGGCCGCTGGAGCAGGTGGTGCTCCCGCTTGTCGCCGGTGATCCACGACTCGATGAACGGCAGCGCGGCCAGGACCCCGATCATCAGCGGCGGCATCACGAGGATGGGCAGCATGATGTTCCAGGACAGGGTCACCCCGAAGATGTGGGTCTCCCACGCGGGGATGATGCGCAGCAGCCCGTCGGGCCAGCCCATGTACCAGTCCGGCTGGGAGCCGGCTGTCACCTTGGATGGATCGTAGGGCCCGAATTTCCACACTGGGTTCAGTGTGAACAGTCCGCCCAGGAGCGCGATCATGCCGAAGACGATGAAGAAGAAGCCGCCGGCCTTGGCCATGTAGACGGGGAGCAGCGGGTAGCCGACCACGTTCTCCTCGGTGCGACCGGGTCCGGGCCACTGCGTGTGCTTGTGATAGACGAGCAGCAGCATGTGGGCCGCGATCAGTGCGAGCAGGATGCCCGGGATCAGCAGGATGTGCATGGCATAGAGGCGCGGGATGATCTGGTCACCCGGGAACTCGCCGCCGAACAGGAAGAACGACATGTAGGTGCCGACCACGGGGCTGGCCTTCATGAACCCGTCCGCGGCCCGGACACCGGTGCCCGAGAGCAGGTCGTCGGGGAGGGAGTAGCCGGTGAAGCCCTCGATCGTGCCGAGCAGCAGCAGGAGGCAGCCGATGATCCAGTTGATCTCGCGCGGCTTGCGGAACGCGCCCGTGAAGTAGACGCGGAGCAGGTGGATCATCATCGCGGCGATGAAGATCATCGCGGCCCAGTGGTGCATCTGCCGCATGAGCAGACCACCGCGGACGTCGAAGGAGATCTCCAGGGTCGAGGCCATGGCCCGCGACATGTAGACACCGCGCAGCGGGTCGTACGACCCGTCGTACTGGACCTCGGCCATGCTCGGGTCGAAGAACAGCGTGAGGAACACGCCGGTCAGCAACAGGATGACGAAGCTCCACAGCGCGATCTCGCCGAGCATGAACGACCAGTGGTCCGGGAAGACCTTGCGCAGCTGCTTCTTCATCGCGGTGCCGAGGCCGAGGCGCTCGTCCGCCCAGTTGGCGACCGCGCCCGCGGTCTTGGCGCCCCGCGGTTGCGTCGCCGGCTCGGTGCCGTTCGTCGACGCGACGTCAGCAGTCTTCATGGTCAGTCACCTTCCCCAAAGCGGTCCCGGTCGTAGTCCCGCTCCCAGTAGCTGGGCCCGACCGGTTCGGTGAAGTCGCTCTGAGCGACCAGGTAGCCCTGCTCGTCGACCTCGATCGGCAGCTGCGGGAGCGGCCGACCTGCCGGGCCGAACACGACTCGGCCGGAGTCGGCGAGGTCGAAGGTCGACTGGTGGCACGGGCAGAGCAGGTGGTGGGTCGTGCGCTCGTTCAGGGAGATCGGGCAACCCACGTGGGTACAGATCTTCGAGTAGGCCACGATGCCCTGGACGTCCCAGTCCTCACGGCCCTTGCCGGGCGTGATGTCGGCGGGGTCCATGCGGAGCAGGATGAGCGAGGCCTTGCTCTTGTGCACCTGGAGGTGGTGGCCGTGCACCTCGTTCGGCTCCACGTAGTAGCGCTCCGGGTTGAAGAGCACCTCGGGCTGAGCGTTGACCAGGTCGCCGATCTCCAGGTCGGAGGCGAGGATCGGCGTGCCGATCGCGTCGCGGGAGATCCTCATCTTCGGGACGACGACGGTCTTCTCCTTGCCGTCCTCGACGATCGTGAGCTTGCGGCCGCCCTGGCCCCAGATCGTGTGCTCGAGCTTGTCGCCCGGGAGCTCGCCGAGGTCGCGGAGGAGGACGACGGCAGGCAGGCCGAGGAGGCCGAGCGCGCCGAGCGCCGAGTTGCGGATGAGGGGACGTCGGGCGATGCCGGTCTCCTCGATGCCGATCTTGAGCGCCTCGAGCGTGGTCTCGCGGTCCTCCTCGGGGGACGCGGCCGGGTGCCGGAGCTCGGTGATCTCGTGGTCGCCCATGATCTTGCGAGCCCACTGGATGATCGCGACCCCGATGAACAGCAGCGCGAGGCCGAGGGTCGCACCGAGCGCGACCGTCGAGGCGCCGACGCCGCCGATGACGCTCCAGTTGTCGCCGATGTCGTAGGTGAAGTACGAGACCACGAACAGGATCGTGCAGACCGCGGAGAGGCCGAACAGCGCCGCGACCTGGATCTCGGCCCGCTTCTCCGACTTCGGGTCGACGTCCGTCGGACGCCACGTGTGGGCCGGCAGGCCCGGGTTCGCGATCGGCTCCTCGGGGGCGCCGTCGCCCCCGTGGCCGGTGTCGTCGTGGTTGTCGTGTGCGTCGGTCACGCGTCCGCCCCGTCCTTCGTCCTGCTCGTGCGCGTCGTGTGGGCCGCGATCCAGATCGCGAACCCGACGAGACCACCGATGCCGATCAGCCACGCGATCAAGCCCTCGCTCACGGGGCCGAGGCTGCCGAGGGTGAGACCCCCGTAGCTCGGCTGCTCGTCGAGGGTGTCGAGGTAGGCGATGACGGCCTTCTTGTCCTCCGGCGGGATGTTGCCGTCGGAGAAGGTGTCCATCGACTGCGGGCCGGTCAGCATGGCCTCGTAGATGTACTTGGGGTCGACGCCGCGGATCTTGGGCGCCACGCCGCCGCGCGGCATGGCGCCGCCGGAGCCCTCGAAGTTGTGGCACGCCGTGCAGTTGGCCAGGAAGATCTGGCCGCCACGGGTGACGTACTCGTCGTACTCGGCCTCCGAGAGCGTGTCGGGGTCGTAGAGCTCGGCGTCAGGGACCGACGGTCCGGTGCCGAGGCTGGCGACGTAGGCCGAGAGCGCAGCGATCTCGTCGTCGGTGTAGACGACCTCCTTGCGCGGGGCCTGGGCGCCGGGGGCGGCCATCGGCATCCGGCCGGTACCGACCTGGAAGTCGACCGCGGCAGCGCCCACGTCGGTCAGCGCGGGACCGTACTGGTCGCCGCCCTGGGTCAGGACGCCTTCGCCGTTCTGGCCGTGGCAGAAGGCACAGCCCACGATGAAGAGCTCGCGGCCCTCGCGGACCAGCTCCTCCTGGCTCTGGGTCGAGTCGGCCTGGGCGGGCGCGAAGGCGGCGTACAGACCGCCGGTCATCAGCAGGCCCATCAGGAGCACGACGAGGCCGGCGATCGGTCCGCGGCGGTGTCGCGACAGGCGGCCGGCGGAGCGGTTCAGGAGGCGCACATTCAGTCCTTGAAGATCAGGAACGGGCAAAAGTCGTTCGTCGCTGAGGTCGAGGTCGGATCGCTCATGTGATCTACTTCACAAGATAGATCGTCGCGAACAGGCCGATCCAGACCACGTCGACGAAGTGCCAGTAGTAGGACACCACGATCGCGCTGACCGCCTGCTCGTGCGTGAAGCGCCTGGCCAGATAGGTGCGGCCGAGGACGAACAGGAACGCGATCAGGCCACCGGTCACGTGGATGCCGTGGAAGCCCGTGGTCAGGTAGAACATCGTGCCGTAGGCGTCGTGGGGGATCGTCACACCCTCGTGGATGAGCTCGGCGTACTCGAGCGCCTGCCCACCGACGAAGATGGCGCCCATGATGTAGGTGACGATGAACCACTCGCGAAGGCCCCAGCCGCCCACCTGGAGCAGCGAGCCCTTGCGCCCCACCTGACCGCGCTCGGCAGCGAACACGCCGAGCTGGCACGTGAACGACGACAGCACCAGGATCGTGGTGTTGATCGACGCGAACGGCACGTTGAGCAGGTCGGTGTTCTCGGCCCACATCTCGGGGCTCACCGAGCGGATCGTGAAGTACGACGCGAACAGGGCCGCGAAGAACATCAGCTCGCTGGAGAGCCAGATGATGGTCCCGACCGCGACCATGCTGGGTCGGTCGTGCTGGCCGTGCAGTCGCGAGGCCGGGAGAGATGCGGTTGCTGTGGTCGCCACGAGGGTCATTATGTCGATACCCGGGCCGAACGTCTCCCCGACCCCCTGGAATCGGACCCCTCGATCCCGCTACGCGCTCGACGACGTACCGTCGAGGAGTGGAACCGCTGTCCTGGGCGACGCTCGTGACCGAGTGGACGCTGGCACCCTTGCCCCTGGTGGTGACGGTGTGGTCCGTGGGGCTGTACGTGCTGGGGGTGCGCGCGCTGCACCGGCGAGGCGACCGCTGGCCGGTCGGCCGATCGATCGCCTGGGGTGTCGGGATGGTCGCCTTCTACCTGGCGACCTCCTCCGGGCTGGCGGCCTACGACACCGTGCTGCTGAGCGTCCACATGGGCCAGCACATGGTCCTGTCGATGGTGGTGCCGCTCTCCCTGGCGCTCGGCGCGCCGGTGACCCTCGCCCTGCGGACGCTGCCGGGGACGCCCCGGACGTGGCTGCTGGCGGTCCTGCACTCGCGGGTGGTGAGGGTCCTCTCCTTCCCGCCGCTCGCCTTCCTGCTCTACGTGATCTCGCCGTGGGCGCTCTACTTCACCGGCTGGTACGACGCGTCGCTCTCGTCGGCGTACGTCCACGAGATGATGCACGTCCACCTGGTCGCGGTCGGAGCGCTGTTCTTCTGGCCGATCGTGGGCGTGGACCCGCTCCCGGGCCGGGTGGCGCACCCCTTCCGGGTGCTCCTGACCGTGCTGACGCTGCCGTTCCACGCCTTCCTCGGCGTGACGATCATGGGACAGACCGCGCTCATCGGCGGTGACCACTACCCCTCGCTCCACGACAGGGCGGGCTACGGCTGGCTGCCCGACCCGCGCGCCGACCAGGAGCTGGCCGGCGGGATCCTGTGGGGCGCGGGGGACCTCGTGGGCCTCGTCTTCTTCGTCGTGCTCTTCGTCCAGTGGGTGCGCGCGTCGATGAAGGAGGCCGAGCGGGAGGACCGCCGACTCGACCGACTCGACCGCCTGGAGCGCCAGTCCGCAGCGTCCGAGTAACCTACGTGCCGTGACCGACTCCCATGCAGGCAAGCGGACCCTGAAGGTCCTCGTCTACAGCGACGACGTGCACACCCGCGAGCAGGTGATCCTGGCGCTGGGGCGTCGTCCCCACCCGGACCTGCCGGAGGTGGAGTACGTCGAGGTGGCGACCGAGCCGGTCGTCATCCAGAACATGGACGCCGGCCACATCGACCTGGCGATCCTCGACGGCGAGGCGGTGCCGGCCGGCGGCATGGGCATCGCCAAGCAGCTCAAGGACGAGATCTTCTCCTGCCCGCCGCTCGTGGTGCTGACCGGACGGCCGCAGGACGCCTGGCTCGCGACCTGGTCACGCGCCGACGCGGCGGTCCCGCACCCGATCGACCCGATCCAGCTCGCCGAGGCGGTCGTCACCCTGCTGCGCTCGCGCGTCCCTGCCTGATCCCGATGACCGGCCACAGCTGGGCGTCAGTCCTCAGCGTGCTCGTCGCCGGCTCGGAGGCGACCTCCGAGCAGATCCGCTGGGCGATGGGCGAGATCCTCGCCGGCGAGGCGACCGACGCCCAGATCGCGGGCTTCGCGGTCGCGTTGCGCGCCAAGGGCGAGACGGTCGCCGAGGTGACCGGCCTGGTCGACGCCATGTACGGCGCGGCGACCCCGATCGAGGTCTCCGGCCGGCTGCTCGACGTCGTCGGCACCGGCGGTGACCGGTCGATGTCGGTCAACATCTCGACGATGGCCGCGATCGTGGCGGCCGGTGCCGGCGCCAAGGTCGTCAAGCACGGCAACGTCTCGGCGAGCTCGCAGTCGGGCTCGGCCGACGTGCTGCGTTCGCTCGGGATCCGGCTGGACCTGTCCGCCGAGCGGGTGGCGGCCGTCGCGGAGGAGGCGGGCATCACCTTCTGCTTCGCCAAGACGTTCCACCCGGCCCTGCGCTTCGCGGGCCCGGCCCGCAGCGAGCTCGGCATCGGCACGACCTTCAACATGCTCGGCCCGCTCACCAACCCGGCCCACGCGCAGGCGCGTGCCGTCGGCTGCGCCGACGCGCGGATCGCCCCGATCATGGCCGGGGTGCTCGCCGGCCGTGGCATCGACGCCTGGGTCTTCCGTGGCGACGACGGCCTCGACGAGCTGACCACGACCACGACCTCGGCGGTCTGGGTGGCGCGCGACGGCGAGGTCGCCGCGACCTCCGTCGACCCGCAGCGGCTCGGCATCCCCGTGGCCGACCAGGACGCGTTGCGCGGCGGCGACGCCGACCACAACGCCGACGTCGTACGACGGCTGCTGGCGGGGGAGCGGGGTGCCGTTCGCGACGCCGTCGTCCTCAACGCCGGCGCGGCGCTGGCCGTCTATGACGCCCCGGACGCCGACGTCCACGAGGCGCTGGCCGCCGGCATCGTGCGGGCCGGGGAGGCCATCGACTCCGGGGCGGCCCGGTCGGCGCTGGAGCGCTGGGTCGCTGCCGCGTCGGTCTAGGGCCGGTCGAGCGGCTGGGCGGCCGGCTCCAGCTCCAGGACGAACACGTCGCCACTGGGGCGGAAGCCGATCTGGTCGTAGTACGGCGCCACGATGTTCGGCGACGTCATCACCCGGCGGTAGCCGCGGCTGCAGAGCAGGTCGCTGCGCCGCCAGACGAACTCACCCGGCGTGAAGTCGCGGTAGCGGGGCGTGACGTAGTCGAGGCAGATGTGCGCGGTCCCGGGGTCGTCCGCAGCACGCTCGATGACCACGACCCCGACCGTCTCGTCGCCCTTGACGACGACGAACGCCTCCTGGCCCGGTCCCGGCCGCCCCGAGAAGGTCGGCTGGTGCTCCCGGATGTCGTCCGCGTGGGTGTCGAGCACGTGGCGCAGGTACTGGTCGTCGAGGCCGACCTCGATCACCTCGAACGTCGCCGCGTCGTGACGCTGCCGTCTCAGCTGGACGATGAACCAGAGGTTGATCGCGCTGGTCACCGCGTTGAGCGCGACCATCGGCCAGACCGCGATGACGAGGTTGAACGCGATGAGGATGCCGCCGGCCACCAGGTTGAGCGTGCGGAACCGCAGCACCCGCTGCTGGAGCAGGGAGAAGACGAGCAGCGCGCTGCCGCCCCACCCGAGGGCATCGATCCAGGTCACTCCCGCGATGTTACGGCGACCCCTACCGGACGAAGATGCTGCGGGTCGTCTTCGCCAGCTTGTTGTCGCGCAGGTCGGAGATCCCCGCGGTCATCGTGATCGTGTAGCCGGTCGACCGGGCCAGGCGCCGGTTCGGGTTGAGCGTCGCCCGGAGCTTGTCGGCCGAGAGCGACACGGTCGCGCCGAGCTTGCGGGTGCTGCCGTTCTTCTTGATGAAGAGCGTGCGCCCGGTGACGTTCTTGACCGGCTCGTTGAACGTGATGACCAGGTTCGACGTGGGCCGGACGGTGCTCGGGGTGATCGTCGAGACGGTCGGTCCGTTCTCGTCGATGACGAACGTCGCCCAGCCCGTCGCGCCGATCTGGCCGCCGGAAGCGTTCTCCGCGAGGACCTTCCACTGCCAGGTGCCGTCACTGAGCCCCCGCGACGGGGCGTACGCGGTCGCCTTCGTGTCGACCCGCTCCGCCACGCTGCCGGTGGGAGACATCAGCTCGACCTCGTAGGAGGTCGCGCCCGGCACCGACGTCCAGCGCAGCAGGATGTTGTCGCCCTGGAGGTAGCTGCCGTTGGCGGGGCCCTCGACGACCGGTTCCTCGGTCGAGCTCGTGAACTTCCGCGGCACCGACCACGGTCCCTTGTTGCCGAGCGGGTCGATGGTGCGCACCCGCCACACGTAGGGCTGGGTGCTGGACGGGATCACCTCGTTCCAGACGTACGCCGTCTGCTTCACGTTCTTGGTGAAGACCCGGTTGGCGCTGGAGAAGGTCGTGTCGTCGTTCTTGTAGAGCTCGATGTCGTAGCTCGCCGTGTAGGCACGGGGCTGCCAGCGGAACACCGTCGTTCCCTGGCGCACCACGTTCGGAGCGGGGCTGGTGAGGTCGACCTCGGCGCTCGCCTTGGTGAACAGCCGCCCGGTCGACCAGGTGAGGTCGTTGTCGTCGGCGTCGATCGCCTGGACCCGCCAGTAGAGCGGGCCCTCGGGATAGATCGTCGTCGGCGCGGTGTAGGTCGACTGGTCCACCCGCACGCTCTCGATCGGGGAGGCGAAGTTGGAGTTGTCGTCGACCTGGACGCGGTACCACTTCGCCGACTGGGTGCCGGCCTCACCCGTCTGGGGGAAGGTCGCGGCCGCGTTGGTCGCGCGGTAGTCCTGCCAGTCGAAGGTGACCTCGGTGGTGCCGACGGTCGCACCGTCGGCGGGCGACTCGAGGACCACGGCGGGAGACTTCTTCTGGAACGCGTTGGTCGCCATCCCCGACGTCGACACCGGGTTGGGCCCGCACACGCCGATCGACTTGCAGGGTCGGATGAACACGTAGTACGAGGCACCGGCGAGGCTCTCGGCGAGTGCTGACTTCTCCTGGCTGAGCGTCGGGGTGTAGATCAGGTTCGACGTGCCGGGCAGCGCGGTGAGCGGCTCGACGACGTTGGTGAAGTCCGACTCCTCCGACACGTAGACGAGGTAGGACCCTGCACCCTCGACCGGGTTCCACGAGATGGCCGGGGTCGCGACCGTGCTGGTGCACGGCGCGGCGACGGTGCAGGTCGACGCGCCGTACGGCGGCGCCAGGGTGGTGCCGTCGAGGGCGACCTGGATCCGGGTGACCGCCGCCAGCGGGGCGATCCGGAACGTGGCGAGGGGTCCGGTCGCCAGGAGGACGCCCTTGTCGTTGTAGGACCGCACGTACCAGTCGTAGTCGCCGGGCTCGAGCAGCTTGGTCCAGACGTCGGTCACCGCCGGGTGGCTGAGCTTGACGTCGATCGCGTCGTTGCTGTCGGAGATCACGGTGCCCGTGCCCGCGGGCCCGACGAAGACCCGGTAGCTCGCTGCGGCGGGGTCGGGCTCCCACGTCATCAGCGGTGCACGCAACGTGGCCTGGTTGACGTCGTCCGCCGACAGCGGGGTCAGGACCGGGGCGCCGGTGGTCGGGAGGTCGCCGGTGATCGAGAAGTCCCGTTGCACGGTGAGGGACTTCTTGAACGTGTCGGCACCGATCGCCGTGACCGTCCAGGTGTAGGGGCTCTTGGCCGCGGTCAGGGGGTTGCTGACGATCGGCACGTAGGACGTCGCGTAGGTCTTCTTCTGGCTCACGATCGGGCTGCCGGTGTTGTCATAGACCGACACCTCGTACTTCTCGGCCCAGTCGACGGGGTCCCACTCGAGGATCGGGACGTCCACCTCGGCGTCGTCGGCGGGCGACATCACGCCGAGGGTCGTCGGGCGGTAGGTGAAGGAGCGGGTCGAGGAGAAGAGGCCCTGGACGCCGACCGTCCCGGTCCCGGAGCGGCTGAAGGGCAGGTCGAGGGCTCGGACCCGCCAGTAGGTCTTGATGCCCGCGGTCGGTGTGCACCGCTCGTGGGTGTCGATGCTCAGCGACGCCGGGACGTCGGTGGTCCGTACCTCGAAGGTGCCGGGGGTGTACGTCGTGCCGGCGACCTGGCAGGCGACGAAGGTTCCCGGTGAGAAGTTGACGTCGGTGCCCATCTGGATCTCGTACTGGGTCGCGTACTGCACGGGTGCCCACTCGAGGAAGAGCCGGTTGGCGGCCACGTCGGCGTTGTTCGCCGGCCACTGGACGGCCGGTTGGAGCGTCCACGACCGGACGAAGCGCCGCAGGTCGCCGTCGGAGGACCAGGCGCTCGGGTTGCCGGAGGTGTCGACCGCCCGCACCCGCCAGTAGTAGGTGTTGTTGTCGTAGGTCACCGAGGGTGAGTAGCGGGTGCCGTAGACCTTCTTGCGCGGCTCGATCAGGGTCGAGGCGGAGAAGCTGTCGTCGGAGGAGACCTCGAGCTCGTAGTACTGCGAGCCGGGCAGCGGCTGCCAGTCGAGGACGACGTCCTGGACGACGGCGTCGTTGGCGGGGCTGGACAGCGTCACCGCGGCGATGGGCGAGAGCGTGAAGGTGGCGTCACCGGAGAACGCCGACTCGACGCCGGCATCGCGGATCGCCTTGACCCGCCAGCGGTAGGACTCGCCGGTGTCGCCGGTCGGGAGCGCCTCAGGCACGACGAGGGCGGTCGCCTTGGTCGTGTACTCGCGGGCGCCGACGTACTCGGTGTCCTCCTCGTCGTCCAGCTGGACGACGTAGGCCTCGGCACCGCGTACCTCGTCCCACGACAGCAGCGGCGGCGAGCCGGGCTGGGGGAGGGTCGTGCCGTTGGGGGCGAGGGCGCCGGGCACGGGCACCGGGTCGATGTCGAACGAGGAGGACGCCCAGGGGCCGACCAGGTTGGTGGCGTCGGAGGCCCGGACCCGCCAGAACTGCTCGCCCGGGTGGAGGACCAGCGTCGGCACCGCGCGGGTGTTGACGGTGCTCAGGCTGAACTCGGGAGACACGAAGGCCGGGTCGTCGTCGACCTGGACCTCGTACTTCCGGGCGCCCGGGACCGCGTTCCACGACAGCACGGGCGGGTTCGACGCGGTGACGCCGAGACCGCCCGGTGCCGCCGGCACCGCCTCCGCTGCGTGCGGTGCGGCCAGCAGGCCGCCCGCTACGACGACGACGGTGATCGCGCGCGCGAGCATGCGCGAAGCCCCCATGGTGCTCCCCTCCCGAAGTGGGTCGCCCGTGCCCTCCCGACACGGTCGACCCCTCGAAGTTAGGCGGCGAGGGGCGAAACAGGAACTGCAACGAGGGCAAATGGTCCGGAATGACTAGAAGGTCGGCCCGAACGCCGCCGCGACCGGCGTCCGTCCTGCCGATGGGCGGAGTTTCTGCCCGGCGTTCCGTCTGCGGCACGCGGGCCGAGGAGGTCAGTCCAGGCCGAGGGAGAAGGCCGACTCGAGGTCGTGCTTGGAGTAGGCGCGGAAGGCGATGTGGGTCTCGGTGTCGGCGACGCCCGGGACCTTGTTCAGCTGGTCGGCGACCACGGCGGCGATGTCCTCGTGGCGCCGGACCCGCACCAGCGCGATGAGGTCGATCTGTCCGGTGACCGAGTAGACCTCGGTGACCCCGTCGAGCGCGGCGATCGCCTCGGCGACCTCGGGGATCCGGGCGACGTCGGCCTTCACGAAGACGATGGCGGTGATCATGCGGTCAGATTAGTCGGCGACGGACGGCCCGCCCCACGCACCGGGCAGGTCCACTCGCCCTCGATCTCGACGAGCCGGACGCCCGGCAGCTCGAGCCACCGCAGGATCCGCTCGGACTCCTCGGCCGTCGCGGCTGGAAGGGGGCCGATGCTCGGCACGACCGTCTCTGCCGACGCCCGGAGCTGGTCGACGTAGGAGCGGGCGTCCGCGCCTGCGGGGATGACGCCCGCCGCGGCGAGCCGGCCGTGCCGGACCACGTGGACGGCCCAGCGGCCCTCGTCGTCGCGGCGGGTGGCGACCAGCTCGGGGCAGCGCGTGAGGGAGGTGAGCCGTTGGGTGCGCGCCGCCGCGCGGACGAACGACGCCAGCCGGTCGCGGTGGACGCTGGCCTCCTCGAAGCGCTCCTCGTCGGCCAGCGCGGTCATCTTCTCGTTGACGAGCTCGACGACGTCGTCGGGATCGCGCAGCAGCGCGTCGCGCAGCTGGCGGACGACGGCGGCGTAGGTGTCGGCGTCCACGCTGCCGTCGCAGGGGGAGAGGCAGCGGCCCATCTCGGCGAGCACGCACGCCGAGCGCGAGGGCTGGCGGCCGAACCGGTCGTTGCACTGCCGGATGGGGAACGTCTCGTGGAGGGCCGCGAGGCAGCTCTCGGCGCTGGCGCGCGAGGAGAACGGGCCGAGGTAGTCGGCGTCGTCGTCGAGGACCTTCTTCACCAGCGACAGCCGCGGCCAGGGCTCACGGGTGAGCTTGACGAAGGTGACCTTCTCCGGGAACCGCGAGCGGCGGTTGTAGCTCGGCTTGTGCTCGGCGATGAGGCGCAGCTCGCGGACCTCGGCCTCCAGCGGCGTCGCGCACTCGATGCCGGTGACCGAGGAGGCGAGACGGACCATCTCGCCGATCCGGGTACGGGTCTCGGAGGCCGTGAAGTAGGAGCGGACCCGGCGGCGCAGGTCCTTCGACGTGCCGACGTAGAGGACCCGTGACCGCTCGTCGCAGAACAGGTAGACGCCGGGCGCGTGGGGGAGCCGGTCGGCGAGGTGGCGCTTGCGCCGTTGGGCGGCCGCGACCTTGGAGGAGTAGGTCTGGAGCTCCTCGAGCGTGTGGACGCCGAGGCTCCCGAGCCGCTCCATCAGCCCGTGCAGGACGTCGACGGTGGCCCGGGCGTCGGCGAGCGCCCGGTGGTTGGGGGTGGTGCCGGAGCGGAAGACCCGCGCCAGCGACGACAGCTTGTGGTTGGGCGCCTCGTCTCGGGTGACGACGCGGCGCGCGACCTTGACCGTGTCGACGACCTCGAAGTCGGGCCAGGAGAGATCGAGCTCGCGCGCGAAGTGCTGGAGGAAGCCGACGTCGAATCGGGCGTTGTGGGCCACGAGCACCGACCCGCGGGCGAACTCGAGGAACGCCGGCAGCGCGGAGCTGATCGGGGGCGCGTCGGCGACCATCCCGTTGGTGATCCCGGTCAGGACCGCGATGAACGGGGGGATCGAGGTGTGCGGGTTGACGAGGGTCTGGAACTCGCCGACGACCTCGCCGCCGCGCACCTTGACGGCGCCGATCTCGGTGATCCGGTCACCATCGCCGACCGACCCACCGGTGGTCTCCAGGTCGACCACGCAGAACGTCACGTCCCGCAGCGGGCGGCCCAGCTCGTCGAAGCTGCGCTGCTCCTCCCAACGGGTGCGGACGGGCGCTGCGGTCATGGGCTGACGTTAGGACGGACCCCCGACACGTTGCGGGACGCGTGCCGCAACGGGGTGGTGTCGGTCCGGGGGAGGTTGTGTCGGGGGGCGATGTCACGGTGCGGGCATGACGACGAGGATCGACTGTGACACCTGCCTGGTGCGTGGACTTGCGTGCCACGACTGCGTGGTGACCGTGCTGCTCGGGCCGCCGCCGGAGCTGACCATCGACGACGAGGAGCTGCGCGCGCTCGACGTGCTCGCGGCCGAGGGGCTGGTGCCGCGACTGCGGCTCGTGCAGCCGGTCGACGGACCCGAGGTGGAGTCCGCCTGAGGCCGGTGAGACCCGTGTGACGGCTGTGGCGTTCGTCTCGGTCGCCGGTGCTCATCGCACGGCGTGCCGGGGTTTGGTCAGGCTCCGACGGCGGTCTAGGCTTGTCGCTCAGGTGTCCGTGGCAGTGGATCGACCGATCCGCGCGGACACCGCGTCGAGTCCGGAGCCGCCGCGAGCGATCGCGAGGTCCCGGAGCCGGGGACCCACCACCACCTGGGGTGAATCCCGTGCGAGGCGCGGCCGCTCGGAGCCGCGAGGAGCACGGGTAGGGCAAGTCGTGCCCGAACCCGTCAGCTCACCCGGTAGGCGTACGACACCGAAGGGGACCGCCAGCACGTGCTGAACGGCCACAAGCGCATCACCACGACGTTGAGCGCGCTCGCGCTCACCGCATCCGTCTGCCTGGCCGTGAGCTCGTCCGGTCCCGCGCAGGCCGAGCCCGACATCGACGACGTCCGAGCCCGCGTCGACCGGTTGTTCCAGGAGGCCGAGCAGGCCCAGGAGCGCTACCACGACGCGAAGCTCGAGCTCGAGGAGCTCAACGACGAGCTGGAGTCCCTCCAGTCCGACGAGGTCCGTCAGGGCGACACCGTCGCCGCGGTCCGTTCCGACGTCCGTGACTCCGTGATCCGCCAGTTCCAGGGCCAGACCCTCGGTCCTGCCGCCGAGCTCCTCAATGCCGACGAGGACGCCTTCCTCAACGAGCTGTCCACGTTCACGACCGTGGGCGACCTCCAGGCGTCGCTCCTCTCCGACTACAACGACGAGCTCAAGGCCTACGCGATCCGCCGCAAGGAGACCGCCGACCGGCGGGACCAGGTGGCCGACATCGAGGCCGAGCTCCAGGAGGAGAAGGAGACCGTCGACGACAAGCTCGCCGAGGCCGAGGACCTTCTCGACGAGCTCGAGGCCAAGGAGCGCGAGGCGATCCTGTCGCGCGATAGCGACACGCGGGCGCCGTCCTCGGTCCCCGCGGAGGGTCGTGCGGCCGCTGCGGTGAACTTCTTGATGTCCCAGGTGGGAGATGCCTACGTCTTCGGCGCGGCCGGTCCGAGCGCCTGGGACTGCTCCGGCCTGACCATGGTGGCCTGGGCGCAGGCGGGCGTCTCGCTGCCGCACTCCTCCAGCGCCCAGTTCGGGAGCGGCACCCGGGTCGCCGAGAGCGACCTGCAGCCCGGGGACCTGGTCTTCTACTACAGCCCCATCAGCCACGTCGAGATGTACATCGGCAACGGCCTGATCGCGGGAGCGGCCAACCCCGGTGCGGGCGTCCGGGTCGCCGACCTGCACTCGATGCCGTACGTCGGTGCGGTCCGCCCCGGCTGATCGCGCGCGGCTGCGCCTCCGGCGAAGCACCCGGTGGTCGCTGGCCGCTGCGGTCGTCGTCGGCGCGGCGCTGACCGGTTGCCAGTCCGACGACCCCTACGTCGCACCGGCGCCCACGGCGTCCAGCGATGCGATCCAGCCGTCGACGGCTGCCGCGACCCTGGACGACCTCCA